>MGSF01000090.1:2594-10844 GCA_001798715.1 Deltaproteobacteria bacterium RIFCSPLOWO2_02_FULL_50_16 | reverse complement strand
GAGCGGCCTTGGATTTGACAAAAGATCAATAATTCCAAATACTTATACTGTTTTGTTGGGGGAGGGGACCCTCCAGGAGCCCTCCATCCCGACCATGATGCAGACCTTTCACCTCCTCCCCTCAACGCCGGAGCTCGTGGGGGCCGAGATCGAGCTCATCTCTATGGATCAGAGGGAACATCGCCTCAAACAGGCCCTGGCCCCACTGAGGGATCGCTATGATTATGTCATTATTGACGCCCCCCCCTCCCTCAGTATCTTGACGATCAATGCCTTGGTGGCCTCGGATGCCGTCCTCGTCCCCGTTCAGTGTGAGTACTTTGCCCTTGAGGGGATTTCTGAGCTCATGCATACGATCGATCTGGTGAGGGGGTCGCTTAATCCATCGCTCTCCCTCGAGGGGATCCTCTTGACGATGTTTGATGCCCGAAACAACCTCTCGCGCCAGGTCGTCTTCGAGATCCAGAACCATTTTAAGGAAAGTGTCTATCAAACAGTCATCCCCAGGAATGTCCGTCTTGCGGAGGCCCCGAGTTATGGGAAGCCCATCCTCCTCTATGATGTGCGATCCAAGGGGACACAGTGTTATTTGGAGCTGGCCCGTGAGTTTTTAGAACGCCAAGGGCCAGGGCAGGAACAGGGTTTGTTGCGACAGTCGGCATGAGAAATTGACTTAAAAAAGAAGGAGACAGATTATGGAACAACGAAAGGCCCTCGGTCGTGGCCTGGCCTCTCTCATCCCCGGTGTCCGTGCCTCACTCTCCAACGCACTGACCCAGAGGCAGGCAGAAAAGAAGGAGGCCCCCGTTTTTGAAAAACCGGCCTCCCCGTTACCGTCCCCGATCCACGCGCAGGAAAATTCCCCTGCCTCTGAAGGTCCTTATCGCAAGATCCCTGTTGAGAGGATCGCCCTCAATCCACACCAACCACGGAGGCAGTTTGCCCCTGAGGCCTTACAGGAGTTGTCCGATTCGATTCGTGAGAGGGGTCTGATTATTCCCCTCCTCGTGACGATCAAGGGGCAGGGGTATGAACTTATTTCGGGGGAGAGGCGCCTGCGTGCGTCCAAGATGGCCGGCTTGAAGGAAGTCCCCGTGATTGTTCGTGAAGAGGAATTGTCAGGGCGCATGATCACGACGCTCATTGAAAATATCCAGAGAGAAAACTTGAATCCCATTGAAGAGGCCTTGGGTTACAAGGACCTGATGGTGACCTGTGATTGGACGCAGGAGGATGTGGCGGACAAGGTGGGGAGAAATCGCGCGAGTGTGGCCAACACCCTCCGCCTCCTGAAACTCCCCCCCAAGATTCAGGATTTTATCCAGGAGGGGACCCTTTCTGTGGGCCATGCCAAGGTCCTCCTCTCTATCCCTGAGATTGAGCGCCAGATCTATTGGGCCGATCAAATCGTGAAAAAACACTGGTCTGTCAGGGAGTTGGAGGAAAATCTGGCCACCCATGTCAGACCCTTGGCCAAGGCTGGCGTTCCTACCCATCAAAAAGAAGTATTGACGGCACAGCAAAAATCGGTTTTGGATGGGTTGAGGCAGTCCCTTGGGACCCAAGTCCGACTGAAGGGGACCGACAAAAAGGGGCAGTTAATCATTGATTATTACTCACTGGAGGATTTGAATCGGATCTATCAACAGATCACGCGTTCTTCGGGATTATAGACATAACGTCATATGTCACGGAACGTCAGAAATGGCTTTAGCCAAGGCGCCCCATAAAGAGGGGCTACTTCGTTGCCCGACGAGCGAGACCCGAGGCGTACTAGATGGTACGTCGAGGGCCTCGTGAGGAGGGCAACGCAGGATAATGGCATTTATGACGTTCTGTAAATAAGGGGGACGGTGATATGATGATGAAGGAGGCACGTATGTTCGGGGAACGAGACAATTTTATTGAAGACAATTCACTGACAGGTTTATTTGAAAAGGGTTGTGAATTTGAGGGAAAAATGAGTTTTGAAGGGACCGTTCGTATCAATGGTAAATTGACGGGTGAGATCTTCTCGGACGGGACCCTTATTATCGGTGAAGGGGCAAAGGTCGATGCCAAGATCGATGCCGGTTCTGTCGTCATCCATGGAGAGGTCAAAGGGACCATTACAGCCAAGGATCGGATTGAAATGCATGCCCCTGCCATGGTTCAGGGTGAGATCACAGCCAACACCCTTGTCATTGATGAAGGTGTCGTCTTTGAGGGGACCTGCAAGATGGGGCGCAAGGGGGTCCTTCACGCCGTTGATCTCCCAAAAGAATCCCGCGCAACTTGACAGCCTGCCTCCCCGCATGGTACGGGGATTCCGCTTTTCATTCACGAGGATGAGCCATCAGTTGAGTCATACCATATCATGATTAGTCTATTGCCTGACGACACCTTGTTGATTCAGTGGGCCATTTTCTTGTTGGTCCTGGGGGTTCTCCATTTTGGCGGTTTTCGTCCCACCTTAAAAATTTTAAGGGAGCGGAAAAAGCGGACCAAGGGAGAAAAGGAAAGGGCCCAGATTCTCACCAAGGAAGCAGAAAAAATCCTTGTTCAATATGAAGAAAAGATAAAAGAGGCCCGTTTGAAAGGCAATCGGGAAAGAGAGCGTCTCTCCAAAGAAGGGGAGGCTATTTATTCTCAACTCGTCAAAGAGGCCCGGTCCGCCGAAGAAGAGGCGATCTCCAAGATTCGCCAAGATTTGGAATCTCAAAAAAGACAAGCAATTATCGACTTGGAAGAGACAGCTCAAGAGATGTCCAAAGAAATCGCGCGATTGATGTTGGCCTCCAAGTGAGTTTTGATACCCATGGACTCAATTTTTTATTGGAAATTATTTAATTTTGCCGTTTTTCTTACGATACTGATCGTATTGCTGAGACGACCCTTAAGGGATTTTTGGAAGATTCGCGCCAATGAGATTGGTTTTCATATCGAGGAATCCATGAAGTTGCGCCGGGAGGCGGAGGAGGGTCTCAGTCATTGTCAGGCAAAAATGAACCAAATCGAGCAAGAGACCAGGACCCTCATAGCCAGTCTCTCTGATGAAGGAAACTTAGAAAAACAGCACTTGAAAAAACGCGCCGAGATCTTCATCGAAAGGCTCAAGGAAGACTCCAAGCGACAAGTCGAGCAAGAAGTTCGCAAGACCAAAGAACTGATCAAAAAAGAGATGGCTCGTCTGACCATTGAATATGCAGAAAAGGCAATCGTTGAAAAAATGACACCCCAGGATCAAAAACGCTTGATGGATGATTATTTAAAGCAATTACAGGAACAAAAAGACACAGTACAAGGAGGCCTTTCATGATAGAAGGTTCCCTGCCACGCCGTTATGCCAAGGCCCTTACGGGCCTGGCCATCGAAGATGGATTGTTGGCCGAGTATGGAAAAGATCTGGATTCTCTTGCGATGATCTTCCGCCGGGATCCAAAGAGCCTGATGGCCTTGGCCAATAAGGCCAGTCCCCGAAGGCAGCGCAAACAAGCGGCCTTGGAGATTTGTGAAAAAATGAAACTCAAGGAAACAATCAAGAACTTTATCCTTTTTTTGATGGATAAGGAGCGTATCGATATCCTGCCGCAGATTCAGAAGGCCTATGAGGCCCATCATGATGAGTATCAAGGGATCATGCGGGCTACTGTCACAGCGACTCAAGAGATGAGTCCTGAGCAGGCCAAAAAAATCGAGGAAATATTGTCAAGGATTACGGGGAAAAAGATCATGGCCTCGATTAAGCAGAATCCCAGCATCCTGGGAGGTTTGATTTTGCAAATGGATAGTCGTGTCTATGATGGGTCGATTCGTTCGGCCCTGATGAGGGTGCGCGAAAATATCATTCAGAAACCGGTTTGATTTTTCAAGGAATGGAAGGAGTAAGAATGGATATCAGGGCCGAAGAAATTAGTCAGATCATACGCCAACAGATCAAGGATTACGACAAGGGTATAGAGATCTCCGAGGTCGGCACCGTCTTGGCCGTGGGAGACGGGATTGCTCGTGTTCATGGTTTGGACAAGGTGATGGCGGGAGAGTTGGTGTCCTTTGAAGATGGTGTCCAGGGTGTCGTCCTCAATCTCGAAGAGGACAATGTCGGGATCGCCATCATGGGAGAAGACATTCATATCAAGGAAGGGGATGTTGTTAAAAGGACGGGACAGATTGCCTCCGTGCCCGTGGGTGAGGCGATGATTGGTCGTGTTGTGGATGCCCTGGGACAACCCATCGATGGATTGGGGCCCATCAAGACCCAGGAGGTTCGAAAGATAGAGGTCAAGGCCCCCGGGATCGTCAAGAGACAGTCCGTCAAGGAACCCCTGCAGACGGGTCTCAAGGCGATTGACTCCATGGTCCCGATTGGTCGGGGGCAACGCGAGCTCATCATTGGTGACCGGCAGACGGGAAAGACGGCCATCGCCATTGACACGATTATTAATCAAAAGGGCGGCGATGTGATCTGCATCTATGTCGCCATCGGTCAAAAGCAGTCCACCGTGGTCCAGGTGGTGGATCGTCTCAAACGATCGGGGGCGATGGACTATACCATTATTGTTTCAGCGGGGGCCTCGGATCCGGCCCCCTTACAATTTTTGGCCCCTTACTCCGGTTGCACGATGGGGGAATATTATCGGGATCGCGGACGGCATGCCTTGATCATTTATGATGATCTCTCAAAACATGCCGTTGCCTATCGTCAGCTGTCACTCTTGCTCCGTCGTCCTCCGGGTCGTGAGGCCTATCCCGGAGATGTCTTCTACCTGCATTCTCGTTTACTGGAGCGCGCGGCGAAGATGAGTCGTGAAGAAGGGGGGGGATCTCTGACGGCACTGCCGATCATTGAGACCCAGGCGGGCGATGTCTCGGCCTATATCCCGACGAATGTTATTTCCATCACGGACGGACAGATTTTTCTCGACTCCGATCTCTTTTATTCAGGGGTCCGACCTGCTATTAACGTTGGACTTTCTGTCTCTCGTGTTGGAGGGAATGCCCAGATCAAGGCCATGAAGAAGATCGCGGGGACCCTGCGCCTGGAGTTGGCGCAGTATCGCGAGCTGGCGGCCTTTGCCCAATTTGGGAGCGATTTGGATAAGGCGACGCAGGCCCAACTCAATCGCGGGGCCAGGCTGGTCGAGGTCTTAAAGCAGGGACAGTATGTCCCGATGCCTGTGGCCCAGCAGGTCCTCTCCATCTTTGCGGCGACTCAAGGGTATGTGGATGGGATTCCTGCGGCCAAGGTGGGTGATTATTTGAAGGCCATGTTGGGTTATTTTGCGACAAAACGACACGAAATCGAGAAGGAAATTGAGGAAAAAAAGGTCATCAGCGATGAATTGGCGACCCAGATCAAGGCGGCCCTGGAGGATTTTGGGAAAAACTTTGTGGCCTCATGAGGAGTTTTTTTGGCGACCTTAAAGGATATCCGAAAACGCATCTCTTCTGTCCATAACACACAGAAGATCACCAAGGCCATGAAGATGGTCTCTGCGGCGAAGTTGAGACGGGCCCAACAGGCCATGGTGAATGCCCGTCCCTATGCCCACAAGATGACAGAGGTGGTTCAAAGGGTCGTTCAGGAGGCCGGTGATATTGAAAATCCATTTTTGACGGCCAGGGATCCCATTCGAAGGATTGCTATTGTGGTTTTGGCCTCGGATCGAGGGCTGTGTGGCCCCTTCAACGGGAATCTCCTTCGCCAGGTCTATCATTTTTATAAGATCAAGATGCAGGAACAGGAGGTCGTGAGGGACACAACGACCGGTGGGGGCGAGAGGGATGAAAATGTCCGGTTGTATGCGATTGGGCGTAAGAGCCTTGATTTCTTCCGGGCCCGACGGGTCCCCATTCACTGGAATGTGACGGGCGTCTATGAGGAGATGAGTTATGAATATGCGGGGCGTTTAGTCAGGCAATGGATGGGGGAATATCTTCAGGGGGAATGGGACCAATTATATCTCTGCTACAATGCCTTTGTGACGGCCATCTCCCAAGAGGTGAGGATGGATTGCCTTTTTCCACTGACCCCTACCTCTTCCCATGAAGATACGATCAAACAGGATCAGGGAGGGGGAGGGTATATTTTCGAGCCCAAGAAGGGGCCATTATTAGACGGCCTGATTCCCCGTTATCTTGCCACACGTTTGTATCAGGCCTTTTTGGAGTCCATTGCCAGTGAATACGGGGCGCGGATGGCCGCCATGGATGCGGCCACCAACAATTGTAGTGAACTGATCCGTTCACTGACCTTGAAGATGAATCGCTTGAGGCAGGCCTCGATTACGAGGGAGCTGATTGATATTGTGAATGGGGCCGCAGCTTTGTAGGGGTAAGCTTACAAAAAATTGTTATAAAAAAGGAGTTAGAGATATGGCAGAGCAACTTGAACAAGGCAAAATCACCCAGATTATTGGGCCCGTGGTGGATGTGCAGTTTTCGGAAAATCTCCCGGAGATTTACACGGCCCTGAAGATTACCAATAAAGGTATCAACGATGAGACCTGGAATCTTGTTGTGGAGGTGGCCCAACACCTGGGGGAAAATACCGTGCGTTGCATCGCCATGGATTCCACGGACGGACTAGTGCGGGGGCAGCCCGTCTTGAATACGGGGGTTCCCATCATGATGCCCGTGGGTGAGGAGGTCTTGGGACGCATTATCAATGTGACGGGGGCGCCAGTGGATGAGGGGGGGCCCGTGAAGGCCAAAAAAAGCTACCCGATCCATCGTCACCCCCCTGAGTTTATCGATCAAAGTGTCAATGTCGAGATGTTTGAGACCGGGATCAAGGTGGTCGACCTGCTAGCGCCTTATACAAAGGGTGGAAAAATTGGCCTCTTTGGTGGCGCCGGTGTGGGGAAGACCGTGGTGATCATGGAACTCATTCATAACGTGGGGATGGAACATGGGGGCTACTCCGTCTTTGGCGGTGTGGGAGAGAGGACACGTGAGGGGAATGACCTCTGGAATGAAATGAAGGAGTCCGGCGTCTTGGCCAAGACGGCCCTTGTCTACGGCCAGATGAACGAACCCCCGGGGGCCCGCGCCCGTGTGGGACTCTCCGCCTTGACCGTTGCCGAATATTTTCGTGACGAAGGGGGTCAGGACGTCCTCCTCTTTATTGACAATATCTTCCGTTTTACCCAAGCCGGTTCTGAGGTCTCGGCCCTCTTGGGCCGAATTCCTTCAGCGGTGGGTTATCAATCCACCTTGTCGACGGACTTGGGGGAACTCCAGGAACGCATTACGACAACGAATAAGGGATCGATCACCTCCGTCCAGGCCATTTATGTGCCGGCGGACGACCTGACCGACCCCGCGCCCGCGACCACATTTTCCCACTTGGATGCGACGACCGTCCTGTCCCGTCAGATCGCGGAGCTGGGGATTTATCCCGCTGTGGACCCCTTGGATTCCACCTCTCGTATTTTGAGCTCCGAGATTGTGGGGGTGGAGCATTATACCGTGGCCCGTGAGGTTCAGAGAATTTTGCAAAAATATAAGGATCTTCAGGATATTATTGCGATCTTGGGGATGGATGAGCTTTCTGAAGAAGACAAGCTCGTCGTGGCCCGCGCCCGAAAGATCCAGCGCTTTTTGTCGCAACCCTTCTTTGTGGCCGAACAGTTCACGGGCCTCAAAGGTAAATACGTGAAATTGTCGGATACCATTAAGGGTTTTAAGGAAATTGTTGAAGGCAAGTATGACGATATCCCGGAGCAGGCCTTTTATATGGTGGGCACTATTGATGAGGTCTTGGCCAAGGCGGAGAAATTAGCCGCGGTTTCTTAATTATGGAACTTGAATTCTATACGCCCAGTAGTATTGTCGCCCGAGCGTCTATTCAAGAGGTGGTCATCCCAGGAGTCAAGGGGGAGCTGGGAGTCCTCCCCGGTCACACCGAGCTCATCACCGAGTTGGGCGAGGGCCGCCTTGTCTATCGGGACACCTCAGGAAAAGAACATACTTACCAAGTTCGCGGCGGCTACGCGGAGATCACCCATAAAAGTGTCATTGTCTTGGCAGAGGAAATCTTTGCATCTTGATGCTTTTTCTATAGCGGATCTTTCATATTGTCGTTCACAAAAGTTCACAATTTCTTCAGTTTGAGAACATATGTGAACGAAAATCCTGAGCAGATTGTTTAAAACAAGCACCTTCTAATCCCTCTTATCGAAATAGCAGTGGTCGTACATTGCTAGAGATAAGGAGGTTATTATGGGTGGACGATACACAGTTAGTCTTACTCGAGATGTGGCCCGGCGG
>MGSF01000090.1:2386-2486 GCA_001798715.1 Deltaproteobacteria bacterium RIFCSPLOWO2_02_FULL_50_16 | reverse complement strand
GGTGAGGAATTGGTAGACGCTGCCCTGGACGGTAGAATTTCTGCTGCGGCTCAAGAGTTTAGAGAATTGACTGATTTTGTTGGCAATGCCAGTGGCCGGC
>MGSF01000090.1:0-2211 GCA_001798715.1 Deltaproteobacteria bacterium RIFCSPLOWO2_02_FULL_50_16 | reverse complement strand
AAGGGGATCTTTTGATATGAGCGATCACGGCAAGAATTTTTCTCTAGTTCACGGTGAAGGAGGTGGAGCCTTACTAGGAAGGCTTTTCCCCTTCGGGCACATTACGGATCTTTCTCAGGTAACCAGAAAGGTATTGAGTGATTCTGAGCCAGCCCTGGCGGCTTTAGTGGATTACCTCCGCTTAGGACAATTGTCTAAAGGGGGTCCTTTACAATTTGTCAGTCCAGAAAAGGGGACAGGAACAGAAGGCTTAAAAGCTCTAATAGACATATGGGGACGAGATCCTTTTGCTATGGAGAGGGATTTTAGAAGCCGACCTACAAAAGCCGAAGTGGGGCACGCCTTTCGCTTTGCTCGCGTTGCTTTAGGACCAGAAGCTCCGTACTTTCCAACCAAATTTTATTTTCATGATGTTCCTGGTTTTGTGCAGGCTCATATGGCTGGTTTTTCTCCAGCAGTGCTGGTGGGCATTGCCTTTCATAATGGACCTGGAGTTGCCAGAACTGCTGCTGAATTTGGCAAGTGGGAAACCTATGCTGTGGCTCTTAGTAATCCATTTTGGGCAGCAAATACCTTTTACGACGCTAAGATGTTTCGACATTGGGAAGGGGGGTATCCAAATCCTGCTTTTAATCTTCGTCGATTGACTCCAGAGGAACAAAAGGTTGTGGTACTTTCTTGGGCAGGAGATAGAGAGGCTCAGATGGCAGTGCAGCGATTAGGAGGAGAAGCAGTGGGTGGCCCAGTTAAGATTTTTGTCGATGAAATGTGGCAAGGTTTTGGAAAAAAGAGACCACTTTGGGCATTAAAGCATTCTTTAACTAATGTTCCTCAAACTTCCTTAAATCAAATTCATGCTGCATTTTTTGAAGCACGGGGACTGTCCGTTATAGATCCTCTCATGGCTGCTTATCGAACCATGGTCGATCGAGGTCAAGCGACAATGGGTTTATGGGGACGTGTTAATGAGGTTGAGTCTGAGGCTTTGTCCAGAAGCACGTTTTCTGGGCAGGAGGGCTACGCAGTTGTTTTTAATGACGGACCTAGATTAACGTTTGATCCTCCAATGGCAGGTGCTGGAGAGGTTTATTCATCCGTACAGGCTGGAGAAGTAGGGATGCAGTTGGCTTCAGAATTTGTAAAGTTTCTATAAATTTGTGATGATTAAGGTGGCTGATGAATGACATGGAGGCCGAGGTCTATCCCCATGGATCTCAGCAGTTCCTGGGAGGGGGGATGAAATCCCACCGCATCGATCCAGGAAAAATTGGGGTAGGGTATACCGGCATCTTGCAGGATCTCTACGGAACTCACGTCCCGTTCATTAAAGGGGAGGCGGAGGAGGGTCTCTCGAGGGAGGAGGCCATCGGTGACGAGGGTCGCGAGTGTAATGAGACGATGATGGCCATTCAAGAGGAGATATTTTCCCTGGTTGGTCCTGCGGCTGACTACGGGGATCCCTTGATCGTTTTCGCTGAGGATAACAACCAAGTCATTTTTCGAAGGCAGTCCGCCTCTTTCCCAGTCACGGCTTGTTAAGCGAAGGAGTATCCGGGCCCGTACGTCGTTGATATATTCGATAGGTCCTCTGACCCCTTTGAAATGGATTGGTCCGTGGATAGGAATCACGTCGGCAAGGGAGAGGTGAGGGGGTGTTAAATAGGGAGTGCGATAGGCATTCATCCGGGCGGAGTCGGTGATCTTTTCCTGCCAGGGTCGGAGGTGGAGATAGGACCAATGGGGTGGGACTCGCGCCGGGTCGATTTGGGGGTAGTCGTGGAAATCCCTAAAGGCCACTTCTACGGCGTGTCGCGTAGGTTTATAGTGACTTTCGTGGATGGGTGGAAAATTGATGTCTAACATCATATCGAGTGTGGTACGGGCCTCGGGGAAGAGGGCAAAGGTCGCTTCCAGTCGTGCCGTGCGGGCGATATCAATGGCGTGGAGGGCATAAAAATCACGGGCGGGGAAAGTGACACGGCCTTGCATGCGGGTGCGGATGCCTTCCCTTTCATGGCCCATCAAGGTCCGTATCACGTGAGCGGCATCGGGGTGTCTCGCTAAGGGGTGGAGCGGGATGGGTCGGTCGAGGATCAAGGGTTCGGTGTAACTGGCGGTCACGGCCAAAAAGAGTTGGATGCGGAGCGGTTCGGGGAGGTCTCGGTCCGCGGTTACCTCGTGAAAAGAGGCATGCCAGTTGGCTGGTGGGGG
>MGSF01000089.1:10830-10996 GCA_001798715.1 Deltaproteobacteria bacterium RIFCSPLOWO2_02_FULL_50_16 | reverse complement strand
GAATTAGGCGACGTTGTCCTCTTTGATATCCTTGAGGGAATGCCGCAGGGTAAGTGTCTCGATATTTGGGAGGCCTCCCCCGTTGTGGGTTCGGACGCCTTTTTAAAGGGGACGAATGATTATGCCGATCTTAAAGGGTCCGATGTTGTGATTGTCACGGCGGGAC
>MGSF01000089.1:0-10773 GCA_001798715.1 Deltaproteobacteria bacterium RIFCSPLOWO2_02_FULL_50_16 | reverse complement strand
TGAAGGACGTGGCCACCCATGTCAAAGAGTATGGCGCAGGGGCCTTTGTCATCGTTATTTCCAATCCCCTGGATGCCATGGTTTATACCATGCAGAAGATTACCGGTTTTCCGACCCAGAAGGTCGTGGGGATGGCCGGGATCCTGGATTCCTCGCGTTTTCGCGCCTTTGTGGCCGGTGAGTTGGGGGTGAGTGTCGAGGATACGACGGCCCTTGTCTTGGGAGGCCATGGGGATACGATGGTTCCCATTGTGAGATATTCGACCGTGGCAGGGATTCCCATCACGGAATTGCTTTCAAAGGAAAAAATCGATGCCATTGTTGAAAGGACAAAATTTGCCGGCGGTGAAATCGTCAAATTGCTCAAGACGGGAAGCGCCTTTTATTCACCCGCCGTGGGGGCGATTGAGATGGCTGAGGCCTACTTAAAGGATAAAAAACGCGTGTTGACGTGTGCGGCCTATTTAAAGGGCGAGTATGGTGTGAAGGGGTATTATGTCGGCGTTCCCGCCATTATTGGCGCTCAAGGCATTGAAAAGGTGCTGGAGATCACATTGAATAAAGAGGAGCAAGCCCTCTTCGATGGCAGCATGGTTCACGTGAAGGGCCTGATTGACGAGATTCACCTATGAGTCGGTTTGTATTAAAAAGGCTCCATTCCTTGTCCGGTCTTGTCCCCTTGGGGGCCTTTTTAATACTCCACTTTTTTTCCAGCTCGTATGTCTTTATTTCTGAAACGGCCTTCAACGAGCAGGTTCGCTCATTGGGGCTTCTCCCCTTGGGTTTTTTCTTGGAGATTGTTTTTATCTTTCTCCCTCTCTTGTTTCACATTTTTCTGGGATTGGTAATGGTGTATCGAGGGGAAAATAATTTTGCCAATTATCCCTTTCTCAACAATTGGCTCTATTTTTTACAAAGGCTGACGGGTATTGGCGCCCTCGTTTTTGTTATGGTTCATGTTTATTCGACGCGATTCTATTTTCTGACCTCCAATGGATCAGTGACCTTTCAGGCCCTCCGATCGACGCTCAACAATTCCTATTGGTTCTGGTTTTACCTGGTGGGGATCTTGGCGACAACCTTTCATTTTAGCAATGGCATCAGGACGACCCTGATGACATGGGGCATTACCGTGGGCGAGTCGGTCCAGACGGTGACCTTGACGCTTTCTTCCCTCGTTTTTCTGGGAACGAGTTTTTGGGGAGTAGCAATTCTTCTCAAATTCATTTAAAGTAGCCCCCATGCTAAGGCCGCGAGCCATAGTGGTAGGGGGGGGGATTTCTGGCCTGATGGCGAGCTTGAGGATCGCCGAATTGGGAGGCCACGTTACCCTTTTGTCGACCCTTTCTCTCCATCGATCCGGATCTGTTACCTTGCAAGAAGGGATCAACGCGGCCATGGACACCAAAAAGGAAGGGGATTCTCCGGAGAGGCATTTTCAGGAAACAATAAGGGGGGGTGATTTTTTGGCCCATCAGCCCCCCGTCAAGAGGATGTGTGAGGCGGCCCCGGGTTTGATTCACATGCTGGACCGCATCGGGGTCCCTTTTCATAGGACGGAGGAAGGTTGGGTGGATTTTAGACGTCTGGACGGGAGTCTTTACCATCGAGCGGCCTTTGCAGGGACTACCACAGGGCAACACACACACCATGCCCTGGCCGGGCAGATCCGGCATCATGAGTCAAAGGGGGGGGTGACCCTCTATGAGGGTTGGGAATTTTTATCCGCCGTCTTGGATGATCAGCTCATGTGTCGTGGGGTTGTCGCCATGAATCGTGCCTCTATGGAGATTCGTGCCTTTAAGGCGGATGCCGTTATTTTCTGCACAGGGGGGTTGGGGATGATCTATGGAGGGTCGACCCCTGCGATCCTCTCTACAGGGAGTGCCGCAGGGGTCCTGTATCAGCAGGGGGTTTATTATGCCAATGGAGAATTTATCCAAATCCACCCTAGCACTTTTACAGGTCCTGACAAATCTTTTTTGATCTCCGAGGCCGTTGTCAGTGAGGGAGGGCGTTATTATGTCCTGCGTGACAAGGAACCGTGGTACTTTTTGGAAGAGTGGTACCCTCCCTATGGGAATCTTGTCCCGCGTGATATCGCGACACGCGCGATCTTAAAGGTCGTTGAGAATTTTCACCTGGGGATAGAAGGGGAGAAGGAGGTTTGCCTGGATGTTTCACACAGGGATCCGGACTCCCTTTATTCCCGGTTGGGGGGCATTGTAGAGACCTACAGGAAATTTGCGGGTCAGGATCCCTGTCGGGGTCCCATGCGCGTCCGTCCCAATGTGCATTATTCCATGGGGGGGCTTTGGGTGGATTCCTGCAGACAGATGACAAATATTCCGGGTCTCTTTGCTGCCGGTGAGTGTGATTATCAATATCATGGGGCCAATTGTCTCGGGGGCAATGCCCTGCTGTCCTCCCTCTATGGGGGCCGTGTCGCGGGAGAGTCGGCCTTTTGCTACATCAAGGGTCTGGAAAAAGGAACGGACTCCGTGGATGAGGGGTATTTCACCCGCGAGATCAAGAAACAGACTGAGGACAATCAAAAGATTTTGCAAAAACAGGGATCCGTCAATCCCCACCGCCTGCATCAGCAGTTGGGGACACTGATGAGGGAAAATGTCATGACGATTCGTCACAATAAAGTCTTGGCGGAGACGGATGAAAAACTACAAGAGATGATGGAACAGTGGGAAAACAATTTGACCATGACCGATGTCACTCATTGGGCCAATGATGAATTGATTTTTGCCCGTCATCTCCGGTCCATGTTGCATTTGGCCCGTGTCATTACCCTGGGGGCCTTTCGGCGCAATGAGAGTCGCGGGGCCCATTATAAGCCCGAGTGTCCCGATCGAGACGACAATTATTGGCTCAAGATGACCAAGGCCAAATATACGGAAAAAGGACCCGAGTTTTCTTATGAAGAGGTCGATACGTCGCTCATGAGGCCTTGTGTGCGTGACTACACTACATCGGGAGTGTTAGTATGAAAGAGGTTTATTTCAAGATCAAGAGATGTCTTCAACGGGGTCGGGACTCCTATTGGGAGGAGTTTGTGATTCCCTACCGTTCTGAGATGACCGTGGTGACGGCCTTGAGGGAGATTCAGAAAAATCCTGTCAATGCGAGGGGGCAGAAGACGACTCCGGTGGTTTGGGAGTGCTCCTGTCTGGAGGAGGTCTGCGGGGCGTGTTCCATGATCATTAATGGACGGGCGCGGCAGGCTTGTTCGGCCTTTGTGGCTCGATTGGAACAGCCCATCCTCTTGGAGCCCCTTTCAAAATTTCCCTTGGTGAGGGATTTGAAGGTGGATCGCTTAGAGATGTCTCAAAATCTGAGACGGGTCAAGAGCTGGATTCCCGTGGATGGGACCCATGATGTGGGTCCGGGTCCCCATCAATCGGTGCGTCATCAGCAGAGGGTCTATCAACTCTCCCGTTGTACCCATTGTGGTTGTTGTTTGGAGGCCTGTCCCCAGGTCAATCCTCACAATGATTTTGTCGGGGCCTATGTGATCTCCCAGGTCCGGTGGCTCAATAGGCTTCCCTCAGGGGCCCTGAATGCCGAAGATCGTGTGGATGCCTTGATGGCCTCGGGGGGACTGTCCGAGTGCAGTCAGGCCCAAAATTGTGTCAAGGTCTGTCCCAAGGGGCTCCCCCTGGCAGAGTCGATCATCGAGATGCAAAAGTCAGCGACCCTCCGTCTCTTCAAGAGGTCTTTGGGGATTTCCTAATTATACATACCCCTTGACGCAGGGCATCATTTCTTATTATAAAGGGGGCCCAGCATGAAGATCCACGAATACCAAGGCAAGGAAATCCTTAAGAAATACGGTGTTCCCGTCCCCCGTGGTGGGGTGGTCTTTTCAGTGGGAGAGGCTGTGACCCTCGCCAAGGAATTGGGGGGTGTTGTCGTCGTCAAGGCCCAGATTCATGCCGGCGGTCGCGGCAAGGGGGGCGGCGTTAAATTGGCCAAAGACCTCGATGAGGTCAAAAAATATGCCGGTCAAATCTTGGGCATGCAGTTGGTGACCCACCAGACCGGGCCTCAAGGGCAAAAGGTCAGGAAGCTCCTCGTCGAAGAGGGATGTGCCATTGAAAAGGAATTTTATCTGGGGGCCACTCTGGATCGCGTGACCTCTTGCATCACGATCATGGCTAGCAGGGAGGGAGGGACGGAGATCGAGGAGGTGGCCGCCAAATCCCCCGAAAAAATTTTAAAGATGGCGATTGATCCCCTGAAGGGGGTGGATCGTTCCCAGGCCAAGGAAATGGGAACAAAGCTGGGCCTGTCCCATGACTTGGCGGGAAAGTTTGTTGATTTTGTCGCCAAGCTCTACGAGGCCTATACCCAATCCGATTGTTCCCTGGCTGAAATAAACCCCCTTGTCCTCACCAAGGGAGGTTCTCTCCTGGCCCTCGATGCCAAGATCAATTTTGATGACAATGCCTTGTTCCGTCATCCCGAGTTCGAAGGACTTCGAGACCTGGATGAAGAAAATCCGGCGGAAACAGAGGCCCGGCAACACGATCTCTCTTATATCAGTCTCGATGGCAGTATTGGGTGCATGGTCAATGGGGCCGGGCTCGCGATGTCGACGATGGATCTCATCAAGCTCTGTGGGGGGGAACCGGCCAATTTTCTTGATGTCGGGGGCGGGGCGGACGAAGAAACGGTCAAGGAGGCCTTCAAGCTTATTTTATCCGATGAAAAGGTTCGGGCCATTTTGATCAACATCTTTGGGGGGATTATGAAATGCGATGTGATCGCCCAGGGTGTTGTGGCGGCGGCCCGGGAGATGCATGTCAGGGTCCCCGTCGTTGTTCGCTTGCAAGGGACGAATGTCGATATTGGCAAGAAGATTTTGGAGGAATCTGGTTTGGCGCTGATCTCGGAAGATGATTTGGCCAAGGCGGCGGAGAAGGTGGTCCAGGTGGCGAGGGAATAGTTTATGTCAGTACTCGTGAACAAACACACCCAGGTGATGACTCAAGGGATTACCGGCAACACCGGTCAGTTTCATACCCGTCAGGCTGTGGCCTATGGGACGAAGATGGTGGCCGGTGTGACTCCCAAAAAGGGAGGACAGGAATTCGAGGGGATCCCCATTTTCAATACTGTTAAAGAGGCGAAAGAGGCCACCGGTGCGACAGTCTCTGTGATCTATGTCCCCCCAAAATTTGCGGCGGCCGCGATCCGAGAGGCCGTGGATGCCGGGCTCGATCTCGTGGTCTGTATCACGGAGGGGATCCCCGTCCTCGATATGGTTCATGTCAAAAAATATATGGTGGGAAAGGGGACACGCCTCATCGGGCCCAATTGCCCGGGGATCATTACTCCGGAGGAGTGCAAGATTGGGATCATGCCGGGACACATTCACAGAAAAGGGAATGTCGGGATTGTCTCACGGAGCGGGACGCTGACCTATGAGGCCGTGGATCAGGTGACAAAATTGGGATTGGGGCAGTCCACGGTGATCGGGATTGGCGGGGATCCCGTGAATGGAACCAATTTTATTGATGCCTTGCAACTTTTTCAAGAAGACCCCGAGACGGAGGGCATCATCATGATCGGTGAGATCGGCGGGACGGCCGAGGAAGAGGCCGCCCAATACATCAAGAGACATGTCACAAAACCCGTGGCCAGTTTTATTGCCGGGATGACGGCCCCCAAGGGAAAGAGGATGGGGCATGCCGGGGCGATTATTGCCGGCGGCAAGGGGACGGCGAAAGAAAAGGTTGAGGCCCTGGAGGCTGTGGGGGTCAAGGTGGCGCGAAGCCCCGCTGAATTGGGGACGACATTAAAAAAGTGCTTAAGTGCTTAAAGGAGATATCATGTCCCTTGAACGCACCCTCTCCATCATCAAACCGGACGGCGTCCGCAAGAAACTTGTGGGCGAGGTGATTCGCCGTTTTGAAAAGGAAGGGATTCATATTGCCGCCCTGAAGAAGATCCGCATGGACAGGGCCCAGGCGGAAGGGTTTTACACCGTTCATAAGGAGAGGCCTTTTTTTGGGGAGCTTGTGAAGTTTATGATATCAGGGCCCGTGGTTGTGATGATCTTGGAAGGGGAGAATGTCATCAGTCGCAATCGCGAGATCATGGGGGCGACAGATCCCGCCAAGGCCGCCCCCGGCACGCTCCGCAAGCTCTACGCCGACAGTATTCAGAATAACATCGTTCATGGTTCCGATGCCCCTGCGACCGCGAAGTTCGAAGTTTCCTATTTTTTTAAAGACTCCGAGATATTTTGAAAAACGGCTTCGACATTCTGGTGTCGCAGGGACCGCGTAAGGAGTGAACCTTTATATATTTCTCCCTTGGAGAAATGCTGGCCCCTGCGACCGCAAAGTTCGAAATTTCCTATTTTTTTAAAGACTCTGAGATATTTTGAAAAACGATTTTTAGGGACTGTTCAAAAATGTCCAGCTGCAAGGCCGCCCGAGGAGTCGCGACGCAGGCGTACTGGGAAAGTACGTCGAGGAGCCGGCGACGAGGGCAACGCAGCAGATGGCATTTTTCAACAGTCCCTTATCAATCCATTGGTTCGAATTGAACGCCCCCGCCGGGTTCTGTGCCGATTCCCACAGTTTCAAGATGAACGGGCCGTACGGTGGGATCGACAAAGAGGGGAAACCCCGCTTCTCTGGCCTTTTCGCAAAAGGAAAAATCCTCGCTTAGATGACCTTCCCCCCTCCATTCGCTGGTAAACCAGGGGGAGGGTATTTTTTCCAGGACATTCCTCTCGATCAGGAGGCAGCCGGCCCCTGCCACATCGATGGGAAGGGGAGACGTCTGCCCGGGTTTTAAGGAAAGAGGCTCATATTTTCCGGAGCTTTTTTTGGTGAAGGCCATAAATTCGTAGGGGGGAAGCCGTTTTCGGTAAAGACCGGTGATGAGGGGTTTTTGGGCCGTAAGGAGTTTTGTCAGGGTGTCGGGCGGGGGGAGGATGTCATAATCAAGGAAGAGGATGTGCGTGGCCTTCATGGGGTGACAAAGCATTTGTTTGATGAGGTGATTCCTCGCCCGGTCGACCAGGGCCCCCTGGAAGACCATGAGGTCTACCTGATCCGGTTTTTTGAGTTCCAGGATGGCGGCGACGGTCCGCCAGTAGATCCAGGGGGTCGCCAAGGGGACGGCGATCACGACGCGGGGTTTCTTTTGAGCCATAAGAAAGCCTTTTATACCAAATAGCTTTCAAACGGAATGACATTTTCCGCCACTTCCAATATTTCTATTTGGAACAACCGCAGGACTTGGTTTTTTTCGGACCGAAAATCTTGCGCAGGATCCATAAGACGGGGTCGTAGTAACGGGAGACGACGCGTTCTTTGAGGGGGATGATGGCATTGTCCGTGATGGCAATGGATTCGGGACACACTTCAGAACAACACTTTGTGATATTACACATCCCGGAGCCAAAATCCCTGCGAATGGCGGGGATGCGATCCACCGTGTCCAGGGGGTGCATCTCGAGATTGGCCAGTCGGTGCATGAAACGGGGGCCGACAAATTTGTCTTTTTTGTCCTGGTCTCTCAAGACGTGACAGACATCCTGGCACAAAAAGCACTCGATGCACTTGCGAAACTCCTGAATCCGGTCGATGCTCTTTTGAGCCATCCGGTAGTGGCCGTCGGGATCGCGGGGCTTAGGTTTCAGATTGGGGATGCGTTTATTTTGCTCGTAGTTCCACCGAACATCGGTGACGAGATCCTTGATCACGTCAAAGGTCTTCATGGGCTGGATCGTGATGGGTTCATTGCCCTTGAAGGTATCCATCCGGGTCATGCAACTCAGTTTAGGTTTGCCGTTGATCTCCATGGCGCATGAGCCGCACTTGCCCGCCTTGCAGTTCCAGCGGACGGCGAGGTCATTCACCCGTTCTGCCTGGATACGGTGCAGGACGTCTAAGACGACCATCCCAGGATCGACAGCGACCTCGTATTCCTCAAACCGGCCTTCGGTCCCCTGACCCCGCCAGACGCGGAATTTTCTTTTAGGAGCCATGACGGCCCTCCAATGCTTCCAGGGTGGCGTAGGCCATTGATGCGAGTTCCTTGGGCGGATCTTTTCGAGGTTCCTTGCGGACATTCATCCCGTCGTTTCCCTTGCTGATGATCACATTAAAGGTCAGTCCTTCATCCCTCTCTCCCGGGTAATCGAGGCGGCTGTGTCCTCCGCGGCTCTCCTGCCTCTCAAGGGCGGCGCGATTGACGGCCTCGGCGCAGATGAGGAGGTTTCTCAAATCGATGGCCTCGCTCCAGCCGGGGTTAAACTGGGAGGTTCCATGGGCCTTGACTGAAGCGGTGTCCTTTTTCAGGCGTTCAAGTTCGACAAGGCCTGTTTGCAGTTCCTCTTCGATGCGGAGGATCCCGACGTATTTTTGCATCGTGTTTTGCAGGTCTTCATGGATGAGGTAAGGATTTTTCCCCGATTCACGGTTCAAGATATCAGTGGCTCCTTTGACGATGGACTGAATCTGTCCGGCATCCGTCTTGGGGGTGTTAGAAAGTTTGCTGATGTAGGCCTTGGCCCCCAGGCCGGCCCGGCGGCCAAAAACAACGAGATCCGAGAGGGAGTTGCCTCCCAGGCGGTTGGCCCCGTGCAGGCCTGCCGCGCACTCGCCGCAGGCAAAGAGACCGGGGACGCGCGTCTCCTGGGTATCGCTGTCGACGCGGATCCCGCCCATCCAGTAATGGGCCGTGGGTCCGACCTCCATGGGCTCTTTGGTAATGTCTAAGCCTGCAAGCTCTTTAAATTGGTGATACATCGAGGGGAGCTGTTTCTTGATCCGATCGGCCGGAAGGCGGTTTGCAATGTCCAAAAAGACCCCGCCGTGGGGGGAGCCGCGGCCTTCTTCCACTTCCTTTTTGATCGCCCGGGCGACGACATCGCGGGTCAAGAGCTCCGGCGGACGACGGGCGCTTGTGTCGCCCTTGAGCCATCGGTTGGCCTCTTCCTCGGTGTCGGCGGTCTCCGGGGCGAATTTTTCGGGGATGTAGCCGAACATGAATCTTTTGCCCTTGTTGTTTAAAAGGATGCCGCCGTCGCCGCGTACGGCCTCGGTGACCAGAGTCCCGCGCACTGAGGGCGGCCAAACCATTCCCGTCGGGTGAAATTGGACAAACTCCACGTCCATGAGCTCGCCACCGGCCCGATAAGCCATGGCCAGCCCGTCCCCCGTGTATTCCCACGAATTTGAGTTGATGCTCCAGGCCTTGCAGGCACCGCCGGTGGCGAGGATGACGGCCTTGGCCTGAAAAATAACAAACCGGCCCGTCTCCCGCCAATAGGCGACAACACCGGCCACCCGGTCACCGTCCTTTAAGAGATCCAGGGCCGTACACTCCATGTGCACTTCGATCCCCTGATGGATGCCATGGTCCTGGAGAGTACGGATGAGTTCTAAGCCGGTTCGGTCGCCGACGTGGACGAGACGGGGATAGCGGTGGCCGCCGAAATTTCTCTGATTGATGAGCCCGTCTTTCGTGCGGTCAAAGACGGCCCCCCATTCCTCGAGCTCACGCACGCGTGCCGGAGCCTCTTTGGCGTGAAGCTCGGCCATTCGCCACTGGTTTAAAAACTTTCCTCCGCGCATCGTGTCGCGAAAGTGAATCTTCCAATTGTCATGGGGGTTGACGTTGCCCATGGCCGCGGCCAGTCCTCCCTCGGCCATGACTGTGTGGGCCTTGCCCAAAAGGGATTTGCAGACAATACCGGTATTTAAGCCCTGGGCCGAACACTCAATGGCCGCACGAAGACCGGCGCCCCCTGCCCCGATGACGATAACATCATGTTTGATGGTCTGTATTTCAGAAATATTCAACATTAATAACCCCAGGTATTGAGATCTGTAAGGATCCCCATGGACACCAAACGCACATAAATATCCGTGAATCCCACCCAAAAGAGACTCACCCAGGCCAGGCCCATGTGATGACTATTGAGAAAGGAGACTTTTTGATAGACTCCGTATTGGAGGCTTCCACATTCGCAACTCCCAAAGCTGTTGAGGCGGCCACCGACAATATGTCGCACGACATGGCACCCCGTTGTATAGAGACCCAGGAGGGTGGCATTGATCAGGAGGACGAGGGTGCCCACGCCACAACCAAATCTTCCATCCTTAAAAAAGGCGACAAAGGCGTCATAATAAAGGATGACCACAAAACAGAGGGCAATATACATGGTGTAACGATGGAGATTCTGCACCACCAATAAAAAGGTTTCTCCCTTATAATTTTTTTGAGGGATGGGACCCACGGAGCATCCGGGAGGAGTGGCAAAAAAGGAACGATAGTAGGCCTTGCGGTAGTAATAGCAGGTGCCCCGGAAGATCAAGGGAAAGATCAGGATGAAAAAGGCAGGCGAAGCGGGGAGAATCGCCGGCCACCAGTCGGGCCACAGGCCCAACCAGGCGTGTTCCAAGGGGGCGGCCCCGGCCGCGGCCGTATTGACAAAGATAACGGGGGAGTAAAAGGGGGATAAATAGGGATGGGCGTAATAATGTTGCCCTTGAAAGGCAGCCCAGGCCGTATAGACCCCAAAGGCGGAAAAACCCAAAAATATGAGGAGAGGGGCGATCCACCAGAGATCCGTCCGCCTATTTGCGCCCAATCTGGCAGCATGGCCTCCACGATGACATGTCCCTTTTCCTGTGCAGGCCTCAGCAGATGAGCTCATAAAACCTTTTGTCTCCTCATGGGGCAACGCAGTAGCCCCTCTTTATGGGGGTAAAAAAAATCGATTTCTTATATAAG
>MGSF01000088.1 GCA_001798715.1 Deltaproteobacteria bacterium RIFCSPLOWO2_02_FULL_50_16 | reverse complement strand
TCCACTTTTTTAAATCTTTTATACTCACATTATACTGGCGAGAGATGGTCCACAAAGAATCCCCTGAATTGACCGAATGATAAACAACATCATCCTTCTTTTGTGGCAAACCTTTTTTGACTACCTTCTCCTCTACCTCTGATTTTGACGGAGCCTCGGTCACATGAGACTCGCCTTCGGATGAAGGGAGTCTCAATTTGGCTCCCGGCCTTAAGTAACGCCCGATCTCTCCTGGATTGAGTCTTTTAAGCTCCTGAATGCTCGTTTCATATTTGCGTGCTATCAACCACAAGGATTCACCAGAACGAACTGTATGAGTCCCCCCATTTTTTTGCAGCGAGGCCTGAGCCGCTTCGGCCCTGCCTTGTTTCTTGCTCGGCCTCGCAGAGGCGATTTCCTGCCACTCCGAGGAACCCTTGGAATGGATGGTTATTTTCTGACCCGGATAGATATATTTTCCAATGTGTCCCTGGTTCCATTGTCTTATCTTGCTGACTGAAACCCCATGACGGCTGGCAATACGACCCAAGGTGTCTCCATGACGCACTCGGTAATATTGGACGGGTTGATAGGCCAATAGGGCATTTTTATATTCTGACGGGGGCTGCATTGGAATGGTCAGGGCTATACCCTCTTTTAAGTTGTTTTTGGCGGAGACATGATTCACCTTGGCCAGATATTGGGAAGGCAGTTTATATTCCTTGGCCAGGCTCTCATAATCCTCACCTTTTTGGACAATATGTTGTTTCTCCCCCATTTTTTGCCATGACTCGAGGGCGGCATAATTTGTTTGGAACTGATCCGCTGTCCCCTTGGGAAGTTTGATCTCGTAAGAAGAGTCCGGGGTCACCCACAAAAGAAGTTCTGGATTGAGATTGCGAATATCTTCGAAGGCAACCCCCGCACACTGGGCAAGCACACGCAAATCTGTCTGACCGTGAATCTTGATAACATCAAATTCTATCGGATCTTCATATTGGATATCGTCAAATCCGTATTTCTTTGGATGTTTTGCAATCATTGCCGCCGCAATCATCTTGGGAACATAATTTTTTGTTTCAGGTCTTAAATAGCCGTTTCCTTTTTGACTCATTTCCCAAAAATCCTCGGTTTTATACTTTCGGATGGCCCGGTTGATTTTTCCTTCTCCCGCATTATATCCCGCAAAGGCAAGATACCAATCATTGTAATGATCAAAGAGGTCCTTGAGATGGCGGGCGGCCGCAACAGTCGATTTTTCAGGATCGCGCCGCTCATCCACATATTCATTGACCTTGAGACCATACCGAGCCCCCGTCTGATACATAAACTGCCAGGCCCCCACAGCACGGGCGCGAGAATAGGCATGGGGATTAAAACCACTTTCAATCATGGAGAGATAAACAAGATTTTCAGGGAGTCTTTCCTGCTTGAGAATGCGGAGCATCATGGGAACATATTTGCCAGAACGTTCTAAGTAGCGTGTAAAACGCTCTTTCCCCCTAGTCTGAAAGTAATCGATCCAGGGTTGCACACGATCATTGGCCGTTTCAGGGATAGGAATGTCCGGAATCTCTGAAAAATGATCCCCCGCTACAGGACGGGAAACCCCCGGAGAGGCACAACCTCCCAGTCCCACCAACATTATTATAATCAGTAATAAGAATCCACCATGATGCCTTCGCATAGAACTAAAACTCCTCTTTTTTATGACGTCCGGTAATATATCGTATTCTCATAGTCGTTTCAAACGCAATTCTTAATCCTTCTTGCTAATCCGCATGTTTCCTTAAAAACGTTGGAATATCATACTCATCCATGCTCAAGGCCTCCTGTGATGAAAACCGGATGTCGGAGGTAATCTCCTTGAGGCTCACGGGGCTATGACGATGGGTGATTTCAGAATGAGATTCCTCAAAGTTTAGCGGCGCTTCTAGTTCGTTCTCCGGCGGTGCCAAGGGGGCCGCAGCCCGCAAGGTCGGTTGATACGTGACTGGCGATGGCGTCGTATGTCGTGTTCCCCTGGAGGCCGTGAGAAAAGGAGAGGAACGCTTGACCTTATTAAAGCCTGTTGCAATAACAGTCACAGAGATATCATCCCCTATTTTTTTGTCAATCACGGCACCAAAGATAATATTAGCCTCCTCATGGGCCTCTTCTTGAATCAGTTTGGCCGCCTCATTCACCTCATACAAGGTGAGATCCGGTCCACCCGTCACATTCATCACTATACCCGTTGCCCCCGAGATAGAAACGTTTTCCAACAAGGGAGAAGAAATGGCCCGGGTCGCTGCATCAATAGCCCGATTTTCCCCATGAGCCCGTCCTGTTCCCATAAGGGCCATCCCCATCTCAGACATAATCGTACGAACATCCGCAAAATCCAAGTTGATCAATCCATTGACTAAAACAAGATCGGAAATACCCTTCACCCCTTGCAGGAGTACCTCGTCAACCTTTCGAAAGGCATCCAACATCGATGTTTCCTTACCCGCCAAGGAAATGAGTCGTTCATTAGGAATCACGATCAACGTATCGACGCATTCACGAAGTTCTTCAATGCCCTTTTCGGCGTGTCGGCTACGACGACGTCCCTCAAAGGCGAAGGGTTTTGTCACAACACCCACAGTCAAGGCCTTGGTCTCCTTGGCAATACGGGCAATCACGGGGGCCGCCCCCGTTCCCGTACCGCCGCCCATTCCGGCCGTTACAAAAACCATGTCAGCACCTTCTAACTCATCCAAGAGTTTAGGTTCGCTTTCGAGGGCGGCATTGCGACCCACCTCCGGATTTGCCCCGGCACCCAAACCCTTTGTCAAATCCTCACCCAACTGTATTTTAATGAGAGCCTGATTAGCATCGAGGGCTTGCAGGTCTGTATTGGCAGCGATGAAATCCACCCCTTTTAGTTTGGCTTCAATCATCGTATTGATGGCATTGCCGCCACCACCCCCTACCCCAACGACTTTTATCTTGGCTCCTTTGATTGTCTTGCTTTCAACAAGTTCAAACATTATTGCCTCCTTAATTAATTAGAAAATATCATTAAGCCACTCCCGCATCCTTTCTTTGACCTTGAAATAGATATTCGTATCGCGGACGCGGAATTTTTTCTCGCTTTGATTATGACATCCATAAAGAGCCAAACCAACACCAGTGGCATACATGGGGTTTTGAACAACTTCTACCAGGCCCCCCACTCCATGGGGTGTTCCCACACGGACGGGAAGATTGAAAATCTGCTCTGCCAACTCGGAAATGCCCTGGAGATTCGCCGTCCCCCCGGTCAAGACCACTCCGGAGGCAATAAGATCTTCATATCCTGATTTTGTGATTTCCTGCCGCACTAAAGAAAAGATTTCTTCCATGCGTGGTTCTATAATTTCCGCCAAAATTTGGCGGGACAGCAGTCGTTCTCCTCGTCCCCCGACGCTCGGAACCTCGATCGTCTCCTCCTTCTGAACCATTGTAGGGATAGAACAGCCATATTTACGTTTGATTTTTTCGGCTTCAACGGCAGGTGTTCTCAATCCAACGGCAATATCATTTGTTAAATGATTACCCCCTAGAGAAAGAACCGATGTATGAACAATGCTGCCCTGTGAAAAAATCGCCAAATCTGTTGTGCCACCTCCAATATCGATAATGGCCACTCCTAGATCTTTTTCTTCACGTGTTAAAGAAGACTCCGATGAGGCCAACTGCTCTAAAACAATATCATCAACATTGAGTCCTGCACGATTGACAGATTTGATGATATTTTGTGCCGACGTTACAGCGGCCGTTACAATATGAATTCTGGCCTCAAAACGAATTCCCGACATCCCTACTGGATCATGAATGCCATCCTGATCATCAAGAACAAATTCCTGTGGAATCACATGAATGACCTCACGATCCAGCGGAATGGCAACAGCCTGGGCGGCATGAATCACACGGTCCACATCAATCTGCCGCACCTCTTTATCCTTTAGAGCCACAACACCATGACTGTTGATGCCTCGTATGTGACCTCCTGCTATCCCGGCATAGACAGAACTGATTTCACACCCCGCCATGAGTTCAGCCTCTTCGACGGCTTTTTTGATGGATTCGACGGTACTTTCAATATTCACCACCACACCCTTCCGTAAGCCCCTCGAAGGATGAGAGCCGATACCGATAATATCAATACCGTCATCTGTGGCTTGACCGACTATCGCGCATATCTTTGTGGTCCCGATATCAAGACCTACGATGATTTCTTCCTGTTTTGTCATTGATTCGCCTCCTTTTAGAGCCTGTTAACAAGCGGTCAGGAAAGTGGCCGGTCGTGTTACAGGCTTTTAGAGTTTTTATACCCTCAACATTAATAAAATTGTGGCTTTTAGCCTGCTTAATATAATCGTCATTAAGAAGTTTTAAACTGCACAATCACCCTCCTTTCATAAGTAAGATCGACTATTTTTGGACTGTCAGAGGTAATGGCTATAAAAGGCCATGCCTTTGCAAATTTCTTAAATTTTTTCTCAAAATTTTCTTTGCCAATTTTTATCTGAGTCACGGGACGCATGCTGTAAAGCGTAAACCCCTCAGTAGAATCCCAATGAATTTCAGAAATTCCGTATTCACGAATAATCTTTTCTCTTGAAGCCACATGCAACAACTCCAAGGCTTGTGACAAATATACATGGGATCCCAATTTGTTTTTCTGAAGACCTTTTTGAGACATCCCCGTAATAACAGGAAAGTTTTTTGGATCCGTAGAAGCCATTTTTTTGAAAATTTCCCCTTCTTTATTGATCAAATACAAACCGTCAATATCAATAACAGCCATCGGTTGGTGTTCTTCGACCTTAATGTACAACCGATGAGGATATCGTTTTAATAAATGAACCTCCTTAATCCAAAGGTAACGCTCCATTTTTTCTTTCATCTCACTCAAAGAAAGAGTTAACAAATCGTCGCCAATCTTGACTTCTGTAAGTTTCAAAATGTCAAATTCGTTTAAATGTGGTGTGCTCTTTGAAACAATAATTTCACGAATATCAAAAAAATGAGGTGGATTTTTTCTAATATAATCTCCCGCCAAGACCAATAAACTCAAAAGACAGCCTCCCCCCACACCGTACACTAGAATTCTTTTTAAACTCGAAAAATTCACAAAGGACTTGGTTTGAGATTTTTGATTTTTCCGTTTCACATTTCTTCGTATTTTCATGATCCCACCTTCAAAGAGGCTCCCTCTAAAAGTCCTTCAACAAGATCCTCAAAAGAAATGCCGTCATACTTCGCCGCCTTGGGAACAAGACTGGTCTCCATCATCCCTGGAATTGTATTTATTTCTAAAAAATAGGGTTTCTTATTTTGACGAACAATAAAATCAGCTCGTGCAATTCCCTTGAGTCCTAGGTTCTTAAAAATAAGCTCACATTGTTTTTGAACCCTCTCTGTCATCTCTGTTGAGATTCTGGCCGGAAGAATGTATTCCGTTTCCCCAGGGGTATACTTCGACTTAAAATCATAAAATCCTGAATGGGGAACCACTTCCAAGGGGGTCAAGGCTCGCCCCTCAAAAAGGGCGACGGTCACCTCTGTGCCCTCGATAAAATCTTCTATAAGAACCTTCGAATCCATTTGGAGGGCCTCTTCCACTGCAGGTTTGAGTTCTTCTCTTTTTCGAACCACATGGATCCCGATGGTCGATCCTTCACGATTGGGCTTTACGATCACGGGGAGGCGTCTAAATATTTGATTTTCAACGCTTTTTAAATCATCATCCCGAGTTAAAACAATCCCCTCTGGAATAGTGATTCCCTGAAGATCCACCAGGACGCGTGTGAGGGCCTTGTCCAAACAAATGGCTGAAGCCAAGACGCCCGATCCCGTATAAGGGATTTTGAGACATTCCAAAAGGCCCTGCATAGAACCGTCCTCCCCATACGATCCGTGAAGGGCAATCACGGCTACATCGATGGGCTGTTGGAGAAGTCTCTTGATCAACTGGAGATCCACATCGATTTCGTCAACATTATAATGACGTTGCCGGAGGGCCTCGGCCATCGCATGGCCACTTTTCAAGGAGATTTCCCTCTCACGAGAAAATCCACCCATCAACACGCCTATTTTTTTTGATCTCCAGATTCCTTGAGTCATATCAATCCTCACCCAACACCTTTATTTCCGTTTCCAGATTAATCTGATATTTCTCCTTCACCTTATCCTTAATCAAACCCACAAGAGTCAAAACGTCTTTGGCCGTCGCTCCTCCCTCATTAATTATAAAATTCCCATGCATCGGAGAAACACGCGCCCCTCCAACTCGAATATCCTTCAGTCCCGCTTCTTCAATAAGTTGTCCCGCATATTTTTTTGGAGGATTTTTAAATATGGAACCCAGATTGGGCCATTTCAAAGGCTGCGTTTCAACCCGATGATCAATAAATTTTTTCTGTTTTCTCCTGACCTCTTCCGGATCTGTTTTTTTAAGCTCAAGAAGGGCCGATAAAATAACCGTTCCCCGTGGCAACTTAATACTCCGATAGTGATACTCTATCTCGTCTTTGAAGAGCTCCCTATATTTTCCCTCACGAGATATAATATTGAGTTGGCAAACAAAATCCCCTATTTCTCCCTCACGCGTCCCCGCATTCATAAACAAGCCTCCTCCTATCGATCCGGGGATTCCCCATAAACATTCAAGCCCGGAAAATCCCTCAAAGGCGCAATAATCGAGGAACTTTGAAATCATCACACCGCTCCCCACTTCTATAGAAACCCTGTCTCCCTCTGTTTTTTTTACTTCAATCGTGGCGAGGGCCTTATTCATCGAAATGACGACTCCTTGTATTCCTCCATCTCGAACAAGTATATTGCTTCCGGCTCCCAAAATAATATAAGGGATCTTACATTCGCGTAATGTTGCGATAAGTTTTTCAAATTCGTCTCGACTTTTTGGAAAAACCATCATTTCTGCTGGACCGCCAATATGAATAGTTGTCCAACTCAATAAAGATTCGTTAAATAAAGCTGGTTCCGCCACACATTGGACAATCTTGGCCTTTAAATTTTCTGAGAGCGTTGAGTGTGTCATTGAAGCGGCATCTCCTTCATCATTTTGGATAATTGCTTGCCAACCTTGTTGACATCACCAGCTCCAAAGGTAACAACAATGGTATTTTTCTTCACCAAACCTCTGACATCATGAACAACATCATTCAAATTTTCCCTATAATGAACATTAAATGAATTGCTGTGAATATTGTCTGCCAACTTTTTGGCGCTCACTCCATGTATGGGTGGTTCTCCTGCCGCATAGATCTGGGTGATAAAAAGTTCATTGGTCCCATCAAAAATTTTTGTAAAGTCACTAAAGAGGGCCTTCGTCCTTGTGTATCGATGCGGTTGAAAAATTACAATGAGGCGGGCTTGAGGCCATGTTTGGCGAATGGCGTTGAGCGTTTCCCGTATTTCTACAGGATGATGTCCATAATCATCAATAACATAGATTTTTTGATGCTCATTTTTATAGAGGGGTTCGAGACGACGTCCAATGCCTTTAAATTGAGACAAACCCTTTTTTATAGAAGATAAAGGGATCCCCAACTCATTTCCTACCGCAATAGCCGCAAGGGCATTTTGAATGTGGTGAGATCCCATCAAATTGATTCTCCATTGACCTGCCGATTTCCCATTGATCTTCAGCTCAAATGAGGATTTGAAGGGATACAGCTTGATTTTATGGGCCATAAAATCCGCTTTTGTATGTATCCCGTAAGTCAAAAATCTTTTTGGAAAACTGGCCGCTATAGCAGCAACGGCAGGATGGTCAACACACAAAACAGCGACTCCATAAAATGGAATTTTTAGGCAAAATTCCTTAAAAATATTTTTCAACTCATCATAATCCCTATAATGTTCCATATGCTCTGGATCTATGTTGGTCACCACGGCGATGGTGGGACTCAAATGCATAAAGGAACGATCCGACTCATCCGCTTCAGCCACCAAAAAATCTCCCTTACCAAGCCTGGCATTTGTTCTTAGACTTTTTACCTTTCCGCCGACAACAAATGTGGGATCCAACCCACCCTGCGTGAGAATGTTGGCGATGAGAGAGGTCACTGTTGTCTTGCCATGAGTCCCCGCAATGGCAATGCCGTATTTTAGTCTCATAAGTTCGGCAAGCATTTCAGCCCTTGCCACCAACGGAATATCCAGACGTCTTGCCTCCACGATCTCCGGATTTGACGGCGCTATTGCCGAGGAATAAACAACGACATGAGGATTTTTTAGATTTTCTCTTTGGTGACCATAATAGACTTTTGCCCCTCGACGTCTCAGACGACGGGTTATGGTCGTTTTTTGCGCATCAGAGCCAGAAACCTTATAACCCAATGTCAAAAGGACCTCCGCAATGCCACTCATGCCTATGCCCCCAATGCCTACAAAATGAATCTTTTGAATGTGGGAAAACATTTATGCTGCCCTCAACAGGTTGAAACAGTCGTTAATAATTTCTTGCCGCGCATTTCTCCCCGACAGCTCTTCCAATCGCTGGCTTATTTGAGTCAGCTTCTCCGGGTGATTCAAAAAATCCAAAATGATGTGTGCGAGATTTTGTCCCGTCACTTCCTCACCCACAATCATCCTTCCCGCTCCCTCATGGACGAGCGATTCCGCATTGTATCTTTGGTGATCATCGGCCGCATAAGGGTACGGAATAAATAGGGTGGGCTTACAGCAGGCAATGATTTCAGAAATGGTTGAAGCCCCAGCACGAGAAATCACAAGATCCGACTGGGCATAGGCCTGGCCTAAGTGATTAATAAAAGGGGTCACATAGGCCTCCCATCCCCTTTCTTGATATCTTTTTTGAATCCATGTGCATTCAGCAACGCCCGTTTGATGATAGATGCTTATACGAGTACGTTCCCTTTCCAGATAGGGAAGGGCTTCCAGCATGGTTTTATTAATTTGATGTGCCCCTTGAGATCCACCCAAAATCAACAAATTAAAACCCTCCGGTTTATTGTTTCGATTGTCCTGATATTCTTGAATGAGTGAAGATCGAACAGGATTTCCTGTATGGAGAGTCTTCTTTTCCGGAAAAAAATTTATTGTTCGAGAAAAAGCCACATAAATCCTTCGTACAAAGCGGCCCAATATCCGATTGGTCATGCCCGGAATTGAATTGGGTTCGATAATAGTTGTCAAAAATCTCAAACACGAAGCCATCAGAATAAAGGGTCCCGCCGCATACCCCCCAATACCGATGATGCAATCCGGTCGTTCCCTCATCAGGAGATACAAGGACTGTGCAAAGGAAACCGGCAATAAAAGAATGGCTAAAAACCGATCCTGCCATGATCCCTGTTTTAATTTTTTGCCCCAAACAGTTTTTAAAACATAACCGTGTTGATGAATAATTGATGTTTCCATTCCTGATTTTGTTCCTATAAAAATAATATGATGCTCCCGATCCCTTTCTTTAATCTCCTCTGCAAGGGCCAATCCTGGGAAAATATGTCCTCCCGTTCCTCCTGCCGCGATCATAAACTTCATGTTTTCATCCGCGATGATATGTTCAGTAAAATGCCTACACTAAAAAGACTCATAATCAGTGAAGATCCTCCATAACTAATAAAAGGAAGCGTTAAGCCCTTTGTGGGAAGCAAACCCATGACAACTCCAGTATTGATAATGACCTGTATTCCAAAAATAAGCCCAATTCCTAAAGCCAGATAATAGGAAAAATTGTCCGAGGCCCTCCAGGCAATGGTCAGCGCGCGATAGACAAGAAACATAAAAAGACCAAAAACAACAAAGACCCCTATTAAGCCGAGCTCTTCTCCAATCACGGAAAAAATAAAGTCTGTATGCGCCGCGGGAAGATAGAAAAGTTTTTGTTTCCCCTCGCCCAAACCCTGCCCGAAAAGTCCTCCGGCATGAAAGGCAACATAGGATTGAATAATTTGGAATCCGGCCTCCGTTTGATAATCCCATGGATTAAGGAAAGAAAGGATGCGGCGGCGGCGATAATCCACTGAAATGATAAGCATGTAAAGAAGGGGAAAAGACAAAAGAATGGCGCTGACAAGATAGGTCAAACGAGTCCCTGCAATAAATAACATAGCAAAGACAACGGCACTCATCACCGTCGCATTGCCCAAATCCCTTCCGGCCAGTACGAAGGCTATTAAAACACCGGACATCATCATAACCGGAAGAAATCCCATCATAAATTGGCGAACTTTTTCCTTTTTCTTGGCCAGGGCATAGGCGATAAACATCACCAAAGCCAGCTTTGCCATTTCTGAAGGCTGAAATGAAAGGATGCCAAGATTCAGCCAGCGTGTCGCCCCGCCAGCGCTTATCCCCAGCCCCGAAACGAGGGTGACCAGTAGAATAAAAATAGTTCCAAAAAAGATAAAATAGATCGCTCTATTGTAAAATTCGATGGGAATTTTGCGTCCTAAAATAAGGGCCCCTGCCCCCATAACGGCATAAATAATCTCTCTCATAAGATAGTGATTCGCCGATCCAAACTTGTCTTTGGCCAAAATGGCCGACGAGGAATAGACCATGGTGAGACCCAGAGCCACTAAACAAATCGTCACTATCAAAAGTGAATAATCCAGATGTCTGTTTTCTACTGAAGATGACACACGCACTCCTTAAAAAAACGGCCTCGTTCTTCAAAGTTTTTAAATTGGTCGAAACTGGCACAGGCAGGAGACAAAACGACACTATCCCCTCTTCGAGAATGGGGCTGAGCCTCCTTAAGGGCCCTGTCAATAGTCTCCACACATTCCGTAGGAACAACTCCCTCAAAGGCCAACTTCATTTTCTTTTGAGCCTTACCCACAAGAAATAGTCTTTTTACCTTTTTTTTGAGCCAGGGTTTCAGGGTCTCATAACTCCCCCCCTTGTCATAACCTCCCGCAATCAGAAGAACCTCATGATCCTGAAAACCACGAAGGGACATAATGACGGCATGGACATTTGTCGCCTTTGAATCATTGTAATACGACACTCCATTATGCTCTCGAACCCATTCCAAGCGGTGTTCAAGGCCTACAAATGAATTAAGCCCTTTTTGTATATCCTGAGGAGATACTGAAAAGATCCTTGCCGCAACGATGGCTGCCATCATATTTTCAATATTATGCAGACCTTTTAGTTTGACATCCGACAAATCATATCTTTCCAGAAGATGATCTGCCCTATTATAAACAATTTGACTGCCCTTATAATAAATACCCTGTGTCAATTCAGCCTCACTACTAAATGGGATGGAAATGCCTTGTGCAGAAACAATCATATCGGAAACAATCTTATCTTCCTTATTGAAAACCAGATAATCTTCCCGGGTTTGATTCATCAATATTCGTGTCTTGGCCCTCCAATAATCTTCAAAGGAACTGTATCTGTCGAGATGGTCTTCACTGATATTTAATATCAGGGCAATGACGGGATGGAGTTTTTCTATTGTTTCCAATTGAAAACTGCTGACTTCAATGACAATCACTTCATAATTTTCACGTGTTTCCACCAATTCAATGAGTGGAATCCCAATATTTCCAGCCATCCCGGCCTTTTTTCCTCCTGCCTGAAGCAAGTGATGAACCAAGGTCGTTGTGGTGCTTTTACCGTTGGTCCCAGTGACAGCAATCAACGGGGCCCTGTTAAAACGACTGGCCAATTCTAATTCACCCATGATGGGCACATTATTATTTTTTGCTCGAGTGAATTCCGGCAGAGAACCGGGAACCCCTGGAGAAAGAACAATGAGATCCGCATTGGCCAATTCCTCTGATAAATGCCCGCCTCCTTTCAGATCAATCCCCAGGTTCTTCAGATCCGCCCAGGGGCCCTCAAACTCACCAAAATTCCTACGATCATTTAATTGAACACAAGCTCCCTTTTGGGCACAAAAGCGGGAGACAGCAATGCCTGATCGTCCAGCACCCACAACTACAATTTTTTTCCCTTTTAAATTCATGTCATTTTCTTTTTCTAACGCAATTTCAACGTCATCATGGCCACTAACGACAAAATAAATGAAATGATCCAAAAACGAACAATAACCTTTGGCTCTTTCCACCCTTTCAGCTCAAAATGATGATGAATCGGCGCCATTTTAAACACCCGCTTTCCGGTCAGTTGAAATGAAACGACCTGTGTGATGACTGAAACAGCCTCAAGGACAAAAACACCGCCCACAATGGCCAGAAGGACTTCATTTTTTGTCAAAATAGCCGTCAGTCCTAAGATTCCCCCCAAAGATAGAGAACCGACATCGCCCATAAAAATATCAGCGGGATATGTATTAAACCAAAGAAAACCAATGCAGGCTCCCACAACCGAACCACACAAGACAGAAAGTTCTCCAGCACCCGGTTGATAGGGGACTTGCAAATACGCAGCTATGATGGAATGCCCTGCAATATAGGAAAGAACCCCATAGGTCGCAAAGGACATTACAAGAGGTCCGGTGGCCAGTCCATCCAACCCATCCGTTAAATTGACAGCATTGGAGGCGCCAACAATAACAAAAACCATAATGATTAAATATCCCCACCTTAAATCAGGATGAAAATCCTTAAAGAAAGGAATGCTTAATGAGGTATCAAAAGGAATTTCTGAAAAAAGATAGTAACCAATAATCAAGGTGATGGCTGTTTGGCACAATAGTTTGTATCGACCGGGCAATCCCTTGCTGGATCCATAAATAAGTTTTCGATAATCATCAAAAAAGCCCACCACCCCCAAGAAAACAAGCAACAAGAGTGCCAGCCAGGTATAACTGCTTGCCAAATTCATCCAGAGGAGGGTGGAGAGGCCCACGCATCCCAAGATTAATATCCCGCCCATCGTGGGGGTCCCGGCCTTTGTCAGGTGGGATTGGGGGCCGTCATCCCGGATTCTCTGAATCACCTGCCACTGACGCATGAATTTGACAAAGATTTTCCCTAGTAAAAGATAGAGAACAAGCGACGTGACAAGACAACCAAAAGTACGAAATGTGATGTATTTAAAAACGTTAAAACCTATAAATTCAACATGCAGAGGATACAGAAAATAATACAGCAACTTATAACCCCTTTTCTTTCTTCAATTTTAAAAGCCCTTCGACAATCCTTTCAAATCGCATCCCTCGTGAAGCCTTCACCAAAATTAGACCTTTTCTTGGCAACCATGCCCCTCTATTTTCCAAGACGGAGGTCGCTTGATCAAAATGAAATGCCTGCCTTTTAGAAAAACCATGTTTTACGGCTCCCCTTTGAATGTCCTTACCCAAACTCCCTACAGCAATGAGGGTTTTAATACCCCGTTGTGCGACATAACGTCCCAAGGCTCGGTGTTCCTGCCTGGAGGATTTGCCCAACTCAAACATGTTTCCCAAAATAGCTACTGTTGGCATTTCATTTCCCAATTGCGCCAGCAGGGCGATCGCCTGTTTCATTGAATCTGGATTGGCATTATAACAATCATCAATAAGACGTAATTGGTTCTTGAGTGTGAGGATACGACTTCGATGTCCCGTTGTTTCAAAAGCGCGAAAGGCCCTCTGTATCTGTGTGGCACTCAATCCAAATGAATGTGTCGCTGCAATGGCCGCCAAGGCATTTTCAACATTTCCTTGTCCGGGAATGGGAACATAAATCGGAAAGCTCCTTCTGGATGTAACAACAGTCAAAAAATTCCCTCCCTTATCGTCCGCGCGAATATCCTTTCCATAAATTGATGCGCGGACATGACATCCGAATGAACTGAAATGACATCGAGTCTTGTTTTTCCACAATTTTTTATACGGACTCGAGTCTTGAATGACGGCTTGTCCCTCTCTTGGGAGATGAGAATAAAGTATTCCTTTTTCTTGCGCGACGGCCTTCATAGAGCCAAAACCCTCAAGATGGGCTCGTCCGATGTTGGTGACAACACCAATCTGTGGTTGTGCAATTTTCACAAGACGTGCCATTTCACCTTTTCGGCTAATCCCGCACTCGACCACGGCACACTGGTGTTTTTTATTAAGGCGAAATAGCGTTAAAGGGAGGCCTATGAGATTGTTAAAATTGCCTTCCGTTTTGAGAACGCTGTATTTCTGTGAAAGGAGTGCCGCTATCATGTCCTTGGTCGTGGTCTTGCCGTTGCTCCCCGTCACAGCAATCACGGGAATGGAAAACTGACGGCGCCAGTATCCGGCCAGATCACCCAAGGCCTGCAAGGTATCAGCAACCAAAATGACAGGCTGTCGTTTAGAGATTGAAGCCAAACCCTTCTTTTGAACAACAAGGACCGAGGCCCCTTTTTTGATAGCCGCCTCAAGATAGTGATGACCATCATAATGGGGACCCTTTAAAGCCACAAAAAGATCTCCACTCCTAAGACAGCGCGAATCTGTAGACACCCCGCTAATCCTCATGCTGTGAGAATGAATTCCCAACAAAAATCCTCCTGTTGCCTCAATCACCTCTTTCAATGTCAATCGCATGAAGGCGTTCCTTTTATCTTTCTCAAACAATCCTCCACGATTTCATAATCATCAAAATGATTTCTCTTTGTTCCAATAATCTGATAATTTTCGTGTCCCTTTCCCGCTATCAAAACAGTATCTTGAGATCGGGCCCACAGAAGCGCTTGTTCAATGGCCGATTTCCTATCGGAGAGAACGATAAATCCTTTTTTCGCAGATTCTTGATAAGGCGAAAGCCCCGCCTTTATCACCCCGGGAAGAATATCTTGAATAATCTGTTTTGGTTCTTCAGTGCGCGGATTGTCTGAAGTGACGATGGCAACATCGGCATGCCGAGAAGCCATCTCACCCATTTGAGGTCTCTTAGTACGATCCCGATCACCACCACAACCAAAAACAACGATAAGACGTCCTTGGGTCAAAGGTTTCAAAGTCTCTGTAACAGCCCTTAAGGCATCTGGGGTATGGGCATAATCAATCAACACTGAAAAATTTTTGGCTGCCTTCACTCGTTGAAGTCGGCCTGGAACTCCAGGAAAGTTTTGAAGACCACGAATAATAACTTCATTGCTCAAACCCATGGAATGCGCCGCGGCAATGCTTAAAAGACAATTTTCTAAATTAAAATCGCCAATCAGGGCCATCTTCAGTAAAATAGGCCCTTGGGGGGTTTCCATGGTGGCATCAAATCCTGAGAGATCACAGTGTGCCTTTTGAATCCAATAATCAGCTCTTTCACTACAACTACATTCTAAATAGCGAATTTTTGAATTTCGAGGTATCCTTTTTGCATAAGAATCCGAAATATTGAGCACACACCATTTTTTTTCCTTTTCACTTTTAACAAGATAGTTATCAAATAATGTTTGTTTGGCCCTGAAATAATCCTCCATGTTTTTATGAAAATCGAGATGATCTTGAGAAAGATTTGTAAAAATTCCCCCGTTGAAATGGCATCCATAGACACGATCCATCATCAACGCATGAGAAGAAACCTCCATAATGACATCTGTTACGCCTGCTTGTTGCATTTCAGCCAATATTTTCTGAAGATCTAAAGATTCTGGAGTGGTATGAAGAGAAGGCAAAACTTTATCTTTGTATCGATAATTTATTGTGCCGATAACCCCCGGATGTCGCCCTGCAGCTTTCAAAATAGATTCCAGTAAAAACGTAATCGTTGTCTTCCCATTGGTCCCAGTCACTCCAATGAGATTAAAAAAACGAGAGGGTTCTTGAAAAAATTGGGTGGCCGCAAAAGCCAAAGCCTTTCGAGGTTCTCGAACCTGAAGGTAGGGAATTTTAATATTTAATTTTTTTGGAGAAATCGATCCGATAATGGCTGCTGCCTTTTTACCGACGGCCTCCTGGATAAACTGCTCTCCTTGATGGACCAAACCAGGCAAGGCGCAGAAAAGAAAACCCCGCCCTACCGCACCAGAATGATAAGCTATATTTGATATTTCTGTTTTCATCTCACCGTTTTTGTCAATGACCATGCTGGCATCAATTAATTTTTCAAGTTTCATTCATCTAAGTCCTTGGCCGAAAATAAACACGACACATACCACCACTTTTTATTAATTGTCCGGGACCAGGTTCCTGTTGAAAGGCAATGCCCGTTCCTTCAATCGCCACCGAGATATCCTGCCCCTCTAACAAACCCAAAACCTCGCGAACAGTCATTCCCTGAAGGTTGGGAACAGAAAAACCCTCCTGATTAATTTTGGCAATTCGAACAATGTTGTCACTTAAGGCTGGAGGGGGAGACCCTCTCACTTCAATAACGGGAACTCTAATTTGCTGTGGAGGAATCTTTAAGTGTTGAACAATGGCTGAGGCCATCCGACGAAAGGCCGGTGCCGCCACCGTCCCTCCATAAACAAGCCCTTTGGGTTCATCAATA
>MGSF01000087.1:14945-19644 GCA_001798715.1 Deltaproteobacteria bacterium RIFCSPLOWO2_02_FULL_50_16 | reverse complement strand
CATCCTGACCATCCATGAGGGAAAAATTGAAGAGCGTGTCGTCAACCTAGAGGTGCCCCGGCAATCGGCATGGGCCTAAAAAATGAGGATCCTTCATCACAAAATGCTCCGTGATTTAGGCACCATCAAAATGAGGGTGGCCTCCATCCTCATCACGATTGCCTTTGGCGTCGGGCTTTATGCGGGTCTGGAAATGGGTGTCGACACCCTGCTCCATACCCGCGATACCCTCTTCGAAAGAATGAACTTTGCCGACCTGCAGGTCCAATTCATTTCCGAAGATACGGAAAATATTTCGGATCTTTCGAATATTGAAGGTGTCAAAAAAATAAACCGTCGTCTTATCTTCCCCGGAAATATCCAGGTCAATGAAACCACCCGAATTACAGGTGCCATTTATTTTTTAGAGGAATCGAATCCGGAAATCAATTCCCTGGAAATCGTCGAAGGCCACACCCTGAATGCGGATGATCCTGACTCCTTTGTCATTGAAAAGTCACTGGCCCACTATCATGGTTATAAAATCGGCGATCGCATTTCTATTCAAGTGGGCCGTAAAGCATATGAGGGCCGGATTGACGGAATCTGTATAGCCCCTGAATACATTGTTCAGAGCTCTAACCCCGATTATATGGTCCCCGAAAAAGGCACCTTTGGTGTTCTTTATGCCAATATCAGCAGGGTGAGTGACGCACTGGGTTTTACGATGATCAATGAACTCCTCTTCGATTACAAAGAGGGGGCCGATCCCGTCGCCACTCAACAAAAAATCATCGGACGACTCACAAGCGTCAATCTAGAAAAGGTCGTTCCCCAAAAAGAGCACTTCATCTACCGTTTCCTGCAAATGGATATGAACGCCTTTAAAATCTACGCCTTGACCATTCAATTGACCCTGGCCATCGTCGCCTTTGCTATCACCCTCATCACCTTTAATCGCCTTATCATGCATCAGCGCCAGGAAATCGGGGCCTTGCTGGCCCTCGGGTACACGCGCTGGGAAATCATCGGCTCTTTTATACTGGGAGCCATATTCCTGGGATTGTTGGGAGGTGTCCTAGGCCTGGGAGTCACCTTTTTTATCCGCCATGCCTTTACCGGGATTTATGCCTCGGCCATGGGGTTTCCCGAAACCCTTTATGTCTTTCTCTGGCCTGATTATCTCCTGGGTATCTTGATGGGCATCGGGGTGGCTATCATCGCCGTCACCCTCCCGGTCTTCCTGCTTCTCAATCTGCCCCCGCAGGTCATCATTCGCGGTCAGGCAGGTTCTTCATCGTCCCTCAATTCTTGGCTCATTCCGTTTTTTCAATGGCTTGATTTTCTTCCCACCAACATCCGCTTTGGCATCCGCAACATCTTCCGCCGAAAGGGGCTGACCCTGGCCACCATCATGGCCTTGGCCCTTTCCATAGGCATCGCCACCTCCTACGTGGCCTCCATGACCTCCGTCAATATGACCATTGAAAATGGTTTTAATAACGAAAAATGGAATCTTACCGCCGATTTTCTTTACCCTGTCTATTTCGAAGACTATGAAGCTCTTCAAAATATCTCTGGTGTTGATGCGATGGACACAAAATTTCGCCGATACGTTGAGATTCGCCACAAGGATCAGCTCAAGGGATCTCGCATGTTGGGAGTCACTCCTCATGGCGGCATGAAAGGCTTTTTATTGGGGGAAGGTTCCGGCTTCGATAAAAATCCCAATGACATCCTCTTGAGTCGCGATTTGGCTCGTGACCTCAAGGCCTCTGTGGGCGACACCGTCACTGTGATTATCCGTGAAGGAGAAGAATACCCCTTTATTGTCTCCGGCATCACACTCGACATGACATTGAGCCAATCCATCATCCCTTTTCAAACCATGCAACAAATTACCAATTTCACAGATGAAGCCAGCGGTCTCTACATCCAGGCCTCCGGCAATCTCGATGAGATCGAAAAAAAATTGTATCAGTACGACTTTATGGGGCAAGTGCTGCAAAAAAGAGGACTTGTTTCTTCATTTCGCTCCGTCGTGGATGAACTCATGGGAATCGTCCATGTGGCCACGGCCATTTCCCTTTTTATCGCCCTCATTTTTATTTTTACCAATATTCACTTAACCATCATTGAAAGAGAAAGTGAATACGCCACCCTCAAATCCATCGGCTATGGACGCTCTCATATCGCAGAAATCATCTTTTCCGAATCACTCGCCCAGGGCCTTTTGGGCATCCTCTTGAGTCTCCCCTTGGCCATCCTTCTAACCTCTTGGATTAATTACAGAATTGGGATCGCCTGGTTTCATATCGAGGACTATTACGTCCTGCGTGACTTTACCCAGGTCACAGGACTCGCCCTCTTTCTCATCCCCTTGGCCGCCTATTTTGGCATGCGACTGATCTTTAAAATGAACATCACGCAGTCCTTAAGGACAAAGATGATTGAATAATATGGGCAAGTCCCACAAATATTTCCAAACGAGCAACATGCGCAAGACAATAACTGTCTTTTTTGTAATGGGTTTTTGTCTCTTTTTTGCAGGAAACAATGTGTCTGCCGACGAGGCACGCGCATTGATGGAAAAAGTCGAGCGGGAGCGGAGCAATAGCGGCGAGATTGAAGAGATGAATATGAGCCTCTTAGATTCCCAAGGAAATGTGCGGATGAGGACAGTGACTTATTATAATAAGCAAAAAAAGCCGGGCTCAAAAGAGGATATGCGTCTTGTCCGCTTCCATTCACCTGCCGACATGGACGGCAGTGGTGTCTTGACCATTGAAAACAACGATCGTGACAATGATCAATGGATGTATTCACCCGCCTATCACACGACACGTCGGGTCCCCCCCTCCAATCGGGGCAATCGCTATATGGGAACGGACTATGCCTACGAAGACATCATGGATCAAAAAACACATGAATATGAATACGCCATCATTGGAAAAGAAACCATGAACGGCATCCCCTGTACCCTCCTTCAGTCCGTCCCGATCGAACCCAAATTAGTCAAGGAGACAAAATACTCAAAAACCCTTTGGTGGATCGATCCCGTGCGTCATATCACGGCCCAAATTGATTTTTTTGACAAATCAGGAAACCTGTTTAAGAGGATGTCGACGGCGCAGTTGAAGCCGTACGGAAATCACTGGCGGTTTGACAAGGTGACTATTGAAGATTTTTCTAGAAATCACAAGACTGTCAACGAAATCATCCAGAGAAAAATCGACCAAGAAATCCCTGACTATTATTTTACCGAGCGGTTTTTGAAGAGAGAAAAATAATGTGAACCCTCCGACCCTCCACAAGAACGCCATCTTTCTCTCCTCCCTTCTCCTGATCCTTCTTTTTCACCCCGCCCTTCACGCCAAAATCAAAAAAGGTCCCTTAACTTTTGGCTCTCTTTTCCAATATGAGCATTTCTCCTTTCTCCAATCCCTAAAGGGACTAGAGTACATGGATCGAACGGCCAATATCGCCGACTCACGCCATGAGTTTCTCACCCGTCCCACCGTCCAATGGGAACCCCTTCCGTCTCTTCAACTCCTGGCCACCCCTGAATTCCGCGGCGATCTGACTTACAAGGAACGTTCTAAAATCTTTCTCTACGAAGGCCATCTCGACATTTTTTCGCCCCGCATGGATGTCCTTTTGGGCAAACAATTTATCACCTGGGGACGTGCCGATATTTTTAAACCCACGGATGTCTTTAAACGGCACGACTCCACCGACTTTGTTGAAGATCGGCAGGCGGCCATTGTCGCCCTCAAAGGGGACATTTCCCTGGGCCCATGGCTCTTAGAACTCGTTTGGGCCCCCTTTTTTGAAAAAGACGCCTTGCGTCTCGAATCCAAAAATCGCTGGTCCGGACTTCCCTCCTCTGGACTCATTAACAACGAAGGCCCTTTTGGGCTCAATTATCGCGTGGCGGATGAGAACGATCCCCCCCTCGATCCTCGATCGTCACAGGCAGGAGTCCGTCTGGGTCGTTCTTTTGAGGCCTGGGACTTTGCCTTCATGTATGCCGCGAGCTATGACCGAACACCCACCTCTATTCTTCAGCAAGTGACCCAAACAAACCCGGCAACGGGTACAGCCAGTATTGACCTTGTGACTTCTTATAAGCACCGGCACGTCGTCGGAGGTGATTTTGCCACACACTGGAGGGATTGGGGAATAAGAGGGGAAGTCGCCTACACCCTCACGGAGGACATTCGGGGCCGGGATCCCACTATCGATGATCCTTATGTCCAATGGGTATTGGGGATCGATTATACCTGGGTTGATTTTTTCAAGGAATGGGATCTCTGGATGATTGTCCAATACGCCCTCGACACCGAGCTCCCTTCACGCGGGGGGACCAATCAAAATGGGGCCGGAAACCCCCTCAAACATTTTTTTCAAAATGCCTTGTTCTCCCATCTAAAACTTGATTTTGACTTCTTCACACATCTTGAGATCAAGGGATATATCAATTTAGAAAATGGGGACCGCCTCCTCCAGCCCGAATTTCAATGGAACCCCTTCGATGGACTGACCCTCATCGGGGGGGCGGATTTTATGGGGGGACCGGCCAACGCCCTCTTCGGCCTCTATCAAAACAACGACAGGATCCGATTTTCCGTAAAGTATGAATTTTAATCGCTTTTTTCGCTTTACACCCCCTTCGGGTCGATATATCGTACGTGTGTGCATCCTGTCTTCATTCACATCC
>MGSF01000087.1:9887-14932 GCA_001798715.1 Deltaproteobacteria bacterium RIFCSPLOWO2_02_FULL_50_16 | reverse complement strand
TTTCAATATCTATACTTACGGCGTCTTAGTGGCCCTGGGTTTTTTGAGTGCCCTTTTATGGAATGTCCATGAGGGAAAATTAAGGGGGATTGCAAGCGAGCGCATCTTTGACCTGGGTTTTTATAACATCCTCGGGGCCATCGCCGGCGCCAGGATTCTCTACATCATCACCGAGTTCCCCCGCTTTCTCAAAAATCCACTGGATATGATCAAGATCTGGGAAGGGGGACTGGTCTTTTATGGGGGGCTGATCGCCTGCCTCGTCATCAGTTATGTCTATACCAAAAAATACAAGATCTCGCTCATCACCATGGCGGACGTCTTTATGCCCGGCGTGGCCCTGGGGCACGGCATCGGACGTCTTGGGTGTCTCTTTGCGGGTTGCTGTTATGGAAAAACCGTGGCAGGGCCCCATTTTTGGACCCTTATTTTTCCGGCCCATCCCCTCTGCCTGGCCCCCACGGGGATCCCCCTCATTCCCACCCAAATCATGGAGATGATGCTCCTTTTGGTTATTTTTGGCCTCCTGGTCGGGATCCGACGTCATCAGCGCTTTTCCGGACAAATCTTTCTTTCTTATCTGGTCTTGTATGCCATCGCCCGCTCCATTCTTGAGGTCTTTCGAGGAGACAAGATTCGCGGCTTTCTGATAGAGGGCCTCCTTTCCACCTCCCAATTTATCAGCGGCCTACTTGTGATCTTTGCCATTATCCTCTATATTTATTTGTTGAAGAAAAAACCAAATAAAGATTACAAGTCAGTTCATTAATTTCTATTCATAAAGACCTGACAGTACTATCCCTCTCCCTATTATACTTTATGGAGGTAGGGATGGCCCCCCACCTTTATGAATATAATGAGGAGAGGGGTTAAGGATAATATGAGACATCTTGCTTTTTCAATGTATAGTGGGATATGAACTCCTTAGTAACTACGCTGGGAGAAGAAAAGGAGCGTTTTATGAAAAAAATAGCGATCGTTATTCTGACGGGTCTGACAGGGCTGGGATGTCTTTTTTCCCTCACGGGCTGCACCAAGGAACTGGTTTATGGAAAAGATCACGAGTCACCGCCCATTTCCAAAAACTTTCGCCAGGGTTCTCAAGAGATTTTTCAGGCCTCCAAAATAACACTTCAAAACCTAGGCTATAAAATCGATTTTGAAGATGAAGAAAAGGGCTATATCAAAACCGGCTGGACCCCGACGGAGGCCGATTCTCACTATTTGGAGCTCTTTGATCGTCAGGACTACGGGACTTTTTCCGCCTATTATCAACTGGAAGTCCGCATCAAGCCCAGTGATGCCGAGACAGAAGTAGAAGTCACCGCCCCTTCCCGGTGTATCGTGCGCCATATCAAATCCAGCTTTAGGGCTGAGAAGAAATTTTTGAGCAAATTAAAAAATCAATTGCGCGGATCTGATCTTCAGATGTCCAATGTAGGGGTCAAAGACCAATGAAATGATGGATGCCAAACAATACAAAGACACCTTAAATCTTCCTCAAACAACCTTTCCCATGAAGGCCAACCTGCGTGAACGCGAACCCGAACAGGTCAAGGCCTGGGATGCAATCAATCTCTATGAAAAGATCTTGGAAAAAAACAGGGACAGACCCAAATATATTCTTCATGACGGCCCCCCCTATGCCAACGGAAATATCCACTTTGGCCATATCCTGAATAAGGTCCTCAAAGACATCATCGTAAAATACAAAAACATGAGTGGTTATGCGAGTGAATTTATCCCCGGCTGGGATTGTCATGGACTTCCTATCGAACATCATGTGACAAAAAAATTGGGGCCAAAGAAAAATGAGATGTCGATCTTAGAGATACGCCAGGCCTGCCGTGACTACGCCAATCAATACATTGATATTCAGCGGGACGAATTCAAGAGATTGGGCATCTTGGGACGATGGAAGAAGCCTTATCTCACTATGGATTATAATTATGAATCTATTATCGCCAAGGAATTTGGGAAGCTTGTCGCCGCCGGAGGCATTTATCGCGGCAAAAAACCGGTCCTGTGGTGCGCCCATTGCCAGACGGCCCTGGCCGAGGCCGAAGTCGAGTATGATGATCACTCGTCCCCCTCTATTTATGTCAAATTTCAAATCGATCCCAAGGACCTCAACTTTCTCAATAAAGGGATAGACCAACCGGCCTCCATCGTCATTTGGACCACGACACCCTGGACCCTCCCTGCCAATTTGGGCGTTGCCCTCCATCCCAGCTATGATTACGTGGCCCTTAAGACTCCTAGTGAGATTTTTATAGTGGCAAAAAATCTGGTGGACAACTTCGTCAAGGCTGTTGGCATCAAGGATCATGAAATCATCGAGCGTTTTTCAGGTCAGAATCTTGAAAGAAAGGAATGCCAACATCCTTTTTATAATCGCAAGTCCTTAATCGTTCTTTCCGAACATGTCACACTGGATACCGGGACGGGCTGTGTCCATATCGCGCCCGGCCATGGTCAAGAGGACTATGAAGTCGGCTTGAAATACGGACTCGACATATTTGTCCCCGTCGATCACAGGGGCTGCTTTACCCAAGAAGTTCAGATTGAATCCCTCAAGAATCGAAAAGTGGAGGAAACCAATAAAGACATTATCAAACTGCTTAAAGAAAAAAAGGCGCTCCTTAAAGATGAAATCCTCTCACACTCCTATCCTCATTGTTGGCGGTGTAAAAACCCCGTGATTTTTCGGGCCACCGAGCAATGGTTTATTTCCCTGGAAAAAAATGATTTGAGGCACAAGGCCCTCGATTCTATCCGACGAGTCGACTGGATTCCCCCTTGGGGGCGAGACCGCATTTATGGAATGGTGCAAAACCGCCTCGATTGGTGCATTTCTCGCCAACGGAGTTGGGGAGTTCCTATTGTGGCCCTGACTTGTCAAAAATGTCATCTCACTTTTCTCGATCAAAAATTGATTGGCAAAATGGCCGATGCCTTTGCACAAAAAGGGGCCGATATCTGGTTTGATGAAAAAGCCATGCCTCCCTTCCTAAAACAAGTCCAATGCCCTGATTGCGGTGCTCAAGACTTCCATCGCGAGACGGACATCCTTGATGTCTGGTTTGACTCCGGAGTCAGCTACGCCGCCGTTTTGGAGCAGGAGAAGACATTGTCCTATCCCGCCGATCTTTACCTTGAGGGAAGTGATCAACACCGGGGATGGTTTCACTCCTCACTCCTCACAGCCATTGGAACCCGGAATACGGCCCCCTATAAAACAGTCCTCACCCACGGTTTCGTGGTCGACGGAGAAGGGAAAAAATACTCGAAATCGGTCAAAAACTATACCCCACCCGATAAACTCATACAAACCCACGGGGCTGAAATCCTCCGTCTTTGGGTCGCTGCTGAAGATTATAGAAACGACATTCGATTCTCGGATGAAATCATCACGCGACTGGTCGAGGCCTATCGAAAAATACGCAACACCTGCCGTTTCCTTTTAGGCAACATCGGTGATTATTCACCCGTCCACTCTCCTTTAGACTATGAAAATCTTCTGGAGATCGACAAGTGGGCCCTGCATCAATTACAAAAACTGATGATTCGCCTGAATAAGGCCTATGAGGACTTTGCCTTTCACGTCGTCTTTCATGAGCTCAACAAATTCTGCACAGTCACCTTGTCGGCCTTTTATCTTGATATCCTGAAGGACAGGCTCTACACATCCAAAAAAAATGGGGCCGAGAGGCTCTCTGCACAAAAAGTCCTTTTTGAAATTACCAAGACCCTGTCACCTCTCATGGCCCCCATCCTCTCCTTCACGGCCGAGGAGATATGGACCCATATGGGAGATTTTCCCGGCAAGGTTCCTTCCGTTCATCTGGCCTCACTCCCTGAACCCAAAACCGAGTGGATCGATGAAACCCTAGCCACACGATGGCAAACATTTCAAAACATCCGGGATAAAATCCTGACGGCCCTGGAAAAGGCCCGCAAGGACAAGATGATAGGCAATTCACTGGAGGCTGCCGTCTTTATTGGTGCGGGAAAAGAAACACAAGCCCTTTTGGAGCAATACAGAGACATTCTTCCTCAGCTCTTCATCGTCTCCCAAGTCAATCTTATCAAAGAAACTATGAAATCTTTTTCGCACGAATCCGAAAGTGAAAATCTATTGATTGAGGTTAAAAAGGCCTTGGGGAAAAAATGTGAGCGTTGTTGGAATTATGCCATGACGGTTGGAGATGATCCTCAACATCCCTTGATTTGTCATCGTTGTGTCCAGACTCTCTCTTCGTAACATACTAAGCCGTTCATTAGTTTCTATACATAATGGTCGGCTAGTACTATGAGAAACAAAGAGTTTTTGGAAAAAAGATGTCTTCATACTTTGTTTCTCATTAGTAAAAAGGATCCTATGAAGTTTAAGTTCCTTCTTTTTTTGACGACAGCCCTCCCTATCTTCCTTCTCGATCAATTAACAAAAATGTCTATTATTCAAAATGTAAAGCTCGGCCAAACAATAGAAATTTTTCCCCACTTTTTTGATATTGTCCATTATACCAATAAAGGGGCCGCCTTTGGGGTCTTTTCATCCCTGCCTGATATCCTTCGTGTTCCATTGTTTTATATTCTATCGACTGCAGCAACATTAGTGGTTCTCTATTTTCTGATTCATCTTCCGATTGCAAAAAAAGGATTGCTCTTGAGCCTCAATTTCATATTGGGCGGGGCCATGGGGAATCTCTTCGATCGCATTTTTAGGGGGGAGGTCGTCGACTTTCTCTCCCTTCACTGGTACAATCAATGGGCGACATGGACTCTTTGGCAATGGCAATGGCGTTTCAAACTGGAGTGGCCGGCCTTTAATGTCGCCGATATGGCCATTTCGACGGCAACTGTTTTGCTCATGATACTGATTCTAAAGGGAGAAGACTTTTCTTCTTCTGTCAAAGGTCCTCCGGCAAAGGGAGATTAAAAGATGCGCCCCATCCTTTTCGAAATTGGTTCCGTTCCTATCCCCTCGTTTTTTTTCATGATTGCCGTGGCCACCCTTGCCACCACCTTTTATGGTTATTGGC
>MGSF01000087.1:7890-9851 GCA_001798715.1 Deltaproteobacteria bacterium RIFCSPLOWO2_02_FULL_50_16 | reverse complement strand
TCGACATGGGAATGATCGGGATGCTGGCCGCCGTCCTGGGTGGACGGATCTTCCATATCCTCGTCGAATATCCCGCCTACTATTGGGAAGATCCCATGAGGGTCTTTTACTTCTGGCGGGGGGGATTTGTCTCGTATGGCGGTTTTATCGGCATTGCCGTCAGTTTTTTGGTTTATTTCCGATGGCGCCGTATCGACGCCTGGAAATATTTTGACATCCTCTGCGCCTCGGGTCCCATTACCAAACTTTGCATAAGGATAGGGTGTCTCCTCACGGGTTGCTGCTACGGCAGACCGACAGACGTCCCCTGGGCCATTACGTTTACAGAGCGCTCGTCCACAGCCTTTTATTACTATCCCCATGTCCCCCTTCACCCGACACAAATCTATTCGATGATCCATGCCATCCTTCTTTTTGTTATCGTGAATTTTACCTATCGCCGCCGAAATTTTGACGGGCAGACATCCTGTGTCCTCGGCATCTTATGGACACTGCCCCGCACTGTCATCGAGACCTATCGCGCCGATGCCGATCGCGGCGTTTATTTCGGAGGCCTGATTTCCACCGGTCAAATCACGGGATGTGTGATCACCCTCCTTTTTATCATTCTGTATTTTGTCCTCAAAAAAAGGGCTCACAGGTACGTGTCTACACGTCCCTTTAGGGAAAGGAGTCTTCACTGATCATGATGGATCTTTCTAAAAAACGAACGTCCGTCGAATCATTGATACTTCTTCTGCTCACTCTCATTATCTGTAAAATCATTTACGAATGCCGCTTTTTGCCCTGGGTTCACCAGTATCTCTCCACCCTCACGGCGCTGCTCCTCATTTATATCCCGTTTTCTTACATGTGGTGGCGCCGTCTGGCCCTCGATTTTATTGAAAGAGATTTTAAATCAATGATCCGTTCTCTGGAAATCGGCATCATCTTCAGCGTGATTATTTTCCCGATTTTTTTGCTGGCCAACAATCTCTATCAGGAGCTCTTTCTGGCCTCCCTCTACAGGGGCTGGTACTATCCCGAAATCGTCCAATTTTCCGTCTATCAAATCTTTCTCATCGCCATACCGGAAGAATTTTTCTTTAGAGGGTACATTCAATCTCAGCTCAATCGCATTTTTCCGCCCAATTTTTCCCTCTTTGGACTTCGATGGGGCTGGTCCATTCCATTGACCGCCCTGATTTTTGCCTTCTCCCACACGTTCATCACCTTTCAATGGTGGCATTTTTCCATTTTTTTCCCCGGTCTCGTCTTCGGTGTCTTGAGGGAAAAGACAGGCGGCCTGATCGCCCCCATCTTTTTTCACACCTTGAGTAATGTGATCGTTCAGGGGATCGGATACATGTATCGGTCATGAAAAATGAACCTCCTTCCCAATACAGAGCTTGACTGTCCTATCGTGTATGAAGATCCCGATCTGATTGTCCTCGACAAACCCGCAGGACTTCCCTCTCATCCCGTCCATGAAGGAGAAAGGGAGACCGTAGCCAATTTTTTGGTCGCCTACAAGACCTGTTTTCAGGGCCTTGGAAGGGACCCGCGGGAAGCGGGACTCGTCCATCGCCTGGACAATGAGACCTCAGGTCTCTTGATAGCCGCCAAAAATAAAGAGACCTACGACTGTCTTCGGAGGGATTTCTCACAAAAGGGAATTGAAAAAGAATACCGCGCCATCGTCCTGGGACATCCGGCCCATCATCAAAAAATTAAATGGCCCATCGGCCCCCATCCCAAAGGCAAAAAAAGGATGAAGGTCTTTTTTCAAGCAGCCACGGCGAGAAGGATCTCGGCACGAGAGGCGATAACTATTTTTGAAGTCTTGAAAAAATTTCAAAAGGCCTCGCTCTTGAAGGTCACGATCAAGACGGGCTGCCGACACCAGATTCGGGTTCATTTGGCAGCGCTGGGATATCCTATTTTGGGCGACACCCTTTATGGTCAAAAAAACTCTGACTCTC
>MGSF01000087.1:0-7841 GCA_001798715.1 Deltaproteobacteria bacterium RIFCSPLOWO2_02_FULL_50_16 | reverse complement strand
CGCCTCTGTCTCCATGCCTTCAAAATGACTTTTCTTCAGCCCCGAAACAAAAAAAGGATAACCGTCCAAGCCCCCCTCCCCGAAGACCTCAAAAAAATCCTCCGGACTCTTTAATTTGGGGACGTCCCCTGTTCCACGAATTTATGATTAAGCCGCCAGGCTGAACTCAACCGTATCGTACTCGACCACGGGCATTCTTACGGAACGACCAGAAACTTTAGTGGATTTTACTTTCACCGCTCCGATCTCTTCGAAGAAAAGTATCACCTTGTTCAGATTTGAGACATCGATCTTGATGAGTTTGGCCAACTCGTATATCGACTTGGGCTTGAATATAAGAATGTATTTCAAGATATAGATATTTCGCACGAAATGGTCAAAGTCCTTCTTATTGTCAAGACTGATCTCGTAGTGAGGATTGACCCTTTTCCTTTTTTTAACTCTGCAAAACGCCTTTTTAAAATCATCAAAAATCTCATCAGAAGTTTTTAGTGATACGATCAAGTGTTTCATATTCTTACCTCCATGTTTGCCAAAACTAAATCTTTGAAATCTTGTATCAACTTCTCCTCATCGACATAATCATAAGGGAGCTCATCATCATCCAAATGAATATGAGGCCCTTTTGGATGATGATTGTCCATCAAGACCTGTTTTCCAGTTCGAAGGTCGGTAAATATCAATCCGTATCTTACCCCGTCGGGGCATTTTGTCGATTTCGCTACCTTAAAAATCTCCATTTCAAGAACATACTGGTCATGAATGCGCGCTTTGTGCCAATAGACCAGCGTGGTCTTCATATTGGTTTAATACTACCCATATCGGCTGTAAATGTCCACTTTTATAAGTGTGTCTGCCATCGTACATGCTGGGGCAAAGAGGAAAGAGGAGAAGGATGAGCAAAATAATCGTGGGATATCAAGATGTTCTAAGGTTTCCCTGTTGCTCCGGGTGATTTTGTGTTAAAAGAAAAGTTAAGATGTGATTTCATAATCGACCTCAATAAGATTCCATCGACATAGATTATCTTGACAAATAACGCCATCCACCTCATCGCAATGACAATCTGACTGAAATCCACATTCTTTACTTTCATTTAAAGTCTTAACAACAGCTTCATAGTCTGAGGTGTCGGCATTTTTATTGACAACCAAATTAGCAGTACATCCACAACTCCCGTAGGTTTCAAGCCAAAACGGAGTACAATCTGAATCCGATATACATTCCCTCATTTTTAATTCGACTTCGAAAAGAAATTTGATGAGAGTCTCGCAATCATTTTTTTCATTGACACTAGGTTCTGTGGAAGAATTATCTTCATTTATTTCTGAAGAGGAAGAATTTATTTTCTCCCCGCATGAGATTAGAAGAACAATGGAAATGAGAAAAAATAGAAAATAAAATGATTTTAGAAATTTCATAACTTTTGCCTTTCTAATAGCACATTATCGAAAATTGTCAAAAAAAGTTGTTAACACATCGCATTATAGCGGGGATTTAAGGTCCTCCATCTTTCTCCCCCTCACTTTCATCCTCTCCCCAAGGGGAGAGTGAATTTAAAAGAGGTCAAGTTTCAAGTTGACTAATTCTCACAATCGGGGTCAGTCAATTAATGGGCCTGCCAGAAAGTGGTGATGTCATCTCCCTAACCCTTTCCCACTGTATAGACCGGGGAGAGGGAAAAACAGTCGAGGTGAATATGGATGTGAAGAAATCCTTCAATGAAATGTCCGTCCTCTTTCCACTTCTGGCGGTGTACACCCTCGTCTACCTGGGGCTCATGGTCTATGACTTTGCGGCCAAGGGGGCCTTCACAATGCCCACGGGGATGATGGGAGTCTACTCAGCTCTCCTCGTGGCCTATGCTGGGGATAAAGAAATCAGAAGATGGCTCGGCAAGGAAGAACCCAGCCGATATGGATCGTACTTTGTTTATCTTTGGTTTGTCTTTTTTCTCGTTGCCTTTGTCATCCAAAGTTTCAAATCAGAATATGCACTTCCCAAGGATCTTATCGCGGTGGTTCTTGAGGTCCTCGCGGTCTTCTTCGGGTCCAAGGCCTCCAAGAAGGTCTATGAGACCAAGACGGGTCAGGGAGAATTGGCCCTGACCCGTGAAGAAAAGGTCCTTTCTTATTTGAAGGGACACAAAGAGGCCAAGAATAATGATTTTCAGCAAATCCTGGGGGCGTCTGAAAGCACTGTCAGAAGAATTTTAAACACCATGGAATCCAAGGGCCTCGTGGAGCAACACGGGGATAAAAAAGCCACCACCTATACACTCCCAAAAAATTAATCGCTCATTATCAATCATTATCGCCCGTTATCAGTCCTATATCAGTCAATCGGCCAAAGAGTGGATGATAAAGGGCTTTTTTATCGGTTTTTATCAGCCATTATCAGGCGTTTAAACGTCATTTATCAATTAAGGGCACCTCTAATAACCCCAAATTTAGGGAACCTCTAAAAACCGCCCAGACACCACAGGTGCTACTTCGTTGTGCAAGGCGCCCGCCGAGCGAGGCCCGAGGCGTACTAGACGGTACGTTGAGGGCCGCGCGAGAAGGGCAAACGAAGTAGCCCCTCTTTATGGGGCAACGCCGCAGATGGGTGGTTTTTAGAGGTTCCCTTAATTGACCTCAAAGACCTCGCCCACGGAGAAGCGGGTCTCCGGGTCATCCTCACCGGTCGTCCAGGAGGGATTTTGAGCCCTTCTAAAAATTCCCTCGATGAAGAAGGTAAAGCGCTCACGGGCCGTGCTAGCCACCTGGCGCTCTTGGGCATGCCGCGTATTGATATGCCCTGGACGTATGACATCCGTATTGCCGTGCAGATCCGGTATCCCCATCCACCTGGTCATAAAGGGGTCAGGTCCTGACATTCGACATTATGTTTTGGGCTAAGTCATCGCACTTGGCACTCAATGAATCATTATGACGCATTTCCTTTTTAAACCTGTGATTTAATTGAGCCAGCGCACTTTTCTTAACCCCTCCCGTGTAATTGGCGATAATGCCGTAATCTGCACCGGTTAGCTTCTTCATTAAATAGACAGCAACTTTTCGGGCTTCGTTTTCTTTCCCTTGCCCACTGCCTAAAACGTCTTCACGTTCAATGCCATAAAACGATGACACACAACCTAGAATGCCGCTGAAATCTACCTCTTTTCTCTGAAGTCTTCTAACTTCTGGGATCTCATCACTGGACTTGTCGCTCCGAACAAAATTATACCTTACCCATTCTATAAAACCTTTCGAACCCAAAATTGGACCTTGTTTGTCGATAAAATCATTACTCTCGTCAAGTCGTTCATTAACAAAATGATCAAATTTATTTCTGGCAGAAGATCGACGCTTCCCAAAATAAGAAAGCACCTCGTCTGTAAAAAGCCAGCTTACGTTATGCTTGTCGTTAATATATGCTAGATGGCTCGTCCATCTGTGGTCCTGCGGCCTCTTTGTCAGAGCGGCTTTAACCGGATTTAGGTGAATATAGCGAACCAACTCCAGTAAATATGTCTCCTTTTCAATGATCTTTGATTTGAAGCGGCCCCTAAACAAAGGACCATCTGTTTTATGACGACGATTAAATCTTTGGGTATATACACCATTTAAGTGCCGAAGGGCCCTTGAGAGTTGTGCATTGGGCGTATGTATCGCTAAATGGTAGTGATTGGGAATCAGGCTAAAGGCATGCGTCTGAACGTTCCATGTCTCCAATATTTCATTTAAAAGTTCAAAAAAAAGGTCATATTCCTTCTGGTCGATAAATATCTTACGACGACCGGCGCCTCGGTTAATGACATGGTACCATGCACCTTCATATTCTATTCTAAGAGGCCTTGACATACCCCGTCAGTAACACTAGTAATGTCGAATGTCAAGATCTGACCCCTTTATCCTTTATTAGAGGTTCCCTTAATTGACCTCAAAGACCTCGCCCACGGAGAAGCGGGTCTCCGGGTCATCCTCACCGGCCGTCCAGGAGGGATTTTGAGCCCTTCTAAAAATTCCCTCGATGAAGAAGGTAAAGCGCTCGCGGGCCGTATCGGCCACCTTGCGCTCTTGGGCATGCCGCGTATTGATATGCCCTGGACGTATGACATCCGTATTGCCGTGCAAATCCGGTATCCCCATCCACCAGCCGGCATTGTCCAGCATCCCCTCCGGCTGATCCGACCAGTGATTTTGGACCTCTCCACTCCAATGGGACATCAAGACGCCCCCGGAGAAGGTCAGATAATCGTGGGGACCGGAAATACAATAATACAGATCCGCCAAGGCGGGCACGCTTAATATGCTACAGGAACAAACACGGTCCAAAAATTCGGCTCCCTCGGCACAGGCCACTTCTGTAGCGGCATCGTAGTCCGTCGCGATATCATCATAATCCCCCGTCGCATGGATGACCTCGAGGTAGCGGGCCGTGGTGGCCCCGCCCCCCTCGGGCCCGGGGAGGCTGAACATCACGGTCGCATTGACCGTATCGGCCCGATCCGTGTTTGTCCCCCCATACCGCAGATATTCCGTATTATTATAGGCGCGAAAATCAACACGGCCCCGCTGCCATTCGGAGCGCCTCCTCCGTATATCCCCCAAGACATCAAAGAAACGTTCACTCTGCCGATTGAAGGAATACATGGGATGACGCGGATCCTCAACATCCACCGGCATCAGGAGGGCATTCACCAGGCCCTCAATGACCTCCGGGGCATAATTGTCCCGCAGAAAAGGCACCTGTTGCAGATCGGTCAAGGGGATGTGCCCCGCCTCGATCCATCGAGTGGCCTCGGCCTCATCCACCCCCAAGGCATTGGTGATGAGGGACTGCAGGGTCTCCCGGTTGGGGGCAGTGTCGGCATTGATCATCATCGCCCTGATGGCCGGTCCCTCCTCATTCGGCACGTCTCCAAAGGACAAAAATTCGTGGGCCTGCCTCACCTCTCTCACCCCTCCCTGAACGGGATAAAAATAGGGATGTAATCCGGAGACGCGCTGATAGTCCAGGGCACCGCGATCTCCAAAACGATAGCGGGCGTAGACACGATTCATCATCGTCAGGTATTCCGCATAGGAGACCTGACCGGGGACATTGATATTGGCGATGCGGTCCATGAGCCCGGTGATCATCCCCACCACTCCCTCAATCAGATCCGGCATCGCATCGGGATCCGCCGTGGGGTCCCGGAGGGAGCGACCGGCTACATGGATGTCCTCGTAGTTTCTCCCATCGGCGGCAAAGTCATTGAACTGGTTCCGGATCAGGAGGGTCCCCCGGCGCCCCCGCAAGGGGAGCAGGATATCGTGCCGGGAACGCACCAAGAAACCACTGTGGGAATCGGGGGACAAATTATAATAAAAAGAATGAACGTAACCGTCTTCCTCGGACCCAAAGCTCCTCGTCCCCGTATCGACGGTAAAGGGAAATTCATCAAGGACCACACCCCAGGCCTGACCGGATTGCAGATCCTCCAACGATGTGCTGGACATGCTGACCCATCCGTCCCATTCCTCGGCATTATTCATATCAGAAACGACGGTAAAGAGGTTTTGGGGGTGCAGGGGCAGGACTCCCATCATGACCATGTCGGCGCCATCCGTCGCCGCATGACGGCTGTGATACTCCGCCTCTGAAAACTGCCGGGCAAAGGCCCCATGGTGGGGATTGCTGCGGCTGCTGGGGACCTCCATGGGTTGGACGAGGGTCTCCAGATTTTCTCGAAGGTCCTGAACGAAAAAGAGTGTCCGATAGGAACGACCCGTCAATTCGCGGCTCCAGTCACCTTCCGTCAGACCGGCGAGGATGAGATTTTTGAAGTCCTCCGGTCTGACAGAACGGCGGACCGGCCTCATATTATCGTGATTGTACAGGTCGATAATTTCCATGCGTCCCCGCGTCATCACCTCAATGGCCTCATCGGGGGTGATCCCCAGGGCCCCGCCGATGCGAGAAATCATCTGGGTATCGTTGGGATTGACAAAAAAGAGGGCCCCGTAGATCACTTCATCGCTATCGACGCGAGAGACCGGATAGCTTTCAAAAACCGTGGCCATCGCGCGGCTCTGGGCCTCATTAAAAATGACCGGCTCTCCTGTGGTCTGTGGGGGGGGATTGGGAAATTGACGCCGCATCTGCAGATTTCCATTGAACGTATTCATCAACTGCGTGAGTTGCTCCGGACTGTCCACGGCATCAAGATCAATCGTCAAATCAAGCGGTGCTCTAAAGTCGATGTAGACCTCGCCCCGTCCCTGGGGGAGAAAGGCCGCTGATCCAGAGACATCGGCCGCGCTCTCCGAAAGTGTGACCAGGTGGGTGGTGTCATGCATGGTGCGGGCATAGTCCACCCACTGCGCCTCCGTCCTCCCCCTCCAGGCCTCCAGACCGGCACCGGCGTCATCGCCCTCCCATGGACGCTCCATCGCGGGCTGTTCCGGGGCCGTCACAACGACGCGAAGGGTATTGGCCTCCACATTATAGCGGACCTCTATCTGAGGAAGGGCGGCCTGTGTCCCTACCTCATTCAGCGCAAGATCCAACCCTTGGGCCTCCACATGTCCGTCCACCACCGAACGGAAATGAATATTGGAGACGTCTAAAATGATTTCCCCCGTTTCGGCATCATAACGACCGGCTATCTCACCGGCCCTGGACTGGGACTCAAAGGTTATTTGACTCTCGCCGACACGGGCACTCACCTCAACCCTCACAGGGCGCAAGTCCCCCTCCTCGCCCGGCAGGGCACGGACAGAGACACCATCGCTATTGATGAGGGCCTGCCACTGTTGGCCTCCATTATCAATCGTGGCTCGGGCATGGACCTCGCCCAGGGAACTCACAGTGCCATCGACCTCGATCTCACCAAAGTTGGGGGCCGTCCAATCCAGTGTGGCCGTCAGGGCCCTCGCATCAATGGCAGTAGAAGTCCCAAACCCCGTGACCGGAATGCGGACGTGACCGCCTGCCGCAATCGTCTGACCTCCGATCGTCAAGTCCTGAAGGACCGTGGCCTCCAAACTGAGTTCGGGGACCGATAAGCGCGCGTTGATCTGACCTTCCGTATTAAAATCACCACTAAAAACCCACTGGGTCCGTTGATTGACTTGGACCTCGCCCAAGACCCTTTCCACACCTTCGGAATTTCTCTCGGTGATCCTCAATGTCCCCGTCAGTTGCAAATCTTCGCTTGTCTCGGGGATCGTCACCCGGCCATGACGGCTGACACGTGTTGTCGTTGAAAGGGTCGGCGGTGTTGTGGCCTCCGGATGGGAAGGGTCCGAGGCCGTCAAGGTCCCCTGATAGAGGATCGTTGTCCCATCTTCCGCCTCACGAGACACATTGACTGTGAGACTTTCTGGAAATGTGACATCCGTCACCACAGACCGGAGGGTCCCATCATCACGATTGCGACCTCGGATATGCAAGAAGCGTCGATCCCCCTGCACGGACAAGATTTCCTGATCATCGATGGAAAGACTTTGAGGGGAATAACCATCGACGGTAAAACCATTCTCTGTGACACGAAAGCGCATGACTCCCCGCTCGGGCTCCTGGCCGCTGGTCTCACCAGGGAGGCTGACCTCCACCCCATTCACCGTCACTGACCGAAAGGGAAAAGCCCGGCCATGGATCGTAAAATCATCCACTGAAAACTGGCCATCAGCGTCAAGTGTCGTGTGAACCGTCCCTGTAACATGGCCGCCACCACCACTGACAGTGATATCAACATCCTCAGGAAGATCTCTCAGACGCCTATTGCGTCCTACATTATGATCCATCTCAAAGGTGAGTTCCGGATGGCGGATATCGTCTTCCCCAGGAAAGATCTGAGTAATCGCGGCATT
>MGSF01000086.1:221-25211 GCA_001798715.1 Deltaproteobacteria bacterium RIFCSPLOWO2_02_FULL_50_16 | reverse complement strand
TATTGGGGTTTTAAGTCTTCATAAATCTTGGCCGCTGTGGGATGCGAGGTGTTTCCCTTGAGATAATCGGCGATGGCCAAACGCTGGGGGGTCAATTTGAGGCCGCCTTCTTTGAGCTTGTCGAATAATTTATTCATATTATTAAATAATAATATTTCCTAATTTAGAACAATTATAATCTATAAAGGCGTTCTGTCAAGTGGAAAATAGAGAAAAAATAACTAAAGAAGGAAAGATGGCGAAAACATTGAAAGATTTTACTAAGGAGTTCATATTCCACTATACATTGAAAAAGCAAGATATCTCATATTCTCCTTAGCCCCTCTCTTTATTATAATTTATAAAGGTAAGGGGCCATCCCTACCTTAATAAACTATAATAGGGAGAGGGATAGTACTGTCAGGTCTTATGAATAGAAATTAATGAACTGACTTGTAATGGGTGAGTGATTTTTAAATGTTTAATTGATTGATCAAGGGAAATATGGGAAAAGACCCGCGAGTTTGTTCAACAAGAAGGCTTTTCTCGTGGATCTTTTTTTTATTTCGCTGTGTCTCTTGATCTTGTCGGCACTCCTCTCTTTTCTCTCGAGGAAAGGAACCAGGCATTGGGGTTGTGGAGGTGTCTTTGCAGGATCGGCCATTGGATTGGTTTTTTCAGTTCAGGCCCTCGTTCAAAACCTCACGTTGACCAAAAGTTTTGGCATCCTTCTCCCGAGTTTAAGCTTAACCTTCGGCATTGATGCTTTAAGTGCCTTTTTTCTTGTTGCCATTTTTGGACTTTCACTTCTTACCAGTCTCTACGCGTGGGGATACTTGGAGAACCAGGACCTGCTCCTCCCCAGCCTTCCCTTTTTTCCACTCCTTGTGGCTTCGATGGCCGCCGTCGTGACGGCGCAAGATGGATTTTTATTTCTCATTTGCTGGGAGATGATGTCGTTGACCTCCTTCTTCCTGGTGGTTACCGAACACAAACTTCGGGAGGTCCGTCATGCGGGTTGGATTTATCTTGTTGCCACACACCTGGCCACAACCTTTCTCATTGTCTTTTTTGTCCTTCTTTATAAGAAGACCGGTTCTTTTCTTTTTGATGACTGGGCTCTTCTCATCTCGATCCCTCCATTTTTATCAGGGCTCCTTTTTTTCTTGGCCCTTGTGGGATTTGGGACCAAGGCCGGAATCTTTCCTTTTCATGTCTGGCTTCCCCATGCCCATCCGGCGGCCCCCAGCTATATATCAGCCCTCATGTCGGGGGTGATGATCAAAACTGGTATCTATGGATTGCTTCGCGCCCTTACTTTTCTGGGACTTCCCCCTCTCTGGTGGGGGGGGTGCTTGGTGGGTATCGGAATTCTTTCAGCTGTATTCGGTGTTCTCTATGCCCTCGTGCAACATGATGTGAAGCGACTTCTTGCGTATCACAGTGTGGAAAACATCGGGATCATCATGACGGGAATAGGGCTCGGACTGATCGGGATCGCCGAGGGCAATGCGATGATCACCCTCCTCGGTCTCGGCGGTGGCCTTCTCCACGTCTGGAACCACGCCATCTTCAAGGGGCTTTTATTTATGGGGGCCGGTTCGGTGCTGCACGTTACCCATACACGAATGATTGAACAACTGGGAGGTCTCTTGAAAAAGATGCCGGTTACAGGCGTGACCTTTTTGATGGGTGCCGTTGCGATCTGTGGTCTGCCCCCCTTAAATGGCTTTATCAGTGAGTTTTTGATCTATTCTGGACTCTTTCGTGGTGCCCAAAGTCTTAGCGGTCTTTCTCTCTTTCTTGTGGTGATTGGGATTGTCGGGATTGCCTTTGCAGGGGGACTTGCATTGGCGTGCTTTACCAAGGTTTTTGGTGTTGTGTTTTTGGGAGAACCACGAAGTTGCCAAAAAGAAAAGATCCACGAGGTCCCACTGACCATGCAGATTCCACTCATCGTACTGAGTTTACTTTGTCTCTTGGGTGGTATTTTTCCGCAGTTTGTCTGGTCTTCCATTGCCCGCGTATTGGAAGTCATCTCTCCTTTACCAAAAGCCGTTCTCGGTCATGGGGATGGGGTGTTGGGATTGCTTCATCCTGTTGTGTACGCCTGCCTCATTTTTCTAGGACTGGGCATAGTTGTCGGTCTCCTGGGTCGGTTGCTTTACCGTGGCAGGACGATTCGGCATGCTGTGACCTGGGACTGCGGCTACGCACAACCTTCACCACGGATGCAGTATACCGCCTCCTCTTTCGCTCAACCGATTGCTGTTTTTTTTCGTGTGCTTTTTAGACCCCATTTGCAATTTCAAAAACCGGGTGGCATTTTTCCGGGTCCTTCAAGCTTTGCAGTTCAAATTGCCGATTTTGCCGAGAGAATTTTTTTTCAGCCACTTTTTTCTCAATGTGACCGAATTTTTGGTTTCATCAGAAAGATTCAGAAGGGTCGGGTTCAAAACTATCTTGCACTGATTTTTATGACGTTGATCGTGCTTCTTTTGTGGGAGGTGTGGTTTGGTATCTGAGCTTTTAAAACTTACAGGTCATCTGGCGATCCTTCTATTGATCCCTCCCATTTTTTTGGGAATCATTGCCAAGACCAAGGCTTTTTTTGCCGGTCGAAAGGGTCCACCCCTTCTCCAAGTCTACTATGATCTCTTCAAGCTGTTTTGCAAGGGAGGGGTTGACAGCCGGAGTGCTTCCTTCATGATTCGCCTTGCCCCTGGCATTGTCCTCTCCACCCTTTTGATGGCCGGGCTCCTGCTTCCCCTCTTATATGAAGCGCCCATTCACTTCCGCGGCGACCTGATACTTTTCGCCTATCTTCTGGCCCTAGGACGCTTCTTTACGATTTTAGCGGCCCTCGATGTTGGTTCCAGTTTTGAGGGAATGGGGGCAAGTCGTGAGGCGGCATTTAGCGCCTTTTCAGAACTCGCCTTCTTTATGGCGCTTGTAACACTGGCCGTCATGACTCAGTCGACCTCCCTCTCCCATATCTTCCAATGGGGGAATACTCACCCCACATTTCATCCGGCGGTTGTACTTCTTTTCATTTCTTTCTTTTTAATCCTTCTGACAGAAAATTCTCGTATGCCGATTGACGATCCCAATACCCACCTGGAATTGACAATGATTCATGAGGTGATGATTCTTGACTATAGCGGACCTGATTTGGGTCTTATCCTTTATGGTGCGACCCTCAAGCTCTTTCTCTTTATGGCGCTGACCGCTTCACTTCTTTGGCCTCCAACAGGGTTGTTTGGATTTCAGGAGATTGGCTATCTTTTGGCAAAAGTGGCGGGCATCGCTGTTGTCATCGGTGTTGTGGAGTCGGTCAAAAGCAGACTGCGATTAAGCAAGATTCCGCAACTCCTCGTGGCCAACCTTGTCATCACGACATTGGCCCTTTTAATCACCGTTCTGGGAGGGCCTATTTAATGGATTGGCTCTTGATTGGTATCATTCTTTCTGCTTTTTTTCTCCTCGGGTTTTCGAGGCTGTCGAGCTGTATTTATATTGTTGCCTTGCAGGGGGCCATGCTTTCGGCGCTTCCGCTTTTGGCTAAGGGGTCCTTTCAGGAACTCCACATCGTTTTGATGTCCCTCGGCACATTTGCAATCAAGGCGGTAGCGATGCCGTTTCTCTTGACTCGCTCTATCCGAGAGGCCTCGATTCGTCAGGAAGTGGAACCCATTGTCAGTCTCCATCTTTCGCTATTTGCCGGTGGTGGCATTGCCGTCTTGGCCTTCTCGAGCATCAAGGCGTTGCCGCCAGCCCTGCCTCCCTTTTCACCGATGGCCGTGCCGGTGGCTTTAACCGTTGTTTTGATTGGTTTCTTTCTCCTGGTTTCACGAACGAAGGCGATCACTCAGGTCATCGGCTTTTTGGTCCTGGAAAATGGGGTCTTTCTCTTCGGTATGAATCTGGTGGGCGATTTTCCCGCCATTGTTGAAATGGGGGTCTTGCTGGATCTTTTAGTGGGAATTTTTGTGATGGGGATCATGATTTACCACATTAATCGCACCTTTGACCACATCGATACGCGTGTCTTGACGGCACTGCAAGAGAGTGAGGAGGAGACGGAATGAGGATTTTGGCCCTCCTCATCATCCCTGTTTTATTGGGGATCCTTTCCCTTTTAAGCCGGGCAGAAACGCGTCGCAAGTTCAGGAGATTTGTTCTCTCTATAACGGCGTTCTTGCACTTGATGCTGACCGCTTCATTTCATTTCTTCCCTGTCGCTCAAGAGAAACAAGGATTCTTTTCTCTTGATCCGTTGGGATTGCTTTTTCTCTCGGTCACCAGCCTTCTTTTTCTTTTGGTCTCCCTCTATGCCTGGGGCTACTTTCATCATGAACGAAAGGTGGTCAAGGAAGGAGTCAGCCATCTTTTCACCCCCTGCATGCTCTTTTTTCTGACGGCGATGACACTCACATCAGTGACCCACCATCTTGGAGTTCTTTGGGTGGCTATTGAGGGGACCACATTGGCCTCCGCCCCCCTCATCTATTACCATCATCATGAGAAGGCCCTAGAGGCGACGTGGAAATATCTCTTGATTTGTTCCGTCGGGATTGCACTGGCCCTCCTTGGTCTCTTTTTTGTTGCTGCCGCAAGTGGTGGTCACGGATCGGATCTCAACGTCACCTCGCTCATGTCTCACGGAAAAATTCTGGAGCCACGTTGGCTCCGGGTTGGTTTTATTTTGGTCCTGGTTGGCTTTGGCACAAAGATGGGACTTGCCCCCATGCATGCCTGGCTTCCCGATGCTCATAGTGAGGCCCCGTCTCCGGTCTCGGCGCTTTTGTCAGGGGCCCTCTTGAATTGTGCCTTTTTGGGGATTTTGAGGTTTTACCAGGTTTGTCTTGCGGCGAATCTGGGTCATTTTATGTCGAGGCTCTTTATACTCTTTGGGCTCCTGTCTCTTTTTATTGCCGCCGCCTTCATCATAAAACAGCGCGATTATAAAAGGATGCTGGCCTACTCCAGCGTGGAGCATATGGGGATTTTGGCACTGGGCATCGGGGTGGGTTCTGGGTTCGGAGGCCTTCTCCATGTGGTCAATCACTCACTGGCCAAGGCGTTGCTTTTTCTGACCGCCGGGCAGATCTTGATTGCCTATCGAACCAAGATGACCTCTGAGGTACACGGGCTCTTGAGGAAGTTGCCCCTGACGGGGGTTTTGTTGGGCCTTGGGATCCCTTGCTATTTTGGGATCGCCTCCCCTGGCCCCCTTTATCAGCGAATTTTTAATCTTCAGAGATGGGTTATCCTCGGGTCATGTCATCTCCATGGTTCTTTATCTCCTGGCCCTGGGGGTTGTTTTTGTCGGCATGTCACGCACTGTCCTTGGGATGATTCAGGGGGAAGGTCGTGATCTTCCAAAAGAAGGTGAAAAACCCTCCTGGCCAATGATTTTAGCACCGGCGTTACTGGCCATCCCCGTTCTTCTTTTTGGAGTTTATCTTCCACCTCCTTTGGTGCGCCTCCTGGTCAGCGCTGCCTCTGTCATCGGAGGCTCATCGTGAAGATAAATTCTGCAATTCTTAAAAATGGGGTGGCGATGGCCCTTCATGAAATCCCCGAGATCGATTTCATCTCGTGGCGTCGATGGATCATTGAAAGTTGTCAGTTGGCCAAGGGGAGGGTGATTTCTTTGTTGGCTGAGGATCATGGCGATCGAATGAGGCTCTATGGATTGCTTGGCATCGATGATCGTGGCGAACTCCGTCTGGCGGGAACGGATCTTATGAAAAATGATCTCCGCTATCCGTCTCTGACGCCTGATCTCCCGGAGGCGCACTGGTTTGAGAGGGAACTCTATGAACAGCACAATATATTGCCGGAGGGTCATCCATGGCTGAAACCCATTCGCAGGGGAGATTATGCCCCTTTTTATCGAGTGGAGGGGGAAGAGATCCATGAAGTGGCTGTGGGGCCGGTTCATGCGGGGATTATCGAACCGGGGCATTTCCGGTTTCAGTGCCACGGAGAGAAGGTTTTTCACTTGGAAATCCAGTTGGGTTATCAGCACCGTGGTATCGAGACCATGTTCCCAAAAGCGAATCCATCGCGTCAGGCAGTCCTTGCCGAATCCATTGCAGGTGACACCGTTGTTGGACATGCACTGTGTTATGCCCACGCGATGGAGGGATTGGCGGACAAGTCGGTTTCTGTCAGGGCCAAGGAGCTGAGGGTTGTGGCCCTTGAACTGGAGCGGATGGCCAATCATGTGGGTGATTTGGGGATGCTCTCCTCCGATGTTGGCTTTCTTCCGGCTTCCGCTTATTTTGGAAGGCTTCGCGGAGAGTTTTTGAATCTATTGATGGAACTGACGGGAAATCGTTATGGTCGGTCTTTTATCAGGCCGGGTGGAACCCTCCTGGATCTCTCCAAGGAAAAAATCCTTGATTTTTGGAAGCGGCTGGAAAAAAGCGAACAAGAATTTCGCGACGTGTCTGATCTTTTCTTTTCAGAAACTTCTGTCTTGGCCCGTTTTGAGCAGACCGGCGTGATTTCTGCGGAGCTTGCAAGGACCCTTGGCCTGGTGGGCTTTCCGGCACGGGCCTCAGGGATAGGTCATGATGTCCGGAGCGATTATCCAATCGGGGCCTATCGCGTTCACAAGCCTCCGATGGTTCGTTTGACGACCGGAGACGTCTATGCCCGCGCGAGGATCCGCTCGCTGGAAGTTAAAAGGTCCCTGGAATTCCTCAAAGAGGGGTTGAAGGCCTTGACTGTGGAAAAGACCTTTCTGCCGTGCGATCGTTTTAAATTTTCATCCTTGGTTGTGAGTCTTGTTGAAGGATGGAGGGGTGAAATTGTCCATATTGCAATAACCGATTCCTCTGGGAAGATCCGACTGTTTAAGATCATTGATCCGTCATTTCACAACTGGCAGGGACTTCAGATGGCGATGCGGGATGGCCAGATCTCGGATTTTCCTCTTTGCAACAAGAGTTTTAATCTTTCCTATGCAGGGCATGATCTCTAGGAGATGTTAAGGCATGTGGGATATATTAAAAAATAGATGGAGACAAGGATATCGAACCCAGACCTTTCCGCCTAGAGGGTCCCTGCCTCCACCTTTTCGGGGGCGACCTGCGATGGATTCAAGGAAATGTGCCGATGATTGTCGGCGATGTGCGGAGGTTTGTCCCACCGATGCGATTTCTACGGATCCCCTACGGATTGATCTGGGGCGATGTCTCTTTTGCCAGGAGTGTGTCAGGGTCTGTTCCGGGGGGGCCATCGCCTTTTCCCAAGATTACCGCCTGGCGACACGTTGTGAAAAAGACCTTGTTCTTGAGGGAGACAAGATGCGGTTGGCGCAGGCCCTTGAAAAAAAGAGGTTAAGACTTTTCAAATGTTCCTTGAAACTCAGGGTTGTCTGTGCTGGCGGCTGCAATGGCTGTGACCTGGAACTTCAGGCATTGAATAATGTCGTCTTTGATCTTTCCCGTTTTGGGATCCAGTTTGTGGCCTCACCGCGACATGCAGATGGGCTCATCATTACGGGTCCCGTAACCGTGAATATGAAGCTGGCCTTGGCAAAAACCTACGAGGCGGTTCCTGATCCCAAGATTGTGATTGCTGTGGGGGCTTGTGCCATCAGTGGGGGACCCTTTGAAGGAAGCGATAAAGTTCTCAATGGGGCCCATTCGGTTGCCCCTGTGGATCTTTTTATTGCCGGTTGCCCTCCCCACCCCCTCACGATCCTGGATGGTTTATTGAGACTGTTGGGGAGGATGAAGGAGGGGTGAGGCCGGTAAAGCCGGCCTCCACTCTCGGATTTTGCGCACACTTGCCTCTCTGAGGCAAGTACAGCGCATTTTCTGGCACTTCGACAACTTAATTTTGAACTGTTGTCTCAGTACGGGTGTTTGTAAACAATTTAATCCTGCCCGTTTTAACGGGCAAAATTAAATTGTACAAACACTCGTCGCTCCGGCGCCGTAAAGGCCCCGGAGCTCCCGAAAATGCGCGCCTGGAGAGATTTGAACTCCCGACCCTCAGATTCGTAGTCTGATGCTCTAATCCACTGAGCTACAGGCGCTTTGGGAATCCCTCATAAAGGCCGATTTCCTTTTTGATAGATTCCCAAAGCGCCTAGTCCTCAATGCGGAGCATTGAGGGCAGGCGGATTTTTTCACGAGACCTTCAAAGCGCCTAGTCCCGTCGACAGCACCCTTGCAGAGCTCGGGTGCGCCTGGAGCGCCAGAGGCGCGATGCGAGCGCCGGGACCCCGAAGCACCGGAGGTGCGACGGGTCCTCAATGCGAAGCATTGAGGGCAGGCGGGTGTTTGGAAATCCCACGGCGAAAAAACAAAAAAAGACCCTTGAGGAAATTAGCCCCTAGGATCTTTTTTGTCAATTTTGACCTTGTTATATCTTTCCTTGCAGCAGGAAGGCAATGACCAGGGCGTAAATGACCAAGGATTCGATCAGCGCGAGGGCGATGATCATCGGGGTCATGACCTTGGGGGCCGCGCCGGGATTGCGGGCAATGCCGTCTAAGGCAGCTTGTGCCGCACGTCCCTGACCCAAGGCCCCACCTGCCGCCGCAATGCCGATGGCCAGACCAGCCGCAATGGCCAAGGCCGGCTTTAAGGCCCCTGATTCATCACCGCCCGCCGTGGCAGCGGCACCGTGTTCTTGTGCCAAGGCTAAGGCAGAGACAAAAACCGACATCATTGTTGTTGTTAGGATTGCCCAAATTTTCTTCATTTTTCCTCCTTATATTGACTCTAAAATAGTTGGTGACAAACTTTTTTTAAGGTTTCTCATTCATGTTCCTCATGTGCGATGGCGAGCGAGAGGTAGACCATGGAGAGCAATGTAAAAACAAAGGCCTGAATAAATGAGATAAAAAGACCCAGCGCCATAAAAATGACGGGGACTAAAATAGGTGTTAAGTTGGAGAAGATCCCCAAGACCAGGTGATCTCCTGTCATGTTTCCAAAGAGACGTAAGGACAAAGAGATAGGACGGACACAATGCCCCACGAGTTCGACGACAAACATCAAAGGCGCCAACCATACAAGGGGACCCATCAGGTGTTTTAAATAATTTTTGATCCCCTGTTCCCGAATGCCGCAGTAATTGTAGTAGAGGAAGACGGTGATCGACATCGCAAAATTGGTGTTGACGTTGTCGGTGGGGGGGAGAAATCCGGGGATCAATCCCATGACATTGCACAGGAAAATGTAAATAAAGAGGGTGCCGATGAGGGGGAAGAATTGCTCGGCCCTGGGGCCCATGACCCCTTCCATGAGGTCAAGAATTTTTTCAACGGCCATTTCAAAGACATTGACCAACGTCCCTTTGGGATTGGGGATGAGGCGTTCTTCAGTATTTTTGAGCCTTCGATGCACAAGGATGATGACAATAGTAATAATAAGGGCCACGAGGGCGGCCATCACCACGTGGATATTTTGATGGTTGATCTTGTCTGTCAAAAGAGAAAACCAAATAAAATCATGCATGGTTCATTTCCCATCCCGAAAGTCCCAAGAGGAGGAGGCTCAAGGGGCCATTGGAGATCCCTATTAAAAACGGGACCGACCTAACATGGCCCTCCAAAAGAATCAAGCCGATAATCAACAGGAGGAGGATCGCCTTGAGGAGAAAGAGGAGGGTGAGTCTTAAACGGCCTCCCTTCCCTTGTCCCAGGAAGATCTTAACGAGCTGGGTAATGAGGTAAAGATTGCCTCCCCCTATGAGGAGACCCAGGCCAAGGCTGTAAGAAAGCGGCCAAGAACGCCAGTACAAAGAGAGGGCGAGAAAAATGACGGAAACAATGGCCAAGGAGCCATACATCTTTTTGATGTCAGTGGGGGTTGTTGTGGGAGTCATATTTCTTATTCTGTTGCCACAGGACCGTGCGGATAAAGTTATAAAAACCCCCGACACAGCCCACGGTGAGTCCTATAAGGGTCAGCCAAGGGGTGGTATCAAAACGGTTATCCGCCCAATTTCCGGCCCATAGACAGGCGACTATGGTGATGGCCAGTTGTGTCCCGACGGCGCCATAGAGACCAAAGGTCATGTACCAGGATCTCGACAAGTCTTTTTCGTCTTCGTTGTCGTTTGTGTCGGGGGAGGGAGGGGTCATGGATGGAGGCCCTCGAGGGTCTTTTGACAGGCCTTGAGCGTTTGCTGAATATCTTTTTCCGTGTGGGCGGCGGAGACAAACAGGGCCTCAAATTGGGAGGGGGGCCAATAGATGCCCTGATGCAACATCTTTTGAAAAAACCGGGCAAAGAGTTGGGTGTCGGCCTTCAAGGCGGAGCGATAGTCTGTGACCTCTTCACGGGTAAAAAACAAGGTCCCCATGGAGCCTTGGAATTGGCATCTTAAAGGGAGGGGGGTTTTTTTGGCCAGGTCTTGAAGCCCTTGAAAGAGCCCGGAGGCCTTTTTATTGAGGGTCTCGTAAAATCCGGGTCTTGAGAGTTCCTTGAGGGTGGCCAATCCCGCGGCCATGGCCAGGGGATTGCCTGAAAGGGTCCCGGCCTGATAGACCCCGCCCTCAGGGGCGACTTTTTTCATGATAGAGGCTCGTCCGCCATAGGCCCCCACGGGCAATCCGCCGCCGATGATCTTTCCCAGACAGGTCATATCGGGTTTGATGTTGTAGAGCCCCTGGGCCCCGCCGCGCGCCAGGCGAAAACCGGTCATCACCTCGTCAAAGACGAGGACGATGCCCTCTTTTTGGGTGATTTCGCGAAGGGTCTTCAGATAACCGGGCCTGGGAGGGACGAAGCCCATATTGCCTACGGCCGGTTCCAGGATGAGGGCGGCGATTTCACCCTTGTGTCTTTGAACGAGTTGGACGATGGCCTCGCTATCATTATAAGGGGCGACGAGCGTTGTCTCCGTCAGATTGGGGGGGACCCCTTCGCTCGTGGGCGTCCCCAGTGTCGTGGCCCCTGAACCCGCCTTGACTAAGAGATAATCGGCGTGTCCATGATAACACCCCTCGATCTTGATCACCTTTGCCCGGCCTGTAAATCCCCGGGCGGCACGCAGGGCACTCATCGTGGCCTCCGTCCCCGAATTGACAAAGCGGATCTTTTCAATCGAAGGGAAACACTGAATGACTTCCTGGGCGAGTTGGGTTTCAAGGGCCGTTGGGGCCCCAAAGCTCGTTCCTTTTTGGAGACATTCTTGAAGGGCCCTTATGACCTCCGGGTGGGCATGACCCAGGATCATCGGTCCCCAGGAGCCGATGTAGTCGATGTAGTGATTTCCATCCGCATCCGTCAGAGAAGAGCCCTTGGCCCGATCGATAAAGATGGGATGTCCCCCGACGGCGGCAAAGGCCCGGACGGGGCTATTGACCCCCCCTACCAAGACCTTTTGGGCCTCATTAAAGAGTTTTTTTGAGGAGGGGTGGGGCATGGGGAGGTTTCGTATCATAGGGGATCTTGGGGGTCAATGCCTAGAAAAGTCACAACTTTTTTCCCCTTTGGCCGATAACTCATATAACGATCAATCACCAAACACATCTATCGGGGGATAGGATGATGATGATGGGGTACGATGTTGCTGTTCAGACGACTGGGTTTTTCCCTCTTCTCTCTCCTGTTGGCCCTTCTTGTGGCGCGGCCGGTCTATTCTGTTTCTGAATCACAGTCCCTTCCCCCCCTCAATCTTCCCAGCGATCCCTATGTGGCCTATCAAACAGAGATGATCACCCCCGAACTTCAACTCCCCATTGTCTGGGAACTCATTCATGGGGCCCCGCAGGTAGTTGTGGCGGTGATTGATACAGGGGTGGATCTGGATCATGAGGATTTAAGAGACAACTTTTGGGTCAATTCAGGGGAGATTCCTGACAACGATATGGATGATGATGGGAACGGCTATATTGATGATGTCCATGGATTTGATTTTTATGATAACGATTCTTCCCCCATGGATGAAAGGGGTCATGGGACGCACATTGCCGGAATTATCGGGGCCGTGGGGAATAATGGGCTTGGAGTCACCGGTGTCGCCTGGGATGTCCAAATGATGGTTCTCAAATTTACGGGAGGTGATGGCTTGGGGAGGATTGATACAGCGATTGAGGCCATTCGTTATGCCATCGATAATGGGGCCCATATTATCAATAGTAGCTGGGTTATAAAATCTCCTTCCACCACCACTCAACAGAGTTTGACGGAACTTAAAAAAGCCATTGAAGAGGCGAGTCAGGCGGGGATCCTTTTTGTCACCGGGGCGGGGAATGGCGACGAAAATAAAAAGGGCTATGATATCGATCAAACTCCAGTTTATCCGGCCAGCCTCAAACTGGATAATATGATGACTGTAGCGGCCCTGGGGGGGGATGGTTCTCTGGCGAATTATTCCAACTTTGGGAGTCAGACTGTGGATCTTGCGGCGCCGGGGAATGCTATCTTGAGTACCCTGCCTGGCAATCACTATGGTTATTATTCGGGGACTTCGATGGCGACGGCCTTTGTTTCAGGGACCGCGGCCCTGATGATGTCTCGCAATTCGGAATGGACCGCCCTCCAGGTCAAGGATGTCATTTTAAATTATGCCACTCATCAAGGCTCTCTTGAGGGCAAGGTGCTGTCCAAGGGGAGCCTGAATATCATGCAGTCCCTCAATGGAGAAACAACATTGGCAGGGATCAATCTTGATGAAGAGGCCCAAGAGGTTTCTTTGGAGGGGGCAGAATCCCCGGAACAGGTTGGGGCGGAGGATCCCGCCGTCTCCCAGGATTCCTCTAATGCCCTGTCGGGATGCAGCCTGCATACGGCTCAGTGGGACACCTCTTCATTTCCATTTGCCTTTATTCTTTTGATCCTTCCTTTATTGGGCCTCCTCGCTATCCGGGGAAGGCATTTTCCCAGGAACCTCTAAAAACAGATAAAAAAAGGGCAGGAGTCATTGGACTCCTGCCCCGGGTCCCCCTGCAAAGAGGCGTCCTAAGGGGTGGAAGTGACTCCAGCCTCTTCTTGAGTTCCCCAGTATGCCGTGGTCTCGCCTTGAACGACCAGGAAGGGTTTCATCTGGTCAAACTGTTTGGGGCCGATCCCCTTGATCTGAGTGATGTCAGAGATCTCAGCAAAGGGGGAGCTGGCACGGTATTCAATAATACGCTCGGCCTTTTTTGCCCCTATGCCGGGGAGCATCGCAAGCTCTTCGAGACTGGCGGTGTTAATATTGATCACCCCCTTCAAGGGTTTTTTTGCCACCGCGGCCTCGGCCAGGGCTGGGGCCATGAGGCACACGAGCGTGAAGAGGATGAGAAAAGTCTTTACTGTCTTCATTGGTTTTCTCCTTTCGTTACTTCGTTTAGAGATTTGCGAATATGCCGATCACGGATGTGAAGCCGCCCGTTGACCGGGATGGCATCGAGAACGACATTGATGGAGGTGTCCGAGTTGACAAAACCAATGCCGATCCTGGTCCAACGGCTTTTGTGTGAATGATCACCCTCCGCGATGGCATAGACATCCTTGAGAATGACGTTTTCTTTCATGATGGACTCCTTGTCGCCCCATAAAGAGGGACTACTTTGTCGCCCTCATCCCGTGGGGATGAGGACTACTTCGTCGCACCGGTGTTAGAGGGGAGTTTTGCAAAAGCAGTGCCAGGGGGGTGTGTCTAAAAATAATGAATTATTTTCAGGTGATGTGTGGAGAGGGGATATTGGTGATTGGTTAAATGGTTTCATTTTCAGACGGGGGAGTCTGGAATTTGAAGTCACTTTTCGTTCACAGGCGTTCACAGGTATTGTTGACAAGCCCCCCTCTCTTTGCAGGTCATGAGGCTCTTTTTCTATTCTATTCATGGTCTTAGTTTCGGGGGCATACTAGAGAAGCTGTCGTAGACGCTAGAATACACTTTGACCACACTGGACGATTTGTCCCACAACTTTCTTTTTAAACCATCGACAACACCCCCATATGAAATAAGGAGGGCGAGTTATGGCAGAGGGTGATGTGGCCTTGAGGCCATCGGGTTCAGAGGATCCTTACGCCTGGTATCCCTTACAATGGAGGGCCGAGAGACGCCGGTCTTTGAGTGATGCTATCGGTCGTTTTGAGGGCAGGACTCGTCGTGCCCTGGAGGCGGGGGCGGCCAGGCAGGAGGCATTTTTGGAGGGTCAGATACAGGACACCCCAGGTTCTCCCGTGACTCCAGGGTTAAAAGAACATTATGACAGCCTTGTTTCAGGAAGGGGTCCTTCTTTGGCTGGGGGACCGGGAGGCGATGTCTTGGCCCGGATCTTCCTGGAACAGCGCCTTCACGACCTCATCGAGGGCCGCGTCTTGGATGAGGCGGTCATTGCCCTTCCTCCCTTACCAGGGAGGACAAGGCCCACCTTCGCGGCACGGATGACCTGGCGTGAGCTCTCCCCGGAGGACAGGGAGCGCTTTATAAGGTCCTATACTGAGGAGGCACGGGGGATTCCCCTGCCGGGGTATTATTATGGGTATTTGGAGGGCCATGATGTGGGTGGGGGGCCGGCCGGGCTTGAGTTTCGGATGTTGGGGCTCCATGCCCCGTCGGGTCAGCATGCCCGGGCCGTTGTCGAGCTCTATCCGGGCTTTGGCCATGGTCTGGAATATGATCTGACACGGGTGGAGGGTTATGTTGGCCGGGGTTTGGCCACCTTTATGCGCGAGCCCGTGGATCACGGATTGTCGGCCCACCCCGATCCCCGCGTGGCGGCCCAAAGGAGTGTCGCCCTCCTGACGGTCCATGACCTCCAGTTTCATGATGAGGTCGGTCGTATTCAGGGGCTGGATCCGAGGCTTTCCGATACCAATGGCCAGCCGCTGGGTCGTATCGGTGTCGGATCGAGCATGGGGGCCCGTCATCTGGTCGATCAGCTCCTCCATCGGGGGGGGGAGCACGGGTATGCGGCCCTCTTTTTGGATTCACCCGCTTTTCTCCTGGGACCCAAGTATGCCTCCCTCGTGCGGATGGCCCCCCTGATTATGGGGGGACTGGCCCTGCGGTCGACCCGGGATTGGGTGGCCAGAAATGTCGTCATCCCCGGCAGTCGTTCCATGAGTGAGGGGATCGATACCACACGCGCCGACTACGCTCGTCAGTATAAGGAGGCCCGCATGGGTCTCCCCGTGATGGGTTTGGGGGCCTTTGACACCCCGCGATTTTCACGACATTTGTGGCAACGGGTCCAGGACGCCGTTGTCGCAGGGACCCTCACCTTGCCGCCGACGCTCTTGGGTGTCTTTCCGGGGGATCAGGATGTCGATATCTGGTATACCCTGGCCTTTGCCCTCCAGGCCGGGGGCGAACAAACATTTATCCGTGTGACGGATAACCATGATGCCCATATGGGGCGTCGAGGTCAGGAAGTGCCCGAACTCGTGAGCCAGTTGTATGAGGGACGATTGAGGCACGATCCGGATAACGGCGTTTTTCAGCTGGATCGTGTGGAGGGGATTCGTGAACTAAGGTGGGTTGTGCGGGGACCCGGACGAAGTCTCCGATCGCCCCGTGAGGTCCGAGAGGTGGGGGGCCAAGTGGCCGAGAGGCTCGGGTTACCCAGCGATCGGAAAGAGGCCCGTCATTGGCGGGAAGGGGCCCGCGGAGTTTAAAGATTTCCCATTATTATTTTTCCCGGCAGATAACGTAGTCGGCCAGATTCAACAAGGCCTCTTTCTCGATCGAATTCTTGAAGACGGCGAGCGACCCCTTCGCCTTGGCGATGTAATGTTGGGCCAGGTTGAGCGTGTAGTCGATGCCGTTGAGTTTTTGGATGAGGGAGATGATTTCTTTCAATTTTGACTCTTCTAGTTTTTCCGAGATCAGGGCGTCCTTGAGCATCCTCGTTTCTTGGGGATCGGCCTGTTTGAGGGCAGTGATGATCGGGAGGGTGAGTTTCCCCTCGCGCAAATCGATGCCCCTCGTCTTTCCAAAGGTCTCCTCATCAGAGATATAATCCAGGACATCATCCGCCAGTTGGAAGGCCAGCCCCAGTGAGGTCCCGTACTCTTTCAGGCTGCGAACAAATTCCTCGGAGACATTGCCCAAAAGCCCGCCCATTTCGGCCGCCGTGGCGATCAGGATGGCCGTTTTGGCATGGAGGATTTTGAGATACTCCTCTTCTGTGATGCACAAGTCATTGCTTTTTGTGATCTCCAGGGTCTCTCCCTCAGTGGTTTCTCGCATGGCCTTGGTGATGAGCTGGATGACCTTGAGGTTATCCGAGTTGGCAAACATCTCGGAGGCGCGACAGTAAAAAAAATCCCCGATGAGGACGGAGGCGTGATTGCCCCACCGGGCGTTGGTGGAGGGACGGCCCCGCCGCAGGGAGGCCTTGTCAATGACGTCGTCGTGGAGGAGGGTGGCCGTGTGGCAAAATTCGATGGCGGCGGCACATTCAATGGCCGAGGGCCCCGAGTAACCGGCCATCCTTGCGGCCAGGAGCAAAATGGCCGGACGAACCCTCTTTCCCCCGTTTTCAGTGATATAGTGGGTCACGGTCGTGATGAAGGGGACGTCGGACTTGAGGCGTTCGCTAATGACCTCTTCAACGCGCTCGAGGTCCTCCTTGATCGGGAGGGTGATTTGTTCCAGCTTCATGTCTGCCTTTTTTCAGAGGTTACGGGAGTGGTGGAAAATAACTTTCCTTTCGCTTTTGCCCAAAAACCTCCACTGCCGGTTTTTGGACAGCTAGAAAAATCAATGGCATAGAGGCAGTAAGGTGATTGATTTTTCTAAAGCCGCTCAAGAAAAGTTATTTTCCACCACTCCCGTTACTTCTTACAAATTTACGGGTCTTGTCAAAGTGTTTTTAAAGTGGTTGAGTGGGGGGGTGAACCCCGGATGCCTCCTCATTCACGGTTTTACGGCCACCCCTGACTGCTTGAAGAGTCTCAAGAGGCCCTTTGAACAGGCAGGATGGCGGGTCGGGACCCCCTTATTGGCGGGTCATGGGAGTGAGTCTTCGGCGCTGGACACGGTGTTGCGCCAGGACTGGTTTTGCGGGGTGCGTCTTGGCCTTGAAGAATTGATCTCTCAAACCGATCTTGTCTGCGTGGCCGGGTTATCCTTGGGGGGATTGATGGCCCTCCGATTGGCCGAGGCATTTCCGGAAAAGGTTCGGGCGATCGCCTGTCTGGCCACCCCCCTTTTTTTTAGGAAACCCTTGGTCCGTGTGGGCGTCAAGGTGCTTCGATGGATGCCTTTTCGTTCTCGTTATCACCACCACATGATCCAGAAAAAAGACCCCGCGGCGATTCGGGATCCCGAGGCCCAGAGACAGTTTGTGGGCTATGATCGCTTTTCCCTCAAAAGCCTGTTTGAGGTCTGGGATGAGATGCGGGCGGCCCGCCGACATTTGCCTCGGATCTACCAACCCGCCTTGATCGTGTCCTCTCGTCATGATGAGGTGGTCGCGCCCAAGAGTGCCCGCTTTATGAAAAGACATCTTGGGTCTTCCCTCATTGAGGAGGTGGTCCTGACGAATTCCAATCACGTCTTGACAATGGATTATGAGAAGGATTTAGTGTCAACGCGTGTTTTTGAATTTTTTAGCAAACAGATTCATCTCAAGGGATAATATACCTCTCTCGCTTTTTGCCAAACCCTCTCTGGCCGGGTTTGGCAAGCAATTTTTCTCAAGTCGTTGAGGCCAATAAGGTGTTGAGAAAAATAAAGCCGCTCGAAAGGTATATTATCCCTTGAGATTTGTAACAGGTTGTTATTTTCAAAAAATTCAAAAAGGAGGTGGTTACTTCTCTCGAACGGCTTTATTTGACCCAATCTCCTTGCGGCCTACAAAAGATATTGGGTCAAATAGCTTGCCTCAGCCGGGCCGGGGACAGGCTGAGGCAAAAAGTGAGAGAGAAGTAACCGCCTCCTTTTTGGGTCGTTTTTAAGGAGAGGAGTTATGACAAAAGACGTCATCATGAGTATCGATCAGGGGACGACGGGGACGACGGTTGTCCTTTTGGATCACGACCTCAATGTCCTGGCCAAACACAACCAGGAATTTCCCCAACACTATCCCCAGCCGGGCTGGGTGGAACACGATCCTGAGGAAATCTGGCAGTGCACGATCACGACCATCCGGAAGGCGTTGGAGCTGGCGGGGGTTAGCGGTGACAGGATCGCGGGAATCGGGATCACCAATCAGCGAGAGACCACCATTATCTGGGATCGCTGTACGGGTCAGGCCCTCTATAAGGCGATTGTCTGGCAGGATCGGCGCACGGCCCCCCTTTGTGACAAGCTCAAGAAACTGGGCAAGGAGGCCCTGATTCGTCGTAAGACGGGTCTTGTCCTCGATCCCTATTTTTCGGGGACAAAGATCCGCTGGATTCTGGATCATGTCTCCGGGGCCCGGCAGAGGGCCAAAGATGGGTCGCTGGCCTTTGGGACGATCGATTCGTTTTTGGTCTATAAACTGACCGGACATAAGGAGCATGTGACCGATGTCTCCAATGCCTCGCGCACCCTGCTCATGAATTTGCAAGGCCTGGATTGGGACCAAGACCTGCTCAAACTCCTCAAGATCCCGGCCTCCCTCATGCCCCTTATTCAGCCTTCTTCCAAGGTGTATGGGACGACGAAGGATGTCCCCGGGCTTCCTGACGGAATTCCCATCGCGGGAATGGCCGGGGACCAGCAGGCGGCACTTTTTGGTCAGGCCTGTTTTAAGGCGGGAGAGGCCAAGTGCACCTATGGGACGGGATCTTTTCTGGTGATGAATACGGGAGGTAAGCTTGTCCGCTCCCGCTATAAGATGCTGACGTCTGTGGGGTGGCAGCTCAATGGGAAGGTGACTTATGTCTTGGAAGGAAGCGCCTTTATTGCGGGGGCGGCCGTGCAGTGGTTGCGTGATGGACTCAAGATTATTTCCTCTTCTCCTCAGGTAGAAGAATTGGCTGGTTGTGTCTCGGATAGCGGTGAGGTGACCTTTGTACCGGCCCTTGTGGGTCTCGGGGCCCCTCACTGGAAGGCCTCCGCCCGCGGTCTCATCTCGGGAATTAGCCGGGGGACGACATCGGCCCATCTGGCCAGGGCCGTTTTGGAAGGCATCGCCTTGAGCCAGTACGATATCTTGAAGGCGATGGAGAAGGATCTTGGCAAAAGGGTGAGGCTCCTCAAGGTGGATGGTGGCGCCTCGGCCAATAATCTTCTCATGCAATTTCAGTCCGATATCCTGGGCTGCCAACTCGTCAGGCCCAAGATGATTGAGACGACGGCCCTGGGTGCCGGGTTCTTGGCGGGTCTGGCCGTGGGTTTTTGGAAGGACCAGCAGGAGATCGCTAATGCCTGGAGAGAGGATCGTGTCTTTAAGCCTCATATGATGAAGAAGGAGAGGGGGGCGATCCTTGCCCGATGGAACAAGGCCGTTCAGTCTGCTTAGTCACCGGGACCTTTCTCAACATCCTGAAAAGTTACTTTGTATGAGGGACTCGACGAAATAGGTCAGTGAATTTCTGGCCCTGCCGGCCCACATCCCCCATTGGGGCAATTTCAGAAAGACACGGGGTTGTTTGATCCCATAGGCGAGGACTTTGCCCACAGACACCTGCGATTCTTCCGTCAGAAAACTTTCATCCTGAGGCAGCTCCACATCCAGGGTGTCAAAGATGGCTCGCACGGCCAAAAAAGGGATCTTGTTGTCGTGCGCGATCCGGGCGATGGCCGCACTTTCCATATCCACGGCGGTACAATCGTATTGGCGATGGGCCATCATCTTTTCGTGAACCGTCAGGAGGGGTTCCCGCACGGTCAGGAGATTGCCTTTTCTAAATTTGAGTTTTCTCCCCTGACTCTGGGTCTCAGCCCAATGAATCAGGGCTTCATGACAAGAAAGGGGGGGAGAGCCGTTGTCGTCGCTCTTGACGGCAGGGGCGATGATGAGATCGCCGGTGTTGTATTGGGGGACCATGGACCCTGCAAAGCCGATGGCGATCATGTGCGTGATGGGAAAGTTTTTAATGAGGCATTGGACATGCCTTTCGGCGGCCCCTTTTCCGATCTCGGAATAACTGAGAAGGAGGGGGTGATTTTTAAGGGTGCCCTGGTAGGCTCTGCCCGGCTTGACATCGACGGTCAAGTCCACCTTCATTTTTTTACGAAGGCCTTTGATTTCGGTAGGCAGGGCGGCGATAAAAGCGGGCAGGGACATGGCTGGGGACTATGGCGACAATTATTGGGGGTGTCAATGGGTCTACAGCCTTACCTTGGAATTTTTTAAATGGGCCACGGCATTACCATAATCTCCCTGCGCCCAGCCCACCCCTGCCTCTCTCAGGACCTTTTTTAGGTCCTCGGGCCTGAGGGCGATGGCCCGTTCGCGATCGAGCGGGATGATAGTCGTATAACCGTTGCCAACCAAAAAACGACCTGCCTCCTCATCTCCCCTCCTGAAGCTGTAAAAGGGTTTTTCCTGAGGATCCAGTGTGAGACGGGTTGTGTCAGCGGATCCGAGCCCCGTAGGGACATTGTGAAAATCGATGGCGGTATCGGCCCTGTAGATCGTGCGTGTGGGATCGACGGAGGGGTTCTCCGCCGCATTGGGAAAGGTTTCTCTATTGGACCAGACAAAGTGCCCGTCAAAGGTCATTGTCCCTCCATCGGCCAGGACCCGGTCTTGGGGCCTATGCCAGTAGAAGACATCATCTTTATTAAATTGAATGAGCCCCACACCTTGATCAGGAGGGCGATGCAGGGCGTCTGTCGTCTCCCCCCGGCTCATCCTTCCGCTAAAAAGCGAGGCCATTGTGAGTCGGGGACGGGGATTTTCTTCCGCCGCCCTTGGGGCGGTGGATCGAGAAAGAGCTTCTTCGGGCAGACGGAGCTCCCTTTCTGGGAAGGAGATTTTTGGGGGGGCCTCAGGGAGGGATCGGTGACCGGCCAAGACATCTTTCCATTCTACCCTGATGGATTCCTCTCTTTGGAAGGCGGGAGGGGGTGTCAAAAGGGCTAGCAGGGGATCGGGGTCCGGGGTGGGTGCGGCCTCTTCCCTAAGTCCTGCCTCGACATCTCGTGGGATGGCGGGTTCTTCAAGGAAGGGGGAATTGTCAAGGACGGCCAAATGGGCCCGGACTTTCGTCTCATCGGGGGTTGGGGGTCTTTGTCTTTCTCGTTCCAGCCAGGCCTCGTAATCGGCCTCTTCCCGTTCTTCGGGGGTGGAATATCTTCGTCTGAGTTCCAGGAAACGAGTGGCGGCCGTTTCTATAATAGCGTCGGCGGATTGGGTCGGTGACGGTGGTATCATGGTCCATCCCTTTCTGTCACTGATATCGAGGGCCTCGGCCGTTTGTTGCTACGATTTTTTCAGGATATTTCGAAAATTTTCGAAAAAGAGGGAAATTTCCTTTATTATAAGGATCTTAGTCAGTGACAATAGGGGTAAAATGGAGGCCACGATACACCGCCAAGTGGTCTTGAATCTGAAGGATTGGTTTTTTCTTTTTATAAAACTGATTATAAATGAGCTCCGTAATCTCTTCCTTTTGCCCAAAATTGTATTCGTGGACAAAGGGGTGGAGGAGGATCATCCAGACGACGGCCATCATCCTTTCAAAGTCATCGACAAAGAATTGAATAGAACGGGTCTTGAAGAGGATCCGGGATCCGGCAAACAACCTTTCTTTTTTGAGGGCGCGCTTCAATTTTTCGAGACTTTGATTGTTTTCGTGACGGCAGAATTTTCCGGCAAAATGATTGTAGAGCCATGTGGTGGAGGAGTGATTGTCACTTTTGTTGGTCATCAGTACAGCGTGCATCACTCCAACAGGGGCCAGGATATTTTTGTAAAGATTTCTAAAGAGTTCTATCCAGGATTCCTGCGGACAATAGTACAACGAATGATGCAATGCGACGAGATCCACTTTTTTGTCCTGGAGAAATTTATGACGAAAACGAATTGTCTTGGCAGGGTTGTTAAAAATGTTGTTAAAATTTTGCAAAATAGTCATGACATTTCTGGTATTTTGTCGACGAAGGCGCTCCTTGATGATTTCCAGACTCGATTTGTCGATGTCTAAGAGATAGAGCCCACCCTGACATCCCGTTTGGAGGATGCGAAATTGGGGTTCATTGCTCGAACCAACAGAAAGGGCCCTGATTTTCTTGTTCAAGGGAAGGGCCTTTCCTAATATTCGAAGAATGAGGGCCAGGTGTTCTCCGATATCTACTTTATCATTGCTGTATTGAGACCAGATCTTGTCCTGGCGATAAATGGCCGACTCGGCAATCTTGATGCCGCGCAAGATGAGTTGGCGTTTGGAAGGGGCCATATCATTTTCCACCACTCTCATCATAGCCCGTCGGCATTTTATCTGAAACAAGAAAGTCGCGGAGAGGACGAGTAAATGATGATTATTATTTAGGAGTTTTGCGTCATAGATTAACCCTTGATTTCGAATGGTTTTTTGGTAGTCTGGAGACTCAAGGGAGGATAACAATGGAGAGGCGTCGTGTCCTTATTGTGGAGGCCGATCCAACCATGCTTGACATGTTGGAAGAGGCCTTGGAGGATCGCGGGTGCGATTGCCTGACGGCCGATAATGTTCCATCAGCCCTCGACCTCACAACGACCTTTGAGCCCGATCTCATCCTTCTGGACTTAAGTCTTCCCCGCATCGACGGAACGGCCTTTTTGAAACTCGCGCGTCATTATCTGCCCGTGGATGTCGATATCCCCCCCATCATTGTGATCAGTGGGCACGAAGAAAGAGAAATCCTGGAATATGTGCAGCAATTGGGGGCCGCGGATATCCTGGTGAAGCCTGTGGATGCCAACCGGCTTCTTTCCCTGATTGATCATTATGTGACAAATTAGGCGAGTATTATTTGTTTGGATCTTTGGGCAGGACAAAAATAAAGCGATTTCCTTTGCCCCTTTCATTTTCAATCCAAATGCTTCCATGATGGAGTTCCACGATATCTTTGGCGATGGAGAGGCCCAACCCCGTGCCCTCCTCCCTTTCGGAGGTAATGCGTTCAAATTTGTCAAAAATTTTCCCAAAATCCTTTTCGTCAATTTCCGTCCCGCTATTTGAGATTTCAAATCGTATCTCACTTGGTGTTTCTGAGAGCTTCATGAAGACGTGTCCGTTGACAGGGGTATACTTGATGGCATTATCCATGAGATTGGTGATGACCTCGGTGATTCGATCGGGATCGATCCAGACAGGAGTCGTTTTATCGTCGATATCTGTCTTGATGAAAATTTGTTTTTTGGCCAATGAAGGTTTGTGAGACTCAAGGATGTCATGAGATAATGAGGCCATATCCGTTTTCTTTTTGTGCAGTTCCACCTTGCCGGATTCGATCTTTGCGATATCCAGGAGATTGAGGACCAGACGCATGAGGCGGTCGACGGTCTTTTTTCCCTTTTCCAAAAAATCTTTTTGTTTCTCGTTGATTTCTCCCAGTAACCCATCGAGGATAATGGTCATCGTTTCACGGATGATGATCAGGGGATTTTTGAATTCGTGGGAGACATTGGCCACAAAAGCGGACTTTCGGTCGCTTATTTCTTTTAATTCTTCATTGCTTTTTTTCAATTTTTCTTCAAACTCTTTGCGTTCTGTGATATCCCTGACGATGCCTATGGCATTCCATTGTCCTTTGATTTGCAAGGCTGACAATGAGAGTTCTATGGGAAACTCACGCCCATCCTTTTTGAGGGCTACCAATTCGATGGCCTTGTTGATAATGGGTCCCTTGCCCGAAATTTTAAATGCATCAAATCCCTTTTTAAAAATCTCATGATATCGCTGTGGCACTAGAATATCGTGGAGATAGCGTCCCATCATTTCTTCTTTTGAGTAACCAAAGATCCTTTCGGCGGCCTTGTTCCACAAAGTCACATTTCCATCATTGTCGATGATAATGATGGCATCATTGGCTGAGGCGCTTATGCTTTTAAATCTGTCTTCACTCTGTCTGAGGGCCTCTTCCATCTCCTTCCGTTTAGAGATATCTGTATGATTGGCGATAAAGTAAATCGGCTTTTTATTATGATCAAATAGTGTGTTGATGAAAAGAATGACATGGATGAGGGATCCATTCTTTCGCTTGTTGACGATCTCATCATGCCAATATCCAACCTCTGGATCGAGAACGGCCCTCCACATTTTTCTATAATAATTCACATCAAGAAGATCCGATTTCAGCAGGCTCGGATTTTTACCCACGACCTCCTTTTCAGTATATCCATAATATTTTGTGAAGGATGTGTTGGTGTGCTGAATGTGGGGTTCGCCGTCTTTATAGGCGACGATCATCATTGAATTGGGTGAGCTCTCAAACCCCTTGGCGTAGATTCCCAGCAGTTCTTCAGAGACAGAGTCTTTTCCCTTTGATGCCGCTTTTTTTGTTTTTTTCTGACCCTTCAAAAGAGGACTCCCCATCTCCAATATGGAGAAACCCATGCAGGATATCAGATCACCCAGAAAATTTCAGTTAAATAAAGGGAAATGACTTCCACTCGTTTGCCCTGCAAAAAGAATTCTTCGCAGGCAAGACGCCCGGCGAAGTCCGACTGAGGCGTACTGTGGGTGTACGCCGCAAGGAGTGGCTGAGCCGGGCAACGCCGCATGCGGAAATTATTTTTGCAGGGCCCCTACCAATTATAGGCGAGTTCGACTCCCCCGAGGCCAAACATCCCAAAGGCCTGCCCGGCAAAGAGGCGGGTCTCGGCATCGAGCGTGACGCTAAAACCCCTGTATCTCAATTGGGCCAGTTCTCCACCCGTGGCCCCCGTGACAAGAAAGAGCCAATTAGAATGGTGTGTGGGATCTTCCTCATCGCGTTGGATGGTGGTCTCTGTGTGGTCAGCGCCCGCACCCAGGGCAAACCAGGGGTGGATGAATTTCAACTCAAGGTCGCCGTCGAAGAAACTTGTTTGATAAACGGGTTTATTGGAGGGCCAGCGCCATTCGACGATTCCCATGTGGGACGTCGCTTCACGCTCCATCCTGAATTGGAGGAGATCCGCCAGGGTCCCGCCGATGGGGAGATCGTCCTCGGTCAACGTCTCCTCGGAGCGGC
>MGSF01000086.1:0-199 GCA_001798715.1 Deltaproteobacteria bacterium RIFCSPLOWO2_02_FULL_50_16 | reverse complement strand
CCGGCCCACCTGTCCCGTGGGGCGCCCCTCCCTGTCTATTTCGTCCCCCAGCCCGTCGTCAATATAGCCTTCAAAATTGAGACAGAGATCGACACCATAAAGTGTCGTCGAGGAATTGGGAAAGGAGGAGTTGAAATCTAAGAGATCCCCCTCGGTGATGAAACCGATACCGATCTTCGGAATGCCGCAAACGCCGCTG
>MGSF01000085.1:9999-11927 GCA_001798715.1 Deltaproteobacteria bacterium RIFCSPLOWO2_02_FULL_50_16 | reverse complement strand
GCGCAAACGGGCTTCAGTCCATGAAGATTTGACGATCGTCCGTTTGTCCGCCCGATTGTGAAGGTAAAAGGGCACCACACACCCACACCGGTCACAATCCGATTTGGGACCCAACATGCATTTTTCCTTCACCGCCCCTTGAGTCGTCAAAGAAAAGGCCTTTTTTTCAAAAAGGCAATGGTCCGTCACCTTTTTTGAGTTGTGCGACTTCATGAGCTCTAAAACCCGCTCGGGTAGGGCGATAAAATTGCCGTATTTTTTTCTCTTGAGATCAATTAACTGATCGATCACCTCGTCTCGCTTGGACCATCCCACAAAAAGACCATCATCCAAACCCTGAATCGGTGTATAAAAATCAAACAAAAATCCTTTCAGAAGTTTTGAGGCATACCAATCTTCCAGGACCTCCTCGATGGTGTGAAAGTTGGCCGAGGTCAGGCACATCGCCGCCGTCACGTGGAGATTGTCACGGGCAATGTTTTTTTTCATCAAGGGATAAAGCCCCCTTTGCCGTCTGATCCTTTCATGGATCTCTTCATTCCCATCAATGGAGAGGTGAAAATAAACCTCGGGCCAATCCGGGAGGGGCAGTGTCCCATTGGTGACGATCAGATTGTGCAGAAAGAGTTTTTTGTTATATTCAATGATATCCTTGCGCAAAAGCGGCTCACCGCCCACCCAGGTGCAACCATACAAGAACCGATATTTTCTTTTAAACTCCAAAAGACGCCTTTTCCAGCCCTCAAGATCCAAGACCCCCTCCTGTTCCTGCTCAAAAAAATAACAATGATGGCACCTCAGGTTGCACTGGTCCGTCACATCCACGGAGACAATCGATCCCTTGGGAATCCCCATCGTAAAGAAAAAGAGCTGGGGGAGGAGGTGATAGCGAAAGAAGGGCTTGATCTCGGTGTGGGCCCCGACGGAGCTTGACATAAATACCCCTTTGGGATTTACAAGAAGAGGCCGATTAAACCCTGGGGCTTCTGAAGAGTCAAGGGGGAGTTTCCGAGGGAAAATTACAATGATTACAATCACTAACTTCGCATCCGGCGAGCTTGAAATCGCCCTCCAGGGAGAAAAAGGCCTTCGCCTGTCCCGTGACCTGGCCCACCGCCTCATCCTCGCAGCGCGCATGCACGGGCCCCAGGATTTCATCCAAAAAATCCCTCAATTGATCGGGAGTGCCCCTTTATCACAGGCCATCACGCGCCAATTTGAAGGGGGAGATCCCTCAGGAAAGTGGAGGCTCAAGGAAAAATTCGCCCGCCTCGTCACCGTCACCAAGGACCATAAGCCCAAAGATCTCGAAGAGGTGATCGAGACCATTACGCTCTAACCCCTTCCCCCCTTACAAGCGGTGAAAGATTAAAAAGAGATTGTCGCGTTTCTTTAAGTCGACGCCCTTCTGGAAGGACTGCCCGACTTCACTGCCATATTCATTGTAAAAGCGGACTGTGATCTCGTGCCCCCCCGGCTCCAATTCACATTGGCCGATCTGCCATGTCTCCGGGAGTGTGGACCAGATCCGGACATCCGCCTTTTCCGTCGCATTGAAGAGGGCCCCCACCAAGAGGGCCCCCAACAATCCGGCCACCTTGCGATCCGTCTTGTCTTCCTTGGAATCATCTTTGCCGCCGCTCTTGGCAATGGCCTCATAGGTCGCCACTTGGGCGCCGGCCTTGACCACACCCTTGGCTACCTTGCGCATCCCTGAAATCTTTCTCTTGTGCGGCAGATTGGCCTCGGCCATGTCACTCACCCTGGCCAATATCTTGGTCGTCAAGACCGGCTCCTGGCCATCATCGACAAAAACCTTGGCGATCGTCGCCTTGCCGTCTCTCTTCTTGAGCATAGGGAGGGAGATCTTCTGGTCCAAAAAGGTCGTCTCTTCAGAATCCAGAATGGGGGGAAGCCCGTCTTCCAGG
>MGSF01000085.1:0-9959 GCA_001798715.1 Deltaproteobacteria bacterium RIFCSPLOWO2_02_FULL_50_16 | reverse complement strand
CCTCAATGCCCTCAAATTCCTTGAGCCACTGGTCTTGATTCAAACCCCCCAGTCGTTTTGACAGCGACAAGATCTCGGGGGCCAACAATTCTTTATCGAGGGTGAGTTCGTAGGTCTTTTTATAATCGATATAGGCATCATTATAATGATGTTTCAAAGACCACAAAAGGGCGCTGACATACAGAGAAAAGGGGTTTTTGTAGACATCCTTCATCTCATCCTGAAATAATTTCTCCTTCATCGTGTTGAGACGGCGAACCTCGATTAAGGCCTCATCCCACTCACCCAGGGCCGCATAATTGAGCATCTTAAAGACATTGATCAAAAGCCTTTCGTATTTCTCCCCGGCATAAGGAAGGAGGGTTTCATTGGTGAGGGTCGCTCCGACCTCCTTGGTGGCCGACTTGGTCTCCAGCTGATCGGCCAGATCCTCCGCCTCGGAAAAGGCCTCGTTTGACTTCTCGTATTCACCGGCATAATGAAGCAGGGCCCCCTTATCCAAAAAATAGAGGAGCTTGTCTTTTTTGTCGACCTTGGCCTTATCGAGGGCCGCGAGGGCTTGGAGATAGTCCCCGCGCATAAAGGCGGATTGGACGGGTTGGGAGAGGCCTGAATAGGCGCCGCAACCGGCAAGAAAAATGGCAAGAAGACCAATAATGAAAATTCGAGGCGCCATTGAATTTTTCCACGAGACTACCACCCCACGTGTCTCTTCTTGAAGGCCTTCTTCAGTTGCACCTCATCGGTCCAGACAATCTCACTGGTTGTGATATTCGTCAATTCCCCCGTCGTCTTGTAATAGACGATTTCCCTTTTTCCCACGGGTTGGCGAATGGAGCTGATATGCCCCGAGATCATATAGTCCGCACCGATCTGGGATCCCTGGGCCTTGGCCGTTTCTGCAGAGACAAAACCGGACTGCTGGTATTCATATTCTTGGGCAATCTCGCTGCGGAGCATCTTATTGAGAAAGCGGAATTTCCTCGACTTGATGATCTCGTTCTGCATCATCTTCGTGAGCGAGATCATGTCGATATGCTCATCGGTCGCGTTGGTAAAGAGACTCAAGATCACCGCCGGCTTTTCCCCCGAATTGGCCACATCGGAGGCCAATAATGAGGCCGACAACTGCTCGGCGATCTGTTGCAAATCGGCCTCGACAAATTTGTCACTCAGGAGGTCCACCCGCTCCGGATCCACATAGGCCCCTTTCGAATAGGCCTTGGGGCTACATCCTGAGGTGATAAGGGCCGCGATAACAAGGAAAAGAAGCGCCAGATGTTTCATAAAAAACTCCTTTGAAATGATTGAGAAAACTACCGGGAATTGCGGGAAAAATCAAGAAGATTGATTTTTATCCATTTTGGCGATAGAGTGCCTTTTTTCAACGAAAGGAGCCCTCATGAAAAAAGTATTTTTAGGAATCGTTTTGGGAACCTTCCTGGCTTCCAGCCTTTTTGGACTGGCCGCCTGCGGGGGCAAACAGCACTGGGGACAGGATTTAAACCCCGAAAAAAAATGGTGGAAAAAGGAGGGTCACTCCTGGGATCGAAAGCACAAGATCTTTATGGCCATTGGCTACTCCAATCCCGAGTGGGAGGATCAGAATGCCAAGCGAAAGAGCGCTGATCTTGCCGCCTCCGGTGAGGCCTCCAAATTTATGCAACAACTGGTCAAGACCTATATCCGCGAGGCCAATTACGACAACTACAAGGTCAATGAAGACGTCGTCGAATCTTCCTCCCATGAGACCTTGATCGGTTCCGTCATTGTCTCCCGCAAATACATCAAAAAAAACAAGGAATACCGCTCTCTTCTCCAAGTCGATTTGAGCTACTTCTTTGATCATCTCAACAAGAGGCTCTTGGCCAATGAGAAGGAAAGGATGCAGAAAAAGACGGATCAATTGTCCCCCGAGGAGGCCGATGAAAAGATCATGGCCCACTTAGGAGAGATTGAAACGAAGCTTGAAAACATCGAAACAAAGACACTGGATAAGACCTTTCCAGAGTAACAATAATAAGGAAGTGCCCATGAAAACTCCCCATTTTTCCCTCCTCATCGTCTTGATCTCGTCTATTGGACTCTTGTCGCCCCTCGCCCATGCCAAAAAACAGCCGGACTGGATCGACGGCCCGTCAAAGGAATATCCCTCCAAGGAATATTTTCTGGGCGTGGGGGCGGCCTCCACGGAAAAAGGCGTCCTATCCCAACAGAGAGAACTGGCGGAAAATCGCGCCCGCGCCGAGATCGCCAAGATATTTCAGGTCGAGGTCCAGACAAGGACAGAGGAGTTTACCCAGCTCTCTTCCGAACGACCTTCCGGGAAAAAGATGAACAAGACCAGTTATGCGAGTTTTGTGGATGCCATCAGTACCGCCACGGCCAGCGTCCTGGAAAGTGTCCAACTCACCGATCACTACACTCACACAAAGGACAAGACACTCTACGCCCTGGCCGTGCTCCATCGCCCAAAAGGCATGGCCCTGGTACAGCGTCATAGGGATCAGGCCAAGTCCCGTGCGGCCTCCAAGACCGAGGCCGCCAATGAGGCGGTCAACTCAGGCAATATCTTCCTCGCCCTCAAATACCTCAATGAGGCCCTCAAGCACTCCCGTGAGGCCGATGCCTACTCCACAGAATGGGCGGTCCTCTCCCCCGGTGGTTTTACCGGCCACGAATGGGATTCCATCACCGTGGCGATTGAGGACCAGATCATAAAGCTCTCCCAAAAGATCCGTTTTCAGGTGGCGATTGGCGGTTCCGGAGAAAAGATCAAGCGCAATGTCCTCAAGGCCCTGACCGAGGCGGGCTATCGGCTCTCCACGGACCCGGCCAGCGCTGAGGCCTCTTTTTCCTATCTCCTCGAGGGAGAGACCGATGTCGTGGAAAAGGGCGATCTCTATGTCGGCACCTATCAGGCCCTCATGGCCCAGGCCTCACTGGATATGACCGTCAAAAATCTTCAAAATCAGGAGATCGTCGGTCAGGTCAATTTTGCCGCCAATGGCAATGGAAAGACACCCGAGGCCGCCACCGCCGAGGCCTTAAGACAACTCGGCAACCAGATCGAGAAAAATCTCATCCTGCGGCTGACCGGTCTTGGAGATTGATCCTTATCCCAGCCACTCCTTGACCTTCTGCAAAGGTAGCCCAATGACCGCATGGAGATCCCCCTCGATCTTTGTGACAAAGTCACTCGCCTGCCCTTGTACTGCATAGGCCCCGGCCTTACCGAGGGGCTCCCCTGTCGCCACATAGTCATCGATTTCCCTTCCCGTGAGCGATCGAAAGGTGACGTGTACCTCTTCTACATGTCTCTTGATGTCCCCCGTCTCTGTATTCAAGAGGACGAGGGCGGTGTACAAATCATGTCTCTTCCCCGAAAGAAGCAAGAGCATCTCCACGGCCTCTTCTTCGTCCCGGGGTTTTCCCAGTTTTCTATGGCCTACGGCGGTAAGGGTATCGCCCCCCAAGATAAGGGCGCTAGGATGTTCTTTCTCCACAGACTGGGCCTTTTTCTCCGCAAAGAGGAGGGCCTCCTCGCAGGGAGGGAGCGTGGTGGGATATTCCGTAAAACGCGGGGCCTGGACTTCAAAGGGGATTCCCAGGGTTTTCAGCAACTCCCGGCGTTGTGGTGAGGTCGAGGCCAAGATGAGTTTCATATTGATTCCATGACACATATTTTCTTATAGTGGAAGTCTCTTTTCCTCTCCCTTTGGGGAGAGGGGAGGGTGAGGGGGAGAGGGTAATTATGATAAAACCGTATCTCGGCTTCTGGGAACGACTGGCGAGACCCATCGTGGCCCTCGCCCCCATGGATGGGATTACCGACCTTGTCTGTCGGGTGATTGTCGCCCGTCATGGGCGACCCGATGTCCTCTTTACCGAATTTGTCCACGTCCAAGGCCTTCAATACGCCCCCCAGAGATTATTTCAGTCCCTCGACTACACCGAACTCGAACGCCCCATTGTCGCCCAGGTTTACGGTCACAGACCTGAGGACTTTTACATCGCCGCCTTTATTGTCTGCGAATTGGGCTTTGATGGGATCGATATCAACATGGGCTGTCCCGCAAAAAAGGTGACCCGTCGTCATGGAGGGGCCCAACTGATCACCCTCCCCGAGATTGCCCTGGAAATCATCCGTACTGTCCGAAGGGCCATGGGCGATTGGGTGGGGGGAAAAAATCTGGAGGACTTAAATGTCCGACCCAAACTGATCCATGCGGTCCGCGAGGGACAGAGACAACACGCCCTGATCCCAAGACCAAAAGACCGAAGACCTCTTCCCTATTCCGTCAAGACGCGCTTGGGTTACGACACCGTCACCATCGAATCATGGATCAAGACATTGCTGACGGAGTCTCCCGCTACTATCTCTATTCATGGTCGGACCCTTAAACAGATGTACAAGGGCCAAGCGGATTGGGAGGCCATTGGTCAAGCCGCGAAGATAGCCCAAGGTTCAGGGACCCTCATCCTGGGAAACGGTGACATCACCTCCCTGCAGCAGGCCTCCGACCTTATTCAGAAAAGCGGGGTGGACGGTGTCCTCGTAGGTCGGGGGGCCATTGGAAATCCGTGGATCTTTCAAAATAAGGCGATTTTAAGGCAGGTCGTCAACAATCACAAGAACGAAGACGTGCCCCCTCCTCAGATTTCACTGGAAGAACGGTTTCGTCTCATCATGGAACATGCCCGCCTCCTGGAAGAAGTCAGAGGTCCCCGACAATACAACAGTATAAAAAAACACCTTGTTCATTACTTGAGCCATTTTCCAAATGCCGCCCCCCTGCGGGCTCAAGCCGTACAAACGAAAAATGTGGAGGAGCTTCGTACTCTACTCGAGCGTGTCGTCAGTTAGCTTAAGAGGAGCACTACCCCGCCTTTTTATTCTTCTGGCGGTGGGGGTTGCACCTCTTCCATTATATGAAATTATGGACCGGCACTAACCCCACCTTCTTATTCTTCTGACGGTGGGGGTTGTTCCTTGTCGTTTTTCTCTACAAATTTTTTGATGTCTTCAATATGTTCCAAGACGAGCTTTGCCTTTTTGAGACCAAAGGTAAACGGATAACGATCGTCTTCATTATTCTTTAAAACAATAACGGGATTCCCTTTATACTCTGACTCTTCTACGATTGCCATAAGGCACCTCCTTCAATCAGATTTTTCTCTTCAAACGCCACGTCATCAAAAATGGCGCCAACAATTCGGAAAGCAATACCAAAGACCACAGTCGACCTTTACCCAAATCATAGTAATTTGACAACAAGTCTCTCCAAGAATCTTTCAGTACATAATTGTTAAAAATGAGTTCAAAACACACCGTGAGGAGGACCCATATAAGACCACACTCAATCACATCCTGAAGCCATCGCGATGTCCGAGTCCGACGGGCATAGAGGCCTGCCAGGACGAAGACAACGATAACCACCACGACAGTTTTATACACATGTGTCCCATAAAGACCCAGCCAACGAACGGTAAAGAGATCCCCCAGAGCGCCATTGATAATGGCGGTCAATAAGATGAGTAACCACAATCCGAAAATACGCCTTAACAACATAACTCTCTCCCCACTCACAATACCTTAAATACACCCTCTTGAAAAACACTTTTTATGCAGAACACCATCAAGTCACCTTGAATAAAAGACCAACCCCATATCCAACCAAGGCGCTCACAATCCCTATGATCACCATCTTCAATCCGCTTTTTGCAGGATGTCCTATGTAACTCTTGGCCTTATAAACACCCACCCCATAGAGGGCCAAGGCGGAAAAACCCAGGGCCGTCCAGATCCCCGTTTTGACCGGCAGGAAGAAAAAGGGGGAAAGGGGGATGAAGGAACCGATGAGAGAGGCGATAAAAACAACAAAAGAAGACCGCAGGGCGCGGTGTTTATCAATCACCATGACATTATGTCCCTCGAGCAACATGGACTCGACCCAAATTTTTTTATTTTTTATGATTGTTTCGATGATGGTATCCAGCAAAGGGCCATGAAACCCCTTTCTTTCATAAATACCCCGAACCTCCGCCAACTCAATATGGGGGGCATTCTCGATATGACGATACTCCCTCTCCCTTTCGCTCTGATAAAATTCATAATCAGCCACCTTCGATGTATAAGCCACGGCCCCCATGGAGACAGACTCGGCAAAGGTGGCGGCCAATCCCGCCGCCATGATGATACGACTATCCCCCGTGGCCGCGGCCACCCCAAGAATGACCCCCAGGACATTGACCAGACCATCCTGCCCCCCCAAGATAATATCCGACAACCGAGAGACCTCCTTATGAGGATCCACATAGGTATGATAATGCTGCTCCTCTTGAGGGACCTTATCTTCAGAATATAATGCCGGACGGTCCATTCATGTCCCCTTTCTAAGGGGAATATCATCGCATATTTTTTGAGAATGTCTATCCAAAAGGGGAGGCTGGCGGGCTGTGCTAAGGACTCACAGTCCCGATACTCATGAGATCGACAGTCGCCCTATAATAACGAAAGCCGTGGTCCCGACACTCACCTTCGGCATAGTGAATGAGCTCTTTGTCTTCAGGGCGGGCATAGTTGATGACAAAGACGGGCTTATTGAAATCGTGTTGAAATTTTTGCAAGAAACCCTCTTTTAATTTCGTCACCTCCGAAGGTGTCCTTCCATAGGTCTTCTTTTCAAAATCATAACGGGTATAAAGATCCTCCACGACAACCCCGTCAATGAAAGGCCCCAGGGTGTCCAACAAAGAAAATCCATTATTGGCGAGCAGGGTGAGCTGGGGATAACGTTCTCGTATTTTTCGAGCGAGTTCCACCATCGCCTTTTGACTGCCCCCCCACTGCTGGGGATGGGTGGTCTCCAGGTGCTGGGCCGTATCAAGGGTATCAAAGAAAAGGGCGGTGTACCCTTTCTGGAGGATTCGGGGGATAATTTTCGTGAGGACAAAATTTTGCCACTCTTGCGAGCGGACATCGATCAATCGCTCTTCCGGCCAGTTTGGATTTCTCTCCAATATATAAGGAGCCCCCTGAATTTCCGGCCAATACCAACTGTTTTGATTCACCTCACCCAGGCTCAAATAGGCCACAAAGAGGGGCTTCGTGGGGGTACTCACCATGGCCGCGGGCACAATGGCCTCCGATTCTACAATGGCCATCTGAACCTGGCTCAAAACAGAGGGAGATAAATTGTCCCCATAATAACAAAGCCACTGATGAACGGAGGCCAAGGAGGAGGTTTTCAAGGGAGATGTGGCCGGCGGGGGTGGCTCCAGAGAAACGGTTTGACCCTCGGAGAGCGCCCTTAATGCCGCAAGGCTCATCCTTTGACGATTATGATAGCTGTCAAAAAGGACATAGCACCCCTCACAGACGCCGGGTTGTCCAAGTTTTTCGAGGACAAGCCGGGCCTCGACCTGTGTGACCTTTGGATCCAGATCACGCGCAAAAGTGATCGTCCTGACTCCCTGAGGCGTAAAAAATGTAACGCTGGCTGTGGGTTTCACTGTCGGCCCCGAGGTCTCCCCACGGGCCAAGGCCTGCAATCGAACAAGACTCATCTCCTCGCGACTATTGTAGCTATCAAAAATAACACGGCACCCCTCACAGGTCTTGGGGGCCCCAAATTTTTCGAGGACGAGTTGGGCCTCGGCGGCGGTCACGTGAGGGTCCGCATCGTGCTGAAAAGTAATCGTCTTCACCCCAAGGGGTGTAAAAATCGTGACGGTAGCCATGGCCTGTCAGGTATCGTCAAAAAAGGACAAAGGTTGCCTGATTCCTTATAAGACATAACTGCCTGATATTACAGTGATAATCGACTTACAGGGAAGGGTTAGAGGAGAGTCTGTCCTGTAATTTTTGGAGGAGGCGTTTCTCGAAAAATCGGAAAAAATGTTCAAGCCCCTTCTGAGATAAAACCACAACCGTCGACAAAAGCATCCATTGTATGAGTTTCTTCTTGGAAATTTTATGGGGACGATCCGGATTGAAAATCTGGGTGTCCGATGCCAAAAAATCAAGTGTGGCCAACCCGATCCATAGGGGCCACAAGACGGCCAGCCGGGAGGTGTAACAACGCCGTGGCAGACAAAGCAAATATTGTTGCCCACTCGACAAATAATGGAGGGACTGTTGCAGGAGGCGATGGATCAGGGGTCGTAATGGATTGTAGGGAAGGGGTTGGTTGAGAGGCCGCACATCAACGCCCAGATGAATCAATTCCTCCTGGGGCCAATGACAGCGTCCCTCTTGACAATCCCGGGCCACATCCTTCAAGACATTAATCAGCTGGAGGCCCTTTCCAAACTGGACCCCCAAGGCCTCCATCCGTTCGTGATCCAGCGACCGAAGACGAGGGTCGTGACGCCGTAGAAGCCGCGTCCAAAATGGACCAACGACACCCGCGGCGTAAAAACAGTATTCATCCAGATCTTTCATCGTCCTTATCTGAAAATGATGGAGCTCCCTTTGCATCCCATACATCAGAGACACCAAGACCTCTTGAATATCATGACGGTCCTCCTCGGCATCTTCCCAATACAGTCGTATCAAGAGATCTATTTTTTCAAGGAGCTGCCGCTCTTCTGGGATATTTTGGGCACCTGCGAGTTCTTGATTGAAAGAGGGGCCCATCGGCTCATGAGAGGACTCGAGGAGTCTTTTTTTCAGTTGCCCCAACCAATGGAGACGGCGTTCTGCCGACAACAAGTCAGTGTCTGTGATCGTATCGGCCGAGCGTGCCAGCAAATAGGTCAAGGCCAGCGGAGATCTCAACCTTTGAGGAAGAATTTTGAGTGAAAAATAAAAAGTCCTTGAGACCTTTTTTAAAATTTCGTTAAGAGGACTGCCAAATAATTGAACATCTAAAGAAGTCATTCTAAGAAAAAGCTACAAGAGCTGGAAACAACATGCAAGCGGTTTCGCAAGCCTTATTCTTGACAAGACTCCCCCTCCAGAGTCATGGTAAATCCTGAGAGGCAACAACAATCTTTATGTCTCAAAAAAAACCACCAAAAAAGAAGCCCTCCAAGAAGACAGATGAGACCCTGTCCAAAAAAAACCTGCCGGTCGTGGCCGTCTCCTCTCAAAGAAATCTTGTGCCCCAACATGCCATTATCCTCCCCTCCTACCTTGAAGACCCCCTCAAGGCCTATCTGATCGAGGTCAGTCGCTTTCCATTTCTCACCGATGAGGAAGAGCAGAGACTCGCCCTCCAATATCGGGAAAACAAGGACCCTGAGGCGGCACACCGTCTTGTCACGGCACACCTAAGATTGGTCGTCAAGATCGCCCTTGAATACCGCCAGGCCTATCACAACACCCTGGATCTTATTCAGGAAGGCAATGTAGGGCTCATGAAGGCCGTCACCAAGTTTGATCCCGACAAGGGGGCCCGCTTTTCCCATTATGCGAGCTGGTGGATCCGTGCCTACATTATCAAATACATCCTTGATAATTTTCGACTGATCAAGATTGGGACCACCCAGGCCCAACGCAAGCTCTTCTTTAACCTGATGAAGGAAAAGAGAAAGATTGAGGACATGGGATATTATGCGGGGGCAAAACTGATTGCCGAACGTCTCGACGTCAAGGAGGACGAGGTCGAAGAAATGGAGAAGAGGATGCGCCATTCTGAGATTTCTCTCGATGCCCCCATCCCGGGAGACTCCGGCACCCTTCTTAACGAATTTATTGCCGACGAGAGACAAAATGAAGAAGACATGGTGGCCCAAAAAGAACTTCACGACAAACTTCTTGATAATCTCGACAACTTTATCAAAAAACTTTCTCAAAAAGAAAAGTACATTTTCCAAAACAGGATCTACTCAGAACTGCCCCAGACCTTGGAGACGATTGGTGAAAAATATGGAGTGACTCGGGAACGTATTCGTCAAATCGAGGAGAAAATCATCGCAAAATTAAAAGAACATTTTAAGGACCTTGAAAATAC
>MGSF01000084.1:29163-38282 GCA_001798715.1 Deltaproteobacteria bacterium RIFCSPLOWO2_02_FULL_50_16 | reverse complement strand
ACATTGACTTTTAGGTCATCCTTGTCTAGGATCGGCCCTCTTTTTAAAAAAGGGATCTTCGATGGCCAATGGACATCAAAAAATCATCACCCTCGACCGCCACATCATGGAGACCCAGCGACAGGAGTATCCCGAGGCCCGAGGGGATTTCTCCAAGCTTTTGATGCAAATCGCCCTGACCGGCAAGATTATCTCCAGTGAGGTCAACAAGGCCGGCCTCCTCGATGTCATAGGAACGACGGGAATCACCAATATTCAGGGGGAGGACGTCCAAAAGCTGGATCAGTTTGCCAACCAGACCATGATCCGAATGATGGATCACATCGGCATGCTCTGTGCCATGGCCAGTGAAGAGGAAGAGGATCTCATCCACATCCCCAAGGCCTATGAAAATGGCAATTATGTCCTCAATTTTGATCCCCTCGACGGTTCTTCCAATATTGACGTGAATGTCTCCATTGGGACCATTTTCTCCATTCACCATCGGGTGACTAAAGGAGGGCCCGGCACCGAAGAGGACTGCATGCAGAAGGGGCGCGAACAGCTGTGTGCGGGTTATATTTTATATGGCTCCTCCACGATGCTGGTTTATACCACGGGGAATGGGGTGCATGGTTTTACCCTGGATCCCGTTGTCGGGGAATTTCTCCTCTCCCACCCCAACATCAAAATGCCTGAGAGGGCCAAGATCTACAGCGTCAATGAGTCCAACTACGATATTTGGGACCAGGCCCTTCGAGACTATGTCAGTCATATCAAAAAACGGGACAAGGAAAATGGAACCCCCTATACCTTTCGCTACATCGGTTCCCTTGTGGCCGATTTCCACCGCAATCTCCTCAAGGGGGGGATCTTTCTCTATCCCAACGACAAAAAAAGCCCCCATGGAAAATTAAGACTCCTCTATGAGGCGGCCCCGCTGGCGATGATCGCCGAACAGGCCGGGGGCACGGCCTCCAACGGATCCAAAAAAATCATGGATATCGAGCCCGAAAGCCTTCATCAGCGGGTCCCCCTGTACATCGGTTGTAAAAAGGATGTCGAAGAGATCGAATCTTTTATCAATAAACACAAAAATAAATGATCTCTTTTATCGGCTCACCCTCATCCCTCTATCTCTTAACAGCCCTTGTTGCCGCCGGGGCCTTCCTCCATCTCTATGGAACGGCCTTTCATACGCGACAACTGGCCTGGCCCTTTAAACCCTTCCCTGTATTCATACTCTTGCTGTATCTGACTCTTCAACCTCACCAGAGTTTTTACACCATCCTGATTGCCACAGGGCTTTTTTTTTCGTTCATCGGAGACATCTTTCTCTTGCAAGAAGACCGATTTTTTATTCAAGGCCTCGTTTCTTTTCTTGTCGCCCACCTTTTTTATATAGGGGGCCTTGTCTTGCAAACGGGGTGGCAACCCATTCACATCATTCCCTTCATCCTTATTTTTGTTGCCTTTTGGATGATCTTTCGTCGCATCCAAGACAATCTCAAATCCCTGACACTCCCCGTTATTCTCTACATAATCGTGATCGGGGTCATGGTGTGGCGGGCCTTTTGCCGACTGGGCTATCAGGATATCCTGGGAGACGGCGTCTGGTGGGCGGCCCTGGGGGCGCTTCTTTTTATGACATCCGACCTCTTTCTGGCCCTCCACAAATTTGATCGCCCTTTAAAAAATCGGGACAACTGCGTGATGATCCCCTACTATCTAGGGCAATACGGAATGGCCCTCTCGGCCCTGCACTTTTTTAGACTTTCATCCCAATGAGCGGCCAATAGAAATAGGCCGTTGCCAGTAAAAACAACCAGCTTAGAAAATTTAAAATAAGCCCTGGCCTCGCCATGTCACGTACCTTCAAGTAACCCGAACTAAAACTGATCGCATTAGGCGGGGTACCGCTCGGAAGCATAAAGCCCAATCCCGACGGCAACGCCACGATCAAAGTCATGATCTTGGGATCAATGCCCAAATGCTTGGCCAAGGGGAACCCGATGGGCAACAAAAAGGCAACAACGGCCGCATTGCTGATCCCTTCCGTGATAAAAATGGCCAGAAAGCTAATCACGGCAAGAGTCAAGAAAGGGGTCAAGGAAAGATCCAAGACAAAACGGGTAATCATCCATTCTGCGGCCCCGGTTTGTTCTATCGCACTTCCCAAGGAAATGGCCCCCCCATACATCAAAAGCAAACCCCAGTTGATCCCTTCTTGAGCCTCATCCCATTTGAGTAATCCAAAGATAAAAAGGGCGGAGGCCGACAAGAGGGTGATGTTGACAAGTCCCAGAGGTTTTGAAAACACAATCCAGCTGACAATGGTGAGCACAACAATAATCGCCACCGCGACTTCACGAAAGCTAAGAATGCCCACCTGTTTTATCTGCTTATCCAATTCCAAGAGGGCCGAGCGACAATCGATCGTTTCATTTTTGAGCAAAGTCAAAAGGAAGGGAATGGTCACAAGAAGCAGAATAGTGACCAAGGGAAAAGAGGCCTGAAGCCATTCGGCAAATCCAAATTGCTCGCCCGCAAATTCATCAAGAAGGCTGATCGCCAAGGGATTGCGAGCCCCGCCCAAAAAGGTCGCAATCCCGCCGATGATACAGCCCCAGGCCAGGGCCAAAAACAAGGCCTTGCCCGCCTTCGAATAAGAACGAGGGAGCTTGAGAATCTCGGCAACACCGAGGACGATGGGATAGAGCATGGCGGCCACGACATGCTCCGGCATCCAAAATGAGAGAAAGGCCGCAATAAAAAACACGGTGATGACTAATCTTTTTATCGTCGTCCCAAAGCTTTTAAAACAATAATAGGTCAGGCGACGACTCAAGCCCGATGACTTGACGGCGACCCCGATAATAAAGGCCCCCAAGATAAAAAAAACGGCGTCATTGCCAAACAGTGCATAAGAAGCCTTGGTCGGCAGGACCTGAAGACTGGGGATCAAGACAATCGCCAAGAGCCCTGTAATCGCCAAAGGAAGCGCCTGTGTCATCCAAAGGAGCGAACATAAAATAAAAATGGCAATCCCCTTCCAACCCTCTAAAGACAAGCCCGTAGGGGTTTCTAAACTTAAAACCCAAAGAAAGAGGGAGGCAATAGCTACAAAGATAAAGGCGTTTTTATATTCTAAAAAGAAAAGGAGGGGCAGGGGACGGCGGTCAATGTGGACTTGTAACTTTTTCATAAACCTGCCGAGTCAAAGGAGTCCGCAACACTCTTGACCATGAGCTTACGCCGAAGATCGCTCAAATCAATAAAAACCTTACGGCCTATAGGGGATTGGAGGAGAAAATCCATCATCCCTTCTTCCAAGGGAAGCCCCAATCCCCCCAATTGCTTGATAAATTTTAGGGGGATTTTTGTCGTTTTTAAATTCTGCAAAATGATAATGGCATTTTCCTCATAAAGGGGATCTTGGAGGGGAAGGGCCCCTCTTTCCATGGTTTCACACAGGGTTTTTTTGTCGACATGGATTTCTGGAGGAAAAAAAACAAAGACATGGCCCCGAGGCCATAACTTTACCCCATAATCGAGCGTCTTCACAAACAAGGACCCCTCCTGCCACAAGAGGCAGAGTCCATCGACCCCTGAGGCATAATATTCATCCATTATTGTTGTCACGGGAAGCTCCTTTTCAAAGAGGATGAATAAGGCCTTGAGCCTTTTTTTTAATTGACGGATGACATCGAGGAGGCAGGTTTGAATCTCCGCCCCCCCCTCCACATAAAAACCCAAAAACTTTATCGCCTTAAAATCATAACGATCCACGACCTCACTCACAACGGTTGCCACCGAAAGGTCCTTTTTGATCCACACATGGTCACTGTGCGGCTCTGTCTGAAAGGGGGGCCAGTAACGACTGTCCATGAAACATTCCTTTTTGATAGTCATGACATAAGTTTGATAGCGACAACATGATCCTCAGCATGCCTTATTCAAACTATTCCCTACTTTGTCGATAGGTATAGTAGATATTATGACGACACCTCTGTGAAATGGCAAGACAAAAGATATGCCTTGACAGGTCGAAAATGCTTTCCTATCATTCCAGTCGGGATTGTTGGGTACCAAGGGAAGGATTATGTTTCATTTTTCGTCGCGCAGTTTATATGCCTTGCGGGCCCTGTATGAATTGGCCCTCTGTGAACAAGGGCCTCCTATGAAGATCGCCTTCATTGCCCAAAGGCAAAAAATCCCCACCCGCTTCCTTGAGGGAATCCTGGCTCAACTCAAGCGCGGGGGGATCGTGGAAAGCCGACGGGGCGTCGAGGGCGGTTATCACCTCGCCCGGAGGTCTCAATACTTGACCATTGGGGAGGTCCTGCGGTTTCTTGAGGGACCTGTAGACTTTACAAACTCTCAAAAAAAGGGGAAAAAAGACTCTATCTCAGGACCGACCGATCCCTTCAACGGATTGTGGCAGAAACTCGAAAAAACCGTTGAAACGGCCATCGACGAGATGACCTTTCGTGATTTGATCGAATTCAACGAACGTACGGGGCAATACATCCCCAACTATATTATTTAAGCACCCCATTATTAAAGAAAAGGGATTAAAAGTGAAAAAGTTTGAGACCAAGGCCATCCATGTAGGCGTCCAAAAAGACAAGAGCTATAATTCCGTCATCACCCCCATCTATCCCACCTCGACCTTTTTCTTTGACGAACTGGGGGTCAACAAGGGTTATGATTATACCCGGAGTCACAATCCCACCCGCGCCGCCCTGGAAGAAAATCTAGCGGCCCTCGAAGGGGGAGAAAGGGCCTGGGCCACGGCCACGGGGATGGCCGCGGAGACAACCCTCCTCTTCCTCTTAAAAAACGGCGATCATCTGATTGCCGGTCATGATATCTACGGAGGGACCTATCGCCTTTTTGCCAATATCGTCCCTCGCATGGGCATTGAAGTCTCCTTTATCGACATGCGCCATCCGGAAAATGTCAAAAAGGCCATCCGGCCCAACACCAGGGCAATTTGGATCGAGACCCCCTCCAATCCCCTTTTAAATATCGTGGACATCGAGGCCATCGTCACCCTCGCCAAAAATAAAAAGATCCTGACGATTGCGGACAACACCTACATGTCGCCGTATTTTCAACGTCCCTTTGAATCAGGGGTTGATATCGTCCTTCATTCAACTACAAAATATATCAACGGTCACAGCGATGTTGTCGGGGGGGTCGTCATTGTGAACAAGGATCGTGGAGATTTGGGCGACCGCATCAATTATCTCTTCAATGCCCTGGGAACGGCCTGTTCTCCCTTTGACGCCTGGCTGGTCTTACGAGGTGTCAAGACATTGCCCCAACGCATGGAGGCCCATCAACGAGGGGCCCTGAAGGTGGCCCAGTTTCTCCAAGATCATCCCTCTGTGAAAAAGGTCTACTATTCAGGCCTCCCCTCCCATCCTCAAAGGGAATTAATCAAGAAACAGATGAAGGGCTTTGGAGGGATGTTGGCCTTTGAGATCGATTCTAAAAAAGTTGATATCTGTCACTTTTTCAAAAAATTGCAATATTTCTCCCTCGCCGAATCTTTGGGAGGAGTTGAATCCTTGATCGAACAACCCTGGGGAATGTCCCACGCCTCAATGACGGAGACCGCCCGAAGAGAGGCCGGTCTTTCTCCTGAATTGATCCGCGTCTCGGTGGGGATTGAAAACCCTGAAGACCTGATCGAGGACTTAAAAAACGGTTTAAAATCTTAATGAAAGGAGCTCTCTATGGGTAAGTTTCTCTGTGATGACAATTCGCTCTCGATTGGTCGTACTCCCCTGGTCCGTTTTAATCGGATCTCTGACGGGGCCAAGGCGACCATTTATGGAAAAATTGAAGGCCGTAATCCTGCCTATTCAGTCAAATGTCGCATCGGGGCCTCGATGGTCTGGGATGCGGAAAAAAAGGGAATCTTGGGCCCTGGAAAAGAAATCATTGAACCCACAAGCGGCAATACGGGCATTGCCTTGGCCTTTGTGGCCGCCGCCAGGGGTTACCCCTTGACCCTGACCATGCCAGAGACCATGAGTCTGGAACGACGTAAGATCTTAGTCGCCTTCGGGTCCACACTCATCCTGACACCTGGTGACAAAGGGATGAAGGGGGCCGTGGCCAAGGCCGAAGAAATCGCCAAGAGCCATCCCGACAAATACGTCCTCCTCCAACAGTTCAGCAATCCCGCCAATCCTGAGATCCACGAAAAGACCACGGGACCTGAAATCTGGGAAGATACTGAAGGACGGATTGATGTCCTGGTCTCCGGCGTTGGAACAGGCGGCACCATCACAGGGGTTTCACGCTTTATTAAAGGAACCAAGAAAAAGAAGATCCTCTCCGTCGCTGTGGAACCAACTCATAGCCCCGTCATCACTCAGACCCTCAACAAACAAGAGCTCAAACCAGGCCCCCATAAAATCCAGGGGATCGGCGCCGGATTTGTCCCAAAAAATCTGGATCTCGAAATGGTCGATCGTGTCGAACAGGTCACGAATGACGAAGCAATCCTCTACGCCAAGAGACTCACGTGCGAGGAAGGGATTTTGTCGGGGATTTCCTGTGGTGCCGCAGCGGCTGTCGCCTGCCGTCTGGCCAAGCTTCCTGAATTTCAAGGGAAGACCCTCGTCGTCATCCTCCCCGACTCGGGAGAACGTTATCTCTCCAGTGTCTTGTTCGAAGGAATGTTCGACGAAATCGAAAAGGCCAAGGCGTCCTAATACTTGTAGGAAATAGAATTGTGATGGACCAGGGACTCCTCCCTCTCAATGAGGGTGGAGTCCTTGTCCCCCTCCGTTTCTTGCCGCCTCTTTTTTTTGCCCCCGCTAAAGAGGGCGGCCAGGAAAAACAAGAGGACCATCACGCCATAAACAATGGCATAGTCCTTCCCCACACCCCAACCAAAACGGCCGTGGATATCATTTCCCTTAATAAGATACGAGTGAATAACCCCTGTATAGGCCAGGACACCGGCCACCAGGGCCCATACCGTAGCCTGCCAGAAGGATCGATCAATCAAGTGCGTCACGATAGCCACCCAAATAATGGACCCGAAAAGAAATCCGCCTTGTAAAATCAACATCCCCCGGAGTGAAAAGGAACCGATCATGGCGGTTTCAAGATCGCTTAAGGTGGCCCCGGCCGCTACCGCCGTGGCCTGAACAAGGATCGTCCCCCAGGCCGCCAAGCAGGGAAGAAACCCCAAGGCCACTGCAGGGGCATGTCGGTATCCCGTTGTCTGAAAGGCCTGAGCCACAATAATGATCCCCACCCACATCACGATGGCAAATCCGGCCTCGATCGGGACCAAGGTGGCCATCAACCGCATCAATCCTGTGAGACAGAGGGTCCCCATAAAGAGACCATTTAATGTCGAATATCCCGCCCTCGCCCCCAAGGCCTTCCAGCCCGGATGACCGATATAGATCGTCGTGGGAAAACAGCTCCCCAAACTAGCGGCCAAGATCGAACCCAGCCCATTGACCGTCAGCGAGGAGATATTGCCAAATTTGTCACCCGCCGCCTCGGCACTCTCCAGATTTTGGAGGGATCCCACAAGATTAAAAACCCCCATGGGCACGATGATGGATAAATATTTCCAGGCCTTTCCCGCAACAATAAGATCGATGAGAGAGGAATAATGAATCCCCGGAAGGTAGAGTTGGAACCCCTGCCGCGCCTTTGACATCTTTTCAAAATCCATCTCCCCCAGGGCCCAGGCCAGGAGGGTTCCCACGAGGACGGCCACCAAACCCCCGGAAAGTCCCATGGGAAATCGGACCCGGCCAAAATACTGAAGGAGGATGATCGCCAAGGGGATGAGGGCGATCAGGGGTTTGTCAAAACTCCGCAGGGCAAACTCCATGGCCAAAAAGGTAATGGCCACCCCCGCCAAGGCAGAAAGAAGGGCCGGTCGGGGGGTCACACGCCGCAGGAGGGGGGCCAAAAAGGCCCCAAAAAATTCAATGGCCCCACTCAAGAGGCAGGCCACCATCCCCATTTGCCAGGCCATCTCAAAGGATTTTGTCTCACGCCAGACGGGGGCCATGATGAAAAAGATGAAGGCAAAAAGACTCAAGGTATTGATCCCGTAGGGCAGCGCCGTCACTGTATCGCGCCGCTCCTTCTTGGTCAAATGCCAGGCCTGAAAGGAATAAAAGAGATTTCCAAACAAGATGGAGAGGGCCACCCCCGGAAGGATCTGACGATAGACAAAATCGACGGGGATCCCGCAGAGGAGGGGAAGCAGACTGATCATCAACAAAATCTGGACGGCATTATCAATGGCAAGGCCAAAAAAACCATCGAGATCACGCTTGACGAAAAAATGTGCCGCCACCCGAGCCCCCTCCCAAATCCAGATATAAAATGACCTATTCTGCGTCTGCTTTCAATAAAATAGTTTTTTCTCTTTGGGTTGAAATTTTGGGAGACTTTGATAGGGTCCAAACCATGCATCTTGTCACCTTCTTTATGTGTCTTCTTTTCTTGGGACTCGGATCGGCGACCATTCTGGCCTTTGAAATCGTTGACCCCATTTTGTCCCAAAATGGCATCCAATATGCCAGTACGGGAAAGGGGGAGACCCCGTATGACCCCCGCTGGAACGATTTCCCCTTGAAACTCGTGATGATGAAGGGCCCTGCCAAGGGAAAGGAATCGACCCCTTATGACGACATCTCGCTGCAGGTCTTCACCACAACGCAAAAAAAATTGCTGGATCTCAAAAATATAGGCCCCTGGCTCCTTGTCAATCTGCCCCCGGGGGATTATTATATCTACTCTCAAGATCGTCGCGGCATCGATCGCAATATCACGATCCGTGTGAATAAGAAAAAAAAGAAACAGGACCTTTATTACATAGAATGGCCTTTATAAAATGCCCCCTTTGCTCCTACAATTTATCCTCTTTGGGATCCTGGGATGGACGACCGAAATCCTTTATACCGGTTTTAAAAATCTCTTAAAAAATCGGGATTACATGCTCTTTGGCCGAACCTCTTTTTGGATCCTCCCCGTCTATGGGACCATTGCCCTCTTTTTTCCCATCGTTCAGAGCTACGTTCATCACTGGCGATGGCCGTTTCGGGGGCTCGTCTACCTTTTAGTCATCTGGTCCATTGAATACG
>MGSF01000084.1:25656-29135 GCA_001798715.1 Deltaproteobacteria bacterium RIFCSPLOWO2_02_FULL_50_16 | reverse complement strand
GAGAAAACCCGTCTGGCACTACACGAGCCGCTGGTCCATCCACGGCAATGTCAACCTCCTGCACGCCCCCCTCTTCTTTGGCTTTGGCTTGATTGTCGAATGGACCTATCCCCGCATCGTGGCCATCAGCGAACTAGGACTTTTCTGATCAGTAGCTGGACTTGCGGCAGAGATAGGCAAAACCTCCCCCCTCCAAATGGGTCCCCAGACATAGAAATCTGGAATTAATATTTTTACAAAATCCATCGGGATTGGGGAGTCCTTCACAGTCCACCAAACAGGTATCGGAGGTCCATGGATCGTTATCGCGAAGCTGGGCATCGAAACAAAAGGCACCCGGGGGGGCATACATACAGGCGCTGGGATTGGTGTCGATATCAAGACAATACTTATACTCCGGTTCCCCGGTACACCGATTGGCTTGACTATTACAATACCGGTTCGAACAATCGTCATAACAATTGCAATGGGCCCCTGGGACCTCGCCAAAACCTGGATCACCGGCACCGTTACCTGCCGCCCAGCAGCTCTCAAATTCCGTCCCCCCAAGACAATCCAGACTGCATATCTTGGGATTTTCATAAGGCTCACAGACCCCATTCCCACAGGTCCCCGGTGTCCCATTGAGACAGATTTGACTCGTCTCCCCATACGGACCCCAATAATAACACTTTTGATCCCCCTCATCCCAGTAACAGGCGTGATATTCCGAGACCGCATGGGCATCGCCATACGCATGAACGATGGCATAAGAACCCCACGTCGGATCGGGACGATCGACGGCCCCGCACTGCCCTTGAGACAATCCCCAACAATTGGGTACGGGGTTTCCCGGTGGACAGGGCTTGAGAGAAACATGATAGGCTCCCCCACTCCTCATTGCCTCAAGGCTTTCCAAAATATATTTCTTGAGCGCGGTCTTGTATTCCTCGGGATGTGTGACAATGAAGTCGATCCCCCATTCCTGCATAATCTTCATGGACACCACCGCCGCCATCGTGGAGAGGACCAAAATAGGCGGATCCCCCAGATACACGGCAAAAAAGGTGTCTTCATCAAAGGTCTCTTGGATCTCCTCCAAGAAATCAAGATAGAGTTGAAAAAGGACCTCTGTATTCAGGATGGCGATCTTCATCTTGGAGACATTTCCCCCATTTTCAATCGCCTTGACCTTATCCCCCTTGTTTTTCTTCAAGGACTTGATTTTTTTAATCCCTTCCTCTATGGGTTCATTATCAAAATCGCCTTTAAATTTTCCTGCCAACACGACCGTGTCGAGAATATCTTGGTCGACAAAGACCTGTTGCTCTTCATCGGGAAGGACAAAAAATCCAAGGTTGACCTTGCCATCGATCAGATAATACCCCGTATTGATGAGGATCTCCGCGGCCGCGCGCCGGTTGAAATACTCGCTGGCCTTGGTTTCCCTGATGAGAGAGGCATACATGTTGGCCTGATCCATCGCGATGGCCGGGATATCATATCCCCTCAAGACCATATGGACAAAGGTCTCCAACTCCTCGTCACTTAATTCGGCCAAACCGGTCCGGGCCCAGATAAAAAGGGCGTCGGTAAAGATCTGCAGCTTATGCAGCCCCACATCAATCATGGCCTGAAGGGTCTTCAGCATCTCTTCTCCATCCTCACTCCCTTTATTTCCTACTGAGAGGAGAAAATCATAGAAAAGGCCGGCGCACTCATTGATGATCTGGGTACGAGTGGAGGAATTGACACATTCGCCCGTAATAAAGCACCTGTCTATATCCCAAAGCTTGACATCTGATGAGGACGGATCCCCAATCAGGCGATACCCCTTGACCAGCTTGTGACAGGCCATCACCATCATCGTGCTAAACTGGACATTTAAAAAGGGTATCGACTCCGCATCAGGTCCGTGGTCAAATCCCAGGGCGTCGCCGATCATTTTTTCGAGTTCCTCACCGGTGGTGGGAGAGGTCTTTCCTGATCCTTCATTGTCAAGGGACATCAACGTCTCGATGAACTCGGGGAACAATCCCTCAATGACCTCTTGACTCACCTCCATCATCCGAAGGGCATCCAGGAGATCGCGGCCAAATAAATGACGCCCCGAAGAATTGAGTGCGGCCAGCGTCGAGGCGGGGTTCATGGGATTGGCCCCCAATTCCTTGAAGAGGGGAAGGGCCTTGATCGTCGTAAAGGGATTGATATCCGCACCGACAGAAGTGGTCAGTGCCTGTCCACTCCCCTCTTCCACAAAATCCGTGAGGGGTTTTACAATCACCTGCAATTGGACAATGATTCGATCACCCGAACCGGAGATGGTCCGTACGATCATCGTGACATAATCAGGATCCTCGGGATCCAAAAAATCCAGGATGTTGAGCGTCCCCGAATACTGCCCTCCCTGTGTTGTAAGACTGGCCCTCGCCTCCAAGGAGGTATTGAGAAACTCGACGACGGTCCCGTCAGGGGCGGGGACGGAAGAGGCCAAACTACTGGTGGTGTATTGTGTCGCGGCCTGAAGGGCCGAGGCGGAAGAGGTCAGGGCCGAGAGGCTTGCGGCCGCGGTCGCGGGCACCTGGACAGAACCCGAAAAGGCCGACATAATGGTATCATCTGCTGGGGCCTCTGAATCCGGACCCGTCATCCCCTTATCTTGGACATCGACCCCCCCAAAGACACAGGAGGTCAACCCCACGAGGAGCAAGGAAAGGCCCAGATGATAGATCTTGGTCTTGATGACAGACAAACCCCTTCCCATAAAATACCCCTTTTGCCTTCCCTCCCTCCATATTCAGCAATAATGATGCCAAGGAATGCCTGCTAAACCTGTTGTTATTATTCTGTTTTTTCAAAAGACGGGAGAGGGTCTGGGTTTTTTATCACCCATGGGCAGGGGGTTTTCGGTTATTTATCCATTTTCTACTGTGATTTCAGGAGACTACAAATACAACGATTTTTATCAAATATTCGCATCTGTCAATAAAATGCCATCTAAAATCCCTTGTCTCTTGTATGACTTTTCAATATTCTCCCCCCGATGATTTCCTTTGAATTGACCGATGAACAAGACATGCTCCGGCAGACGATCCGGGATTTTGCCAAAAACGAAATCGCCCCCCAGGCGATGGAGCGCTCGGCCAAGGAGGAATTTTCCATCGACCTCGTTCACAAAATGGGGGAGCTAGGCCTCTTTGGGATGACGGTGTCACCAGACGACGGAGGTCAGGGACTCGACACCCTGTCCTATGTCATTGCCGTCGAAGAAATCGCCCGCGTCGATGGGTCGGCGGCCGCTACTGTTGCCGCCGGAAATTCCCTGGGCCTCGGACCCATTGCCCAATTTGGATCAAAAGAACAGAAACAAAAATATCTCCCCGACCTCGTGACTGGAAAAAGGCTCTGGTCCTTTGGTCTCACCGAACCCGAGGCGGGTTCCGATGCCGGGAGCTCAAAGACGACGGCGGTCTTGGAGAGGGGCCAGTGGGGGATTAACG
>MGSF01000084.1:0-25625 GCA_001798715.1 Deltaproteobacteria bacterium RIFCSPLOWO2_02_FULL_50_16 | reverse complement strand
TGAGATCTCTGCCGGCTGTACCGTCCAGGCCATCACCGGCAAAAAGGGGGAGGAAAAGGAGATCAGTTGCATCCTCGTCGAACAAGAGACCCCTGGCTTTACGGCCAAGACGATGCACAATAAACTCGTCTGGCGTGCCTCCAATACGGCCGAGTTGTACTTTGATGACGTCAAGGTCCCTGAGAAAAATCTATTGGGGGGGCGCGGGCAGGGTTTTCGTCAAATGCTTAAAACCCTCGATGGGGGGCGCTTGGGGATTGCCGCCATGGCGCTCGGCGGGGCCGAAGGGGCCTTTGAGGCCGCCCTTAAATACGCCGACGAACGCAAGACCTTCGGCAAACCGATCAAAAAACACCAGGCCATCGCCTTTAAGCTGGCCGACATGGCGACTCAAATCGAGGCCGGCCGCCATCTCCTCTACAAGGGGTGCTGGCTTAAGGACCAGGGGAAACCCTTTGGAAAAGAGGCCGCCATGGCCAAGCTCTTTTGTTCCGAGATGATGGGGATGGTGGTGGACCAGGCCGTCCAGATCCATGGGGGTTATGGTCTCATGGAAGAATATCCCGTCGCCCGATTTTATCGGGACCACAAGCTTCTTGAAATCGGCGAGGGGTCATCGGAAGTCCAACGCATCGTCATCTCCCGACATCTCGGATGTTGATAATGGTGTAGGAAAAAGAACCCCTCAAGAAGCGGGTGCCGTCGTACCCTTCCCGGCAGAGGGACAGGAGGGCTGACCGCACGGAGGGGTCTTTTCCCCACAGGGGAGGGGAGGGGACTTTTTGGAGGCATACCCATCCTTGTACCAGCCCTGTCCCTTGAGGGAAAAACCGGACAGCGAGATCGCCTTCTTTAAAGGGCCCTGACATGTGGGGCATTCTGTCTTAGGGGAATCTGAAAATTTTTGCAGAAACTCAAAGCGTCCGTGACACTTCTGACATTCATACTCGTACATGGGCATAACCGCTTCTCCTTTGTAAAAAACCCCATCCTCTACCCTAGTAGATAAAATCCAAACCCTCTTTGTCAAGTGGCAAACGAGGACTTTTCTGCTAGCGATTTCAATGGGTTAAAATGAGGGGCCGTGCCCCCTTTTCACGCAACATTTTTCCCAAAAGGGCGATAACGGCCCCAAGATAAGGGGACCCTTATGGCCGGTGGAGATCCGTCATCTTTTGATCTAGCCCAAGCACGTGTCTTGACAGACTATCTTGCCACTCGACACTATCGCTCCCCCCTCTTTCCTCCTTCCATTATAACCGATTTTCAAGGCCTGCTTCCCCCCGTTGGCGAGAGCGCAGCCACCTTTCCTGCAGCACTGAATGAACGCTATGCGGGTCTCGTCCAGGAGCTTCAAAGATCAGCCTATGGACCGCAAGTACAACATCTTATCGGACAGGATGGGGCAGAGGCCCTGCAACGCAACGCCCAGCGCTTTGCCCCTCCCCCAGCCACCCCCAGGCAACTCGAAAAATATTGGGCCCGTGGCAATGTCCAGGAGGCCATAGACAACTTTCTTCGCGAAAGGGAAAACAGTCGCTATCAACAGCTCTATGATGCCATGTTGGCTGTTGATGCGCGCACCGAAGTCCCTGCTACCCCTCCCGAGGTCAGTCCCCGCGAGGCCTTTCTCTCTGCCGTTCAAGGGGAAATTTCAAGTCAAGGCCAGAGACGACGGCGTCGGGGCGATTTTGATTTTTCCGGGCCCTTGGACCGGTTAGGAGATGTCTTGGATGAATTCCGACTCTCCCTTTACGCCTATTTACAGGCCAGGGGCCTCGTGGACATCACTCCTACTGTCCCGCTAGAACCCCATCATCCAAATCCATTAGATACCCTCTTAAACAAATATCGCTCGTCCCCCGAAGGGGCAGACCCCTTCATCCTCCCCTTGGATGTCACTCACGGCTATGACCTGGGAAGCGGGGAAAATTCTCGATGGGATACCTATCGTCTCTACTTGGCTCGGGCTGGTCTGAATCCCTTGAACAGGGGCCGTCCCCTAGACCCCACAGAAATCCCCTTTGTGATGGGACTGGGGGCCTATGGTCTCGGCATAGGACGAACGATGAATTTTGCGGGCTTCCCTGTCGAGGGGATGGGGCGGAGCCCGATTTTGGGAGACACTCATGCCGACCTCGTCGGCAGAAACAGCTTACTGAGGACGGGGGGCAATGTCGCCCGCCTGGGGGAGACCCTTTATGATGCGGATGGGCGCCCCTTCAGGGCCCCGATCCCCATTAATGAGGCCGGGGAATTGGGGGTGAATCCCCGACATCCTTATTTTGAGGTCGATTCTATTGTGGGGCGCCAGGTCCTCTTTGTCACCACCCCCACGAGTTCTCTGGAAACCCTGCTCAGCGAGGAATTTTTAAGCCGTGTTGCTGAGAATGCCATTCTTGTCTTCCCACAAAAAGGGCTTTTGGATAACCCCAATCCCGATGGCCCCCCGATGTTGCTCTCCGATTGGGTCACGGAGCGACTAGAGCGTCTCGGACGGCGCGACCTTATCCCCAACGTGGTCCACATCCGGGGCCTCAACTTTGCCAAGGACCTGGCCCGTGAAGGGACCCATGTCCGTCTGACCCTCGATGCCTGGGAAAATATTGAGGCCGCCCGTGTCGTGGCCCACCTTTTGACAGGGGCCTCGGGAGAGGACAGTTTTTCAAGCGCCCATCGGACCGTGATCGTCGGAACAAACCCCCGTGCAGCGGACTACATGGGTTGGGCCAAAAATACGGCGGCCGTGTATTTTGGGGACTGGATAGCCAGTCAATACATAAGAATCGCCACACGGGAATCCGACCAAACAATGGGAGATGTCCTTCGAGAATTTCATGCCCGTCGAAGTCGTTTTGAAGAAACCTTGCTCGCAAGGGGACGGGCCTTGGGGATCTTGGGGGCTGAGGAATCCCTCCCCCATGGGGGGCTTGAAGACCTTCGCTCCTGCACCGAGGCAACTCCCCAACTCTTTACCCTCATCCAGCAGCTCTTCGACCTGACAGGCCGCGGCTTTTTGAGGGCCTTGCACCAATTTTCTGCAAACGTGGCCACTGTGGCCAACAGTCGAAATCTCCAATACGGCATCCTGATGGCTGTGGGCGAGGCCCTGGTCAGGGAAGGTAAGATCGCCCGCGTGGAGGAGATCCTCCCCCCTTGGGGACTCACGGCCGAGGGGGCGACCAGTGCCGACAAGGCCATCGCCTTCTTCGAACACCCCGATCGAGGCACGGAGGCCCCCAGTGAGTTTCGTGTCGTCCCCGAAAGGATGGAGGCCGTCGGACGCACCCCCTCCAATCTCAAGGTCGACGCCTACGGCTATCCCCTGCAATATCTTTATGCCACACACGAAGGGCTCTCCCTCCTTGCCGACCGCATCAATAACTACCTCTACAGGCTGGGCAAGCCCTCCACCGAAATGGACCGGACCCCCCAGGGGATTCGCCAAGAGGCCATGGTCGTCCTGGATGAGGTCCTAAAAATCTTGAGCTACGTCATCACAACCCACGAGACCGCCGAATCCATGCGGAGCACCCTCCCACGCCAAGAGGCCAGAGACCGTTCCCTCGCCAGTACCCGCACCCTACAAACACGCCTGGAGACCTTGAGGGACAATCTCCGTACCGCCGAGACACCCCATCCAGAATACATGGCCCAAACGCTCTATGAAATCTCTGAGGTCCTCAATGAGGCCCTTCCCCTCTTCCAATTGGGAACGGATCACCCCACACGTCGCGGGGTTCATCGTTCCCTCCTTGGACGCCTCGACGCCCTCACACAAACCGGGAGAAATGTCTGGGTGGAAGGCATTGCCGACAGCCCCCATCTGGGAGGACCCCTCCAACACCGGATGCACGAACCCATCGACACCATGATCCTGGGGGCCCGCATGTCAAGACTCGCTCAAGAAGGTCCTGAGGCACCCCTTTGGAATCGGGCCTGGGACTTGACACAGGAACGCCTTGGACCCGAGGTCGACCTCATGGACTTAAGTGTGGTCCTTCATGCCACTTCTCACAGAGCAGTCGTTTCTCGTGCCTATGGCGAGATTGCCTCATTTGAGGCCTCACTGCCCCCGGAACGCCCCCTGACCACGGGGGAGGTCGCCCTTCTTATGTGGCGTCAAACCCATTATCAACAGGAGGGTGCCGGAGAGGCCCCCATGACAACGCGCGCATTTGTCGACGGACCCGGACGACTGGCGGACCGAGACCCCAGCCATCTACGAGGGGGGCGTGTCCGCCGCCTCCGTGAGGTCCGGTCCGTGCGCGAGGGGCAATGGGTCGCAACAGAATCCAGAGGCCGCACAAGGGGGCGGCGCGATTCGGAAAGTGGGCCCCACCGCGGTCCCGGACGTCGATAGTTGTAACCTATAGGGGGGGATTCCAAAACCAGCGCAACCTCGGGGGGTGCCCCTGCGGGGGGAGAAAAAGGCCCTCGACACAGGCGACCCCTGCCTTGGCAAAGGGCATCGAGAAGCCTGCCCGACCGCTCAAGAGATACCCCAACAACAACCCCATGTACGGCTCATGACCCACGAGCATGAGGATCTCGGAGGTTTGTCTCTTGGAGAGTTCTTCAAAGATCAATTTCAAGGGGCTCTCTGGTGACAGCCCGTCAAAGGTCTCCAAGGGATGACGGCAGGGGATCTCCGAAAGTACCATCTCCGCCGTCTGACGGGCACGAAGATACGGGCTCACCCAACAGAGGTCCAACGAGGTAATCCCTTTCTTGAGTTGAGGTAAAATGCGGTGCAGAAACTGCCGCCCTTGTCCCGAGAGGGGGCGGTCGGCATCCGAGGTCACCTTGGCCTCTGCAAGGCTAAGGGCATCGGCATGGCGCATGAGATAAAGGTCCATAATTATACCAAAAACCGGGCTACACAATAACCCACCGCCAACACCAGATACACCACAAAGGCCACCCACAACAAATAACCGGACATCTTCGTCGGACGGCACATCGGCGGTAATTGCCTCTTTAAGAAATAATGATTCAATCGGAGGAGGGCCCCCGTAAAAAGGACCGTCCCCGCAAAACCAATGACGGCCGAGAGGAGGATCAAGGGTCCCGGGGCCTCAAAACAGAGCGTCGTCCCCGTAATCACGGTAAAGGCCAAGATAAAAAAGGTATACCACCAGGACACCCCTTTCTTCCGGGACTGGGGAAAGACATGATAGACAATATCTGTTTGTGCCCGACTCAAGGCATCCACCGTGGCCAGCCACGTATCCGCCAAAAAGGCCGCGGCCACCAAGAGAAACAGCAGGCCCCCTAAAGGACCCCACATCAGGCGAAAAAATTCACTCTGCACTACGGCGATCTGATAGGCCTCAGGGTACAATTTTTGGGGAAAGAGGACGGCAAAGGCCAAAAGACAGGTCATGAGTGTCGTCAACAAATTTCCAAAAATCCCGATCCCGCTGTCCACAAGGAGAAACCGCCGCCAACGACAATAATTGTTGCGTAAAAAGTGATCCTCCTGGGGGAGGGCCCCCGGTGCGGGGACAATATGTTCTCGACTGTTCCGATCCTGATAACGCGACTGATAGGCGGCCATCCCAACCCCTTTTTCCCGCAACCAATAGGAATAAAAAAGCGTCCAAAATCCCCCCAACCCTGCAAAGGCAAAGGCCGTTAAAAGTTTCGTGCTATCGGCGAAATCAAAGGGCTGGGAGAGGGCTGGAGGGACGAAAAGTCCCTTTAAAAAAGAAGGGAGGACCTCGATCACCGTGGGATGGCAACAGGCCACCACTAACCCAACAAAGGTCACACCGGCGACGATCATCATGGCCTTTTCAATCAACCGATAGACGTGCCGACTCACGAGAAGGGCGATCAAAAAAACCCCAATAGAAAAATAACTCCAGAAATAGGTCTGCCCCCTGACGGACCAGCCGGCCGGGATATGGGTGAGGGCCGCCAGGGCCGTGCCCCCCGCTGAGGCAAAGGCCCCAAACCAGAGAAAAGAGATCGTCATCAGGATCCAGAGAAAAATCGCCAATCGGCGATGAAGGCGAAAAAAACCCTGGAAGATACTCTCCCCTGTGAGGAGGGTATAACGCCCAATTTCATAATTGACCGGATACTGGAGGAGACAGGCCGGGATGAGGAGAAACAAAAAGGCCAACCCGTATTTGGCAATGATATAGGGCCACCAAATAAGCTCCCCGCTTCCCTGGGCCAGGGCCATCCATATAATTCCGGGACCTATAATCCCCCAAAGAGAGGGGCACGCCGGAAATTTTTTCCTTTCGGCAAAGGGTTCCACAACCCGTCAGTATCATAGAATCCCTTCTGGCAACACACCAAATTTTTTCATAGAATTCCCCATCTTGACAGAGGGGGGTTTTTTTTCTACTACTGCGGGACGGGGGCGGGACAACTCAGCGACAAAGGATAGGTGGCTATGAAAAAAATGATGTTTAAAGGCGTCTTGCTCGTGGGGGGACTCATTATTGTCCTTTGGCCCACACTCAAGTCCTCTCTCCTGTCGGCCGAGAACCCGGGGCCCGAGGCCTCAAAAGCACCATGGGTCTTGGATTGCACTGAAGCCGAATCACGCCTCAAGGCCAGCCCCGAAGGCCAGGTGGTTTGGCGAGCGATAGAGGTCCATGGGGGCTTTAAGGCCTGGATCCAAAAAAAGGATCTTCAATATCGAGAAGATATCGTCTATCACAAGACCGATGCCGAATATGAGCAAGAAAACATCGTGAAGGTGATTTTGGGAAAATCCCCAAACGTCCTGATCAAAAAAATGGCCCCCTTAAAGGATGTCGTCTTGGGACTCAAGGGTCGGGCGGCCTGGAGGACCGACAAAGACATCCCCATCACCCATAAAGACCGGCTGGCGGAGGCCCAGGCAGAATTGCAAGAGACCTGGGACCAAATTCATTGGCCATTTTCCCTAGCAGCCGCCGGTATCAAACTTGAAGCCATGCCTCCCATCCTCTCTGACAAGGGACTTCTCATTTTTCATCGTATCCGCGTCAAACAATCCGACAAGGAATGGAAGATCTTCTATTTTGATGCCCGCCAAGGCTGGTTGGAACGTATTTATTTTCAAACGGAAAAAGGATCCCTTGCAGGACGCCCCTTTCTTGAGGTCTTTGGGAAATATCAAAAGACCGATAAGATTCTCATCCCCATGGAACGCAGCTACTTTATCCCTAATGCCCAAGGCGACGTCAAGGGCCCTGCCTTTATGAGTCGTCACTTAAGAGAACTTCGTTTTGACAATGGATTGGACCCCAAACATTTTGAAAACCCCCAAAAGGTCCAAGTCAAGATGAAAACCCAATCTTAGTCATGAGAACAAAAGTGGGCCTCATCCGCCTCCATAAACTCATGTCGGAACGTGGGGTGTGTTCGCGTCGTGAAGCGGAAAAATGGATCCGGCAGGGTCGGGTTCAGATCAATCAAAAAATGATCACCCGTCTTGGGACGCTCGTCGACCCCGACAAAGACCGGATCCTCATTGATGGACATCCCCTCCCAAAGACCCCAAAAAAGATCTATATCGCCTTTCATAAGCCGCGACACGTCATGGTCACACGCCGCGATCCGGAAGGACGTCCGACTCTCTACGACTATCTAAAAAAAATCCCTCAGCAAATCCTCCCCGTGGGTCGCCTTGACTTTGAGTCCGAGGGTCTCCTCCTCCTCACCAATGACAACCCCTTGATCGATAAGCTCACCCATCCCCGTTCCAAGGTCCCCCGAGTCTATGAAGCCCACATCTCGCCCTGTCTTAAACCGGAACAGATTGAAATTTTACAAAACGGCGTCCTCTTAGAGGACGGACGCACCCTCCCCACAAGGATCAAGATGCGGCAACAAACCCCTCATTCGTGCCGGCTCCACATGACCTTATTTGAGGGACGATACCGGCAGATCCGGCGCATGATTGCCCAGGTGGGAGGGGAGGTCAAAAAATTACGCCGCATTCAAATGGGCCCCCTCCACTTAAAAAACCTCAAACAAGGACACTATCGTCATCTTACATCGAATGAGATTGACGCCCTCATCAAAAAATAAGATTCCCTCCTTCTCTTTCCACTTCAGATTGGTATAAAATAACCTCCATGTCTTTCCTTTATAAAACCGTTCAATGGTCCGTCCGGGCCGTTTTTTTTGTGGGCGGTTGGATTTTTGAACTGACCCAAAGGGTGGAAGACAAATTCATCTGCCTTTTCAAAAGACCGGAATATATTCGTAAAGGAGGGTGTCAAATGTCGGGGATGTGTTGCCGCAACCTCGGACTTCTCCTCCCCAAGGCCTGGAGCCGCCGTGCCTGGATCATCCGTTATTTCGTCTGGTGGCACAGGTATCGGTACAAATTTCACTTTTTAGGAATCGTCGACAATTTATTGGTCTATGAATGCGGCTATGTTACGAAGGACAATCAATGCTCTATCTACCCGTGGCGCCCCCGGCTCTGTCGAGAATATCCCAAGGTCCAACTCTGGGACTTTCCCAAACTCCACAAGGGTTGCGGTTTTTACTTTATCCAACGAGGACGGGCCGATTTTGCCGAAACCTTGGAAAGGGAGAAAAAGAAATTTTCCTGAACATATCAGCTTTCTGTGCCGAGGCTGTCCAAAAATAATTTTTCTTGAGCGGCTTTTGAAAAATCAATCTCCTTACTGCCTCTATGTCATTGATTTTTCTATCCCTCTCTTCATTGTATTTTTACTATGGTAGGGATTGCCCCTTACCTTCATAAATATAATAGGGAGAGGGGCTAGCTACTCAAAATCCGGCAGTGGAAGATTTTGAGTAAAAGTGAAAGGAAAATTATTTTTGGACAGCCTCGGCACAATAAGGTCTGCCTTACTGAATCCCCAAGAGATCCACCTCAAAAATAAGGGTGGCGTTGGGAGGAATGACCCCTCCAGCCCCTTGGGCCCCATAACCTAAGTGAGGGGGGATAATGAGTTTGCGTTTGCCTCCGACCTTCATGGCCATGACACCTTCATCCCACCCCTTAATCACCTGCCCTTGACCAATAACAAAGGTAAACGGCTGCCCTCGCTCAATGGAGCTGTCAAATTTCGTCCCATTTTCCAACCAGCCCGTATAATGAACCGTGACCCTTTGTCCCGCTTGGGGCTGGGGCCCCATCCCGACAGTCATGTCCAGATAGCTGAGCCCCGAAGGGGTTATTACCGGTTGGGGTGGGGCGGGTTGTGGAGGTGTGGGTTGGGGAAGTGGCATGGGTTGAACCGGTGGTGGCGAAGAGAGGGGGGGCGTGGATGAGGGAGAAGGGATAGAAGGAGGGGTCTCTTGCACTGCCGAAGGGGGTGTTGAGGTTTCACCCACGGCCCCTTCTTCCTTATTGACGGATCCAGATTCTTCTTTTGTCACCTTGACCCCGCCTTTGGAATCCTCTTTCATCTTGATTCTAAAAGCCCCTTCTCCTCCACCGCCCTCGTCTTCATCCTTCAAAATGGTCGTGACCGTCTTGCCCGGAGAGACCTTGTCCCCTTTAAGTGGGCTGGATCCCCTTTCACTCGAGCAGGCAAGAGAAAAGACAATGATCAAAATAGACAAAAAAACCAGATTTTCAAACTGCCTCATAAAAATCCCTCCTTTTATTCGCACCTCACGGTACGAAGAAAATGTTGCAATGCTATATCACAGACAAAAACGAGAAACAACATCATAGAATGTCTGGAGCCCCCACCGGAAACCCTCCACAGGAATCCGCTCATCATGGCCATGGAAGAGCCTGGAAAAGGGAAACTCCGGAGGGATCTTCACGGGGGAGAACCCATAGGCCTTGATCCCCACCTCATTGAGCCAATGGCTATCCGAAAAACCCGTCATCAGATAAGGCACCACGCGACCCCCTGGATCGTTGCGCCCTACAACGTCCCGAATAGTTTCAAAAAGGGGGGTGTCTTGAGCCACTGAAGAAGGAGGAGACGATTTAAGGACCTCCAGGGAGCACTCTTCACCCACCCGCTGACGCAATTCCTTCAAAAACGCCTCCGGGGTGTATCCCGGAAGGATCCGGCAATCCAGGGAGACCGCCACCGAAGAAGGAATGACATTGATCTTATCCCCTCCCTCCAGGATCGTGGGGGAAACCGTATTGTGAAGCTGGGCCTTCAGGGGATTGGCACGGTCTGGAGGGACTACATGCTGAAGCAAAAAATCCCCAATCCCCGGGACAAGGAGGAGGCGGAGAATGAGTGAGGCGGGAAAACTTTGAGAGTGCGCAAGGGCCTTGATAAATTCGGTTGTCACAGAAGTCCTATGATGCGGAAATGACCTTGTGTGAAGCCGATCGATAATTTTTCCGAGCCGCCCTGCGGCATTGCCTGAATGAGGGATGGAACCATGACCAGAATCCCCCCTTAAGGTCAATTTGACCCAGACCACCCCCTTCTCCGCAACGGCAATGGGGTAGAGTCTCTTTCCATTCATATGCAGGGTAAAACCGCCCGTTTCATTGAGGGCATATTCTGCCCGGATCTTATCAAGATGATTTTCGACCATCCAGGCCATCCCGTACCGACTCCCTACCTCTTCATCGGCCACGGCCAAAAAGATCAAATCCCTATTGAATTTGAGTCGATAACGCTGGGCCAAGAGGATCGTCATCAAGGTATAAGTGGTCATGTTTTTCATGTCGAGGGCCCCACGCCCCCAAACGCAGTCCTCGGCGATCACCCCTCCAAAGGGGGGGTGGGTCCATTGGGAGGCCTCCGCGGAAACGACATCGACATGGGAATTGAGGATTAAAGGACCGGCGCTCCCCCCACGATACCGAGCCACGAGATTCCAACGCCTGGGTGCCGACTCCAAGATAAGGGGATCCAGCCCCTCTTCCCTTAAAACCTTGGCCAGATACTCGATCAGGGGGGCCTCGTTTCCCGGCGGGTTGGTGGTATCGATCCTCAAAATGTTTTGAAAATGAGTCAGGGCCTCTTGATGGATGGCGGACCAATCGAGGGTCATAGTGCCGGGAGTATTCGAGAGTCGAGGGGGTTTGTCAAGCCGTAGGGAGACGTGATCTTCTAACTTGATTTTTTTCATCCCATCGGTATGGTCATGGTATGGGGATAAAGACCTTTAGTGTGTTTTTCACCTTACTCATGATGATGGGTTGTGGCCCCCTCCGCCAGCCCGCCCTTTATGCCTTAAATGTGGAAAAAGATCGTTTGGATATCCAAAAAATCATTGCCGACAATCCCCTTGCCCCCGGAGAGGCCCTCAAAAAAGTGGACCTGGGGCGTACATCCTCTTCGAGTCAACACCTGATCATCGTCCTGACCAACGAACTCCTCCACGTTCATGAACATCATGACGGAGAGGCTGTCATTATTGAAGGAAAGGGAAACCTTTTTGCCGCCGAAAAGAAAATCAGTCTCAAAAAAGGGGATGTCGTGGTCCTCCCGCAGGGTCTCCCCCATTATTTTGAAAACACCCACAGCAAACCCACCATTATCTTTGTGACCTTCTCCCCCCCTTACGACGACCTCGATCACCTCATCGTCCAATCGCCCACAAAAGAATTTTTGCAGTGAGAAATCATCTGCCTCATCTTTCTTTTGGATCGTGTGTCTTTAACCACCTCAAGATCTGCGGATAGACCTCTTTGGGGGCCCGTGTCCCCAAAATAAGGTCCATATGGGCGTACTCATGGGCATACCCGCCGGGGGTCCCCATGATGACGAATTTTTTGTCCCTAGAGCTTATCTTGTCATAGGCATAGCGGACATCGGGCAGCGGAGTGATCCCATCAACGGAGCCTGCAATAACAAGCATGGGGGTCTTGATATCTTTCAAATGGTTGTGAAAGCTAAAGTCCCTTTGTTCTGCCTCAAAGTGCCCCTTTTTGTACCAACGATGCAGTTCCATAAAAAGCGCCATGGGGACATTTTCCGTGGCATAGCGACTCGCCTTCTGAAGCAAGCTGGGCGTTATATTCTTGATGCTATAGAAATGATTATCCTCAAGGGGGGCCACCCAAGAAACAAAGGGGGACCCAAGACGAAATAGCAGCTTCGTCGGGATCAGGGGAAAGCGTTCCAATAACCAATCAAGTTTTAAGACAAGTCGAATCCATCCGGGCCTGGCCGTCGAATTCATCGAGGCTCCGAGCGTCACGGCCGACTGGCAGACCTGATTCCCCATCGTCATCAAGACCATGTAGAGCAACATCCCCCCCAGGCTATGCCCTATAAAATGGATTTTTTGAAAACCCGTCGCCTCCTGGACATGGCGCACCATCGTCGGAATATCCGTGAAGACGATGTCATCCACAATCCAATCGGGTTGGACACAATCTTTGAGGTATTGAAGGATCCCGGGGCGATAACTCTTGCCCGCCCCGCGATACTCAAAGAGCCACACATCATATCCCCTTTGATAAAGGTATTGGGCCAGGGAATATTGGGGATCGACAAAATCAAGATCAAAGCGATTGGTCCCCAGGCCATGGATCAGCAGGACGGGGGCCCGCCTGGAACGGGACCTCTTATAATGATAGACCGCCAGGCGCCAATTATCTTCTGTCTTGATAAAGAATTGTCTTGGAGAATTCACCCCTGTAAGGCCCGATCGGCGGGGGGAAGGGGTGAGTAAAAATTTTAGACGCCCTAAGACCGCCGTTTCTACCGTAAAATAACCCCATTTGAGAAAGGCCGAAACCATGGTGGAAAATCCCTCCCCTTGCTGATGGAGGGGCCATCAAAACGTAAAACGGGGCAAAAATAAAGGGGAAACTTATTCGTTAACAATATCAGGCAATTAGAGTGCCCCTCTTTTCAAAATAACGCAACTCCCCCCCACAAAAAACCGATAATAGATATAAGGAGTGCCTTGATTTATGTCCCCCGTCGAAAAGATTGAAAATACACTGGTCGGGATGTCCCTCCGCCTCAATCGAACGGGGGGGATCGGGACGACAGGGCCCAAGGCCCCTCCCCTCATCAAAGGCTTTGGGGATCCTCCACCCCCCCTGGCAGACATCCGCAATAACGCCCTCCTCCTCCCCCTCTTTGCCCTTCAAGGACTCGTGGGTCGGCTCCATCGCAAGCTCCAGCAATCCTCAGGAAAAGAGGGCCGGATCGTCCCGGCCAAGGGGGTGATCGCCTGCGCCGATCAAGAGGATACCGTTTATCTCGGTGTGGACTTTTTGGAAGAGTACCATCAGGAGGAAGACACCGTGGCGGGAATCCTGGCCCACGAATGGGGACACCTGGTCTCTGAATTCACGGAAATCTTTGATGCCAACGAACTCCATTGGGACAAAATCGCCCAGATTCGCCAGGAAGAGGAATGCCGGGCCGATGCCTATGCCGGGAGACTCCTGGCCAAGATGGGATATAACCCCGAGGGCCTGATCCGCCTCTTGACCCATCCCAATTTTAAAAAGGAGACACAAAAATATTATCCCCCTGAGATCCGCGCCCAGATCATTCGCGTTGCCTTTGAGGCACAAAGACGGTTTAAAAACACCGCCCAAAAATTGAAACTCTTCAAAGAAACCGTTTATCCCAATCCCCACAAGGCCCACTTCATCGCCATTGCCTAGTATTGTGTCCCATGAATCACTTGACGAGCCCTTGGAATCATTCAAAATAGACCCCATGTCTTCCCTGACCCCACACATCAAGACAAAGGCCCAGGCCCTTGGATTTGACCTGGTGGGAATGGCTGCGGCCTTTCCTCACCCGGATTTTTCATTTTTTAGACAATGGATTCAGGACGGGCATTTTGGGACGATGGAATATCTAAAACGAACCCTGGAAAAAAGGGCTAACCCCCAAACCCTTCTCCCCAAGGCCCAATCGATCATTTGCGTCGGCCTGTCGTATCCCGCCTCCAGCCCCCGATCCTTCGAAAGAGACGAAAAAAATCGCGGATGGATCTCTAATTATGCCTGGGGGCTGGACTACCACGATATCATGAAGCCGCGTCTTCATCTCTTAGCCAACTGGATCCGAGGACAAACCTCCAGCGAGGAGAAGTTCTATTGCGGTGTCGATACAAGCCCCTTATTAGAAAGAAGCTACGCGACACGCGCGGGTCTGGGATGGATCGGCAAAAACACAATGCTCCTCCACCCAAAAAGGGGCTCCTTCTTTTTTATTGGATTTATTTTAACGACCCTCCCGTTGACTTATGACTCCCCCCTTCCTGATCGTTGTGGGACCTGTTCGGCCTGTCTCAACATTTGTCCCACACAGGCCCTCACACCTCACCACCTGGATGCCAAAAGATGTATTGCCTATCTAACCCTGGAACATAAAGGAGACATTGAAGACCCCGACTTGAGGAAAAAAATGGGGACCTACCTTGCGGGATGTGATCTCTGTCAGGAGGTCTGCCCCTGGAATCAAAAAGAGAACCTGGCTCATGAAAAAAATCTTGCCGCCCGTCCCCTGCTCTCTTGCCCCTCTTTGAAAGACCTGAAGAAATGGGACAAGAAGATCTTTGAAACTTATACGGCGGGAACACCTCTGGCCTGGGTGGGTTTTAAAAAATGGCAACGCAATCTAAAAATAGCCCTGGAAAATAGTCAAGAATCCGGCGACGCTTTTTTATCATCATGCTGCCCGGAGGGAGGAGTCCCATCAAAAGCAGAGAACCGCCACCCACGGAAGGGAGATATCTCCACCACCTGAAGAATGATATCCCATGCCGACGAGGTCGGTACCTCTTTGACCTCTCGGATCACCGGGAGAAAAACCAGGCCCACAATGATCCTGGCGATCCCTGACACGAGAAACAATATCTTTAAATTTGAAAGCAATGAAAAATGATAACTGAACAGGGTAAATTCCGTAGGGAGGGAAATGGCCATGACTCCCCCTAAACCGGCCCCGATAAGGGTCCCTGAATTGATAAGGACATTATAGTAGGCCACGCATCTTGCCCTTTTGACGGGTGTCACTGCATCAAAGATGAAGTTGGCCGCGCTGAGAGTCAGCCCACCCCACAGGATACCAGCCAAGGCCTGTATCATCAAAATAAACTCAAATCGTGTCGACATCAGCCATAAAAACGGGATAATAGGAATCGTCAATCCCGTCATCTTCAAAATTTTCCGATTCCCAAACTTGTCCCCCAATCGGCCCCAATTATAAAAAGTCAGGGCCTGGGTCAGGATGACCATTGTCGTTGCCGCCGTGAATTGAAGATATGAAAATTGGAGATCCCTTAACATATAAAGGGCAAAAAAGGGCCCCGCAATACTCATGGTCATGATCATGAAGGCCATAAAAAGTGTAAATCGCCCAAAGTTGTTGTGAAGGGAACGGCGTAAAAATTTAAAGAACGAAAAAGTTTCTTCATCGGCGGGAAGGCGATATCCCGGTTCACGCACCCGATTTAAATAATAGACGGAGACCATCCGGGCCAGCAGGGCGAGTCCAAAGATCCATCCAAAACCCCCAATCTCATGGTCCCTATTTTTTGCGATATTGAGAGAAACGCCTGCTATCAAAATGCCGGCGAGCTGAAAAAAGGTCCTCAATCTGTCACGATGACCAAAATAACCGCTTCGAATAGTGGGGCTCACCAGATCTCCCATCCATGAATTCCACGCAGGGGCAATAAAACTGGCCAGGGAATAATAGATCATGGAAAATCCTATGAGGAAGAGGACTTGATGTCGTAAAAAAATGAGGGGCAGAAAAAATAGGGGGATCCATGTGAGGGCCTGTAGGGCAGCAGGTGTCACAACCATGAGTTTTCTGTGCGGGTGGCGATCCAGGAAATAAACGGAGAGCACCTGTGCAAACGATCCCAAGAAAAGGGGAAGGGAGGCCAAAAGGCCGATCACCAATCCCCCCATTCCCAAAAATATGGCAAAAGGGGCTATATAAGCCTCCCCAAATCCCAACATGGCTGCATGGGCGCAACCATCCTTTATGGAATCCGACAGGCTTTTATCCGAAACAGGGTGTTTCGACATAGAATCAAACCTAGACTTGATTTACCACAGTCTTTGCTTGCCTGCATCATCTAGTTTGATAGAGTTGTTGGATGATGCCGCATTATCATGAGCCCCTCTTTCGTCCCCCTTCAGAGGCCTCATCGCTGATTTTTCAGGTGACCTTGGGCTGTTCGTGGAATCAGTGCGCTTTTTGTGAGATGTACACGACAAAAAAATTTCGTGCCCGTCCCTTCGATGAAATCGAGACCGAAATCCGCGCGGCCGCTCTCACCTATCCCAAAACCGAAAAGGTCTTTTTGGCCGACGGGGATGCCCTTGTCCTTAACAACAAAAAACTGATCCCGATCCTGCACCTCCTCTACGAAAAATTTCCCCATCTCAAGCGCGTATCATCCTATGCCCTCCCAAAAAATCTCCTTGTAAAATCCGTCAACGACCTGAAGGAGGTTCAAAAAGCAGGTCTCACCCTGATCTATTATGGTGTGGAGACAGGAGATCCCTTTCTCTTAAAAAAAATAAATAAAGGGACCTCTCGCGAGGAGATGATGGAGGGTATGACTCGGGCCCATGAGGCCGGCCTTATCCTCTCCACCACCAATCTTCTGGGTCTTGGGGGCAGGAAATATTCAAAACAGCATGCCTTAAATACCGCCGATCTCCTCTCCAAGACCCATCCCCAATATATCTCCTTTTTGACCCTGATGTTTCCCTTGGGAAAGGGGCGCTTTCTCTCTGCCTTCGGAGGGGACTACGAGGAACTCAACACGCAAGAACTGCTGCAGGAATTAAAACAGGTTATCGAAAATCTTCACGTCAGGGATTCTGAATTTCGCTCCAATCATGCCTCAAATCATTTGGCCCTCAAGGCCCACCTCCCGGAGGACAAAAATAAACTCCTAAAGACGATCCATAGGGTCCTCCAGGATTCCACATCATCGCTTTTAAGACCGGAATACCTCAGGGGTTTATAAAATAGAAGAGGTGGGCCCCCCCTACAACAATGAGAAGAAAAAATGCCGAATAAAGAAGTTCCCTCTTCCCCATCTTTTTGATATCCGTCCTTGGTCTTGAGGGATCCTTGACTATGGAGCGGATCGTAATGATCCGCCATAAATAATAAAAAACAAACAGGCCCATGAGGCTTAAGAGATCCCAGCGAAGGTAGAGAAGACCCGCATAGGAGGCCGCCGGGACAAGGAGGGCGAGTCCCAACATCGCCGTGACTTCGGCCGTCAGGGATTTTTCCTGCCTTCGCTGAATCGATTGGAGGTGGAGAAAAAAGATGAGGCCCGAGGGTCCTACAAAGAGCCATAACCACCACCAGGCCAGTTTCCAAAAGAGGGGAAGGGCCACAAGGACCGTAAAAACAAGATAGATCCAAAACCACCGTTTTTCCCGGGTTAGTGAAATCTGCATGGCACGCGTGACACGACGTTTTTTAAAATAAAGCCCCACGGGATAACGCATCAGAAAGATCCCGACAACGGCCGGGACCAAATAGAGCGGCCTCCATGAAAATGGGGGTGTCGCCCACCAACCCAGGAGAAAGGCCGTCGTGAGCATCCCCCAGGCCCCATGTTCATTGGGAATAAGGGGCCCCAACTTTCTAGGCTGTAAAAGGGATTGGGGAGGTGGTGGGGCTGGGGAAATCACTTTTTCTTCTGTTGACTCATTTCCTCTAAAATCTTGTTGCGCACCATGGCATCACAGACAGGGCAAAGATAGAGGGCGTGTCCGTCGGGGGCCTCAATGAGATCGGTTTCCCCCTCACATCCGGGGCAGTGGGGGCTTTTGATCGTCTCGTCCTCACTCCCCGATGAATCAGGATCTTTGGAATCAACCATGGCTTTTATTCCTGGTGCCATTATAGTCATTTTTTCAAATATTGCAATTTGGGATTGTGTATAATATGGTTTTTTCTCTCTGACAAATAGCCACATGTTGGGTCAGTGGGGCAGTAGCTCAGTTGGGAGAGCACCACGTTCGCAACGTGGGGGTCGAGGGTTCGATTCCCTTCTGCTCCACTGACCCAATGTATGCCCCACCACGATCCACTCTTTCGGGAAAGATCCAAGAAAAATCTTGACAAGAGAGCTTTATAGTATTATAGATATATCTATAATACTATTTATCTATATTACAAAAATCCGGAGGCTGTCTTGGAAAAAAAACAAGGATCCAAAGACATCGAATCGGAACTTTACGGGATTCATGCCGAGATATGTAAGGTCTTCTCCCATCCGAAGAGATTAGAGTTGATCAACATCCTGCGAGATCATGAAGAAAACGTCGGCCGCCTGGCTGATAAATTGGGAATGACTATCGGCAACCTCTCCCAGCACCTGACCATGATGAAACAACGACGGATGTTAGTCACCCGCAAAGAAGGAAATGAAATTCATTACCGCCTAGCCAATCCGAAAATCTTGAAGGCTTTTGATCTCATTCGGAATATTTTGATTGAACAGATCGAACACGACGGAATGCTTTTAAAGGGAGTGAAGCGATAGGAGAAGAATCTATAAGAAAAGGTGAGTTTTGTGTTCGCTTTCATAAGAAAATTCTCGCTCGTCGATTTTTCGGTCAACCACCCATGGCTCGTCGTGATCTTTGTGCTGGCCATCACAGCCGCCTTCTCCACGCAGTTTCCCAAGGCGCAAATTGACACGAATCCCAAGCACATGCTCCCCGAGACCTCGGATGTGAGGGTCTGGAACGACGAGGTCGACAGGACGTTCGGCCTCTACGAGGACGTTCTCGTCTTGGGGATTGTGAACAAGAGAGGCGTCCTCAACAGGGAGACGCTTGGAAAGATCGTGAGGATCACGGACGAGATCCTCAAGACAAAAGGTGTCGCGGCCAGGGATGTGAGCGGATTCCCGACGATAACGAATGTCTCGGCGGAAGACGGGACGCTCAAGGTGGCCCCCCTCATGGCGGAGGCGCCGAAGGATGAAGCGGAGATAGGGGCCTTGGAGAAGACGCTTTTTGAAAACCCGCTCTTCGTGGACCACATCATCTCGAAGGACGGAAAGACGACCGCCCTCTACATCCCGCTCGAGAAGGGGGCAAACGGCAAGGAGATCGCGGACAGGATAAGGGAGATAACGGCGAAGGAAAAGGGTGAGGAGGAATACTACGTTGCGGGCGACCCCGTGGCCAGGGACACATTCGGGGCGGACATGTTCAGGCTCATGGCGATCTTTGCGCCGATCGCAGGCTTCTTGATGTTTGCCGCGAGATATCTCATGTTCAGGGACGCGTTTCTCTCCATCGCGCTCATGATGGATGCGATGATAGCGATCGTCTGGAGCCTGGGGCTCCTGATCGGCCTTGGCTTTCCGATCCACATCATGAGCTCGATGGCGCCCGTGTTTCTCATGGCGATAGCCACCGACAGCATCCACATCTTCAACGAGTTCTATTTTCGATACAGGGAGTCGGGAGACAAGCGTGCCGCGATCATCGATACGATGCGCACCGTCGGTCGCCCGGTACGCTATACGGCGCTTGCCACCGCCGCCGGCTTTGTCGTCCTCATCTTCATGCACATAGTCCCCGTCAGGGTCTTCGGGGGGCTTATTGCCTTCGGTACCATCGCCTTGAGAATCTTGAGCTTCAGTTTTATCCCGGCGATGTTCGTCTTCGCGGGAGAAGTGAAACTTAAAGAGGCGTCGGCCGGGGAGGACATCGGAACCGGTAGGACCTCGCGATTTTTGAGAGGTCTCGCGCACATTGGGGTTCACAGGCCAAAGGTGGTCATCGCTACAGGCGTACTCCTTATCGTGGTCGCGATAGTAGGGATATCGAAGATCAGGATCAACAACAACATGATCGACTGGTTTAAACACGGAAGCGAGATAAGGACCGCGGACCGCGTGCTCAACAACGCACTCGGCGGGACATCCCTGGGATATATCGTGGCGATTTCGGACCGGGAGGATTTCATAAAGACCCCCGGGGCGATGAATTACATAAAGGACCTCCAGAGGGATCTTGAAAAGCTTCCGAACGTGGGAAAGACGTTTTCCGTCGTGGATTACGTCAAGCGCATCAATCGAGTGCTCCATGGGGACGACCCCCAATACAACGTCGTCCCCGATTCAAAGGAGACGATAGGGCAGTATCTCTTCCTGTTTTCGATGTCGGCAAAGCCGTCGGACTTAGACAGCGTGGTCGATTATCCGTTTCAGAGGGCCAACATCTGGGTGCAGCTTAAAACATGGGATGCGAAAGCGATGGAGGATGTCATCGAGGCGGTCGATGCCTACAAATCGGCGCATCCCATTCCCATGGAATTCAAGCCGGCCGGCATCGCGTATTTCAACCTCGTCTGGAACAGCACGGTCTTGAATGACATGCTTAAAGGGTTTATCCTCGCATTGGTTGCGGTCCTTGCGATCCTGATCCTTAATTTCCGCTCTTTCAAATGCGCGCTCGTCTCTTTCGCGCCGCTCGTCTTCACCGTCCTCGTCATCTATGGGTTCCTAGGCTTCATCGGCAAGGATTTCGACATGCCGATCTCGGTACTCTCGTGCCTCTCGCTCGGCATGGCAGTCGATTTTGCGATCCACTTCATGGGGCGGTTCAGGCTAAGGCTCTCCGAGGGCGGTTTGGAGGATCGTGAGTCCATAGCCAATGCGCTTTTGTGGACCGCGGCAAGGCCCGGCAAAGGGATAGTGCGGAACGCCACCCTCTTCGCCGCCGCCTTTTCGGTCATGCTCTTAGCAAAGCTCACGCCCTATATAACGGTGGGCGCCTTCATCGTCGCCATGATGACGCTCTCCGCCCTGATGACAATGATCACCATGCCGGCCCTTATCATACTGATGAGGGGCTGGCTCCCCAAAGGAGGTTCGATATGATACGTCGTTTCATCGGCACAGTCTTTGTCCTGCTTTTGCCCGTAACGGCGCTCGCCGCCGATGCGACGGAAATTATGAAAAAATCCCAGGCGGCCTTTCTCTATCCCGGTATCGACTTCAAGGCCCGTGTCGTGATGAGGCTTACGGCCAAGGGGGGCCAGGAGAGGACAAGGGAACTCACGATGCTCCGGAAGAATTATGGTCTGCCGGGGGGGAATCAGAAGTATTTCATCTATTTCTTTAAGCCGTCGGACGTGAGGGATATGACGTTCATGGTCTACAAATATCCCGCGAAGGATGACGACCGATGGCTCTTCGTGCCGTCGATCAACCTTGTCCAGCGCATCGCGGCAAGCGACAGTCGGTCGAGCTTCGTCGGCTCCGATTTTACCTACGAGGACGTCTCGGGACGAGATGTTGAATCCGACGAGCATAAACTTGTAAAGGATGAGGCCTGTGGCGGGAGGGAATGCCATGTGATCGAAAGCGTGCCGAAGGGCGGCACGAACTATTCGAAGAAGGTGAGCTGGATCGACAAGGCGAGCCTTCTCCCCATGAAGGAGGAGTACTACGACGTCCGGGGAGAGCTCGATCGAACCTTCACCTCCGATGAGGTGATGGATGTTGAGGGACATCCCACGGTCACGAAGAGGACGATGAAAAATCTCAAGAGCGGTCATCGGACGGAGGCGGCATTCGAGGGGGTGAAATACGACGTCGGAATAAAGGACGACTTCTTCTCCGAAAGGTATCTCAGGAATCCCCCGAAGGAACTGATTCAATGAAAATCCGCCGGTATATTCTTCTTTTCGTCGCCGCCGCATCCTTCGCGCAGGGCACCGCATTGGCAAATGGAATTTCCATTAACGGTTTTGTCCAGGGCAATTTCTCCGCACGGGTGACCGGGGAGGCCTTGCCTAATTCCGATGGAGGCGACTTTCTTCTCGGGGAAGAGCGTCTCCAACTTGAACTGGCGGGACATAACAAGGCAGGGAATGCCGGCTTTTTGTCGAAAACCGATTTCTTCCATGATGCCATCACCAACACCGCCAATATTGATCTGCGCGAGGCCTATGGCGAATTGACCTCGCGCTATTTTGATTTTCGCGTGGGTCGTCAGATGGTCACCTGGGGTATCGGCGATCTCCTATTTATCAACGATGTCTTCCCGAAGGATTGGTCTGCTTTTTTCTCAGGGCAACCTACAGAATATCTGAAGATCGGCTCCGATGCCCTTAAATTTGATTTCTATCCAAAATTTATTTCCATCGGGCTCATCGTCACACCGCTCTTCCGTGAAGATAATCTTCCCTCAAACAATCGTTTTTTCTTATGGGATCCCTTTCCCGCCGTCTCTGATCGTCAGACCGTCAATCCGGATAAAAACTTTAAAAATGTTGAAGTGGCCCTGCGACTCTACAGGGACATCGGTGGCTTTGAGACAAGCCTTTATTTTTCCAAGGGGTTCTGGCGGACTCCCAGCCTATTGCTGGACAATACCACCACACCCACACAAATCTCATTTGTCTTTCCAAGACTCTTGACCTATGGATTCAGTGTGGAGCGGAGCGTACTGGGCGGCGTCTTCGGTCTGGAATCCGGATACTATGATTCGATGGAGGATCGTGCCGGGACAAATTATTCCATCCCAAATTCACAGTGGCGCTATTTGGCGGGCTACAAGAGACCTCTCTGGAGAGAGGCGACCCTGGGTCTTCAGTATTATGGTGAATATATGTTTCGACAGGGCCCTTATCGTACCAACCTCCCTGCGGGGTTTTCTGTTCAAGATCGTCTGCGCCACATCATGACGACCCGCCTCACACAGATGTTATGGCATCAGACCCTAAGACTCTCCCTCTTTGCCTTCTTCAGCCCTTCAGACGTGGATTACCAGATCATCCCCGAGGTCCAATATCACTTCACGGATGAATTTTCAGCAACCGTGGGGGCCAATGTCTTTGGGGGAAAAGACAGTGATACTTTTTTTGGGCAGCTCGACAAAAACGACAATGTCTACTGTGCCTTGAGATACACCTTTTAAGGCTCAATTTTTCCCTTCACGCAAGGCATCGATCAGGCGCTGCATATCTTCGGGAAGATCGTCTTTGAATTCCATTTTTTGTCTCGTCTGGGGATGGACAAAACCCAGGATCGAGGCATGGAGGGCCTGGCGGTGGATCCAGGGGGATCGGCGATCCGGGCCATAGATCTTGTCCCCGATGATGGGATGCTGGATCGAGTCAAAGTGGACACGGATTTGATGCGTCCGGCCCGTATTGAGAGAGATGTCGACGAGCGTCGCCTGGGGGTAGCGCTCCAGCACGCGATAATGTGTCACGGCCTTTTGTCCCCGGCGGGCATCACTGATCTTGACCTTGCGCCCCCCTCGTCCACTCACCTTTTCCAAAAAACCCTCTATCTTTCCCTCATTTTTATCCATCGCGCCCTCGACAACAGCCAAATAACGCCGTGTAATCTGGTGACGCCGGAATTGTTGGCCCAAGCTATTGGCCTCTTTCCTCTTTGTGTAGACCATCACCCCCGAGGTCTCCGTATCGAGCCGATGAATGAGACCCACATAATGATGTGTGAGGTGCCTTTGCGTTCGGGCCAGATAGGCATTGATGGTCTCGACGAGGGTGGCTCGGACAGTTTGAGGTGTTCGTTCACAGGGGACACCCGCCTCCTTATGAACCACCAGGATCGCATCGTCTTCATAGAGGACCTTGAGATAATCTCCGGATTTTTTCTGGCCCCCTTTTCCCGGAGAAGGGGGTGTCTCCCTGCTACTAGCGGCCTCCTCTTGTGCACCAGGCCGGAGGCCTGGCACGCTTGAAGAGCCGGGGGCGCGTTGCGCCCTCAAGACCTCTCTTTGGGTGGGCTCATCGACCATGAGGGTCACAAAGTCCCTTTGGCGGACCTTCCAGGAGGCAATCACCACCTTCTGCCCATTGATCGTCACCTCCCCCTGATCCAGCATGCGCTTGATCTTCTTGCGTGAAAATGAAGGGAGACGATCACAAAGAAAAAGATCGACCCTTTTTTGGGCCTCATGGGCCTGGACCTCAAATTTCATGATAGTCAACCTCTCAAACACTCGGCCCTACCATTTATTGGGGGGCAATACAATAGGCTAAAAAGGGTGCCTTGAAGAAAAAAAAGGGGGGGATATTCTAAAAATATCAACAATATCAATGATTTGTTAGGTGATGTTGGGATCCCACGACGCAACTTGTCCCCCCCGAAGGGCCGAAAATATAACTGAACACAAAAAATACCCTAAAAGAGGAGATAAGGACATGACACCACCAAACGTCCAAAGCACAGCTGAGGTTTCTGTTTCTACAGGGGCCGTTATCCCCAGTAATAACGTTACTACCACCCCTGCGGGGCAAAAAACCAACGATGCCGATGCCGCGACTCGTGTCGCTGTCGGGGCCCACTATGTCCTTGAAAGACCCAGGGGGGGGATAGGACTGCGTGCCGGGGGAGAAGCCAATCTCAACTTAGGGGGAAATACCAATGACGGCCCCGTCTCAGGCGATCTGACGCTGGGGCCCACCTACCGCATTGCTAAAACTCGCTTCGGTGCCGATGCCGGTGTCCATGTAAGCCGCAATGGCGTGGGGCCGACGGCCGGGGCCCAGGTGACTTATGACATTACAAAAAATGTTGCGATTGGGGCAGGATACCGCTTGAGCCAGACCGCCGGGGAAGCCACTACGTCCGTCACTTCTTCCCCCAATGACCCCCTGGGACAGGCTCACCTGCCGGGATGCGCCCAACCCAATGGGTCCAATTACTGCACCCTCGATGGGAGACCTTCTCGAATGGAAACAGTAAACACCACTCATGATGCCACTAAAACCGATCATTTCGTGGGTGCTGGTGTTACTTGGAGATTCTAATTTAATTTTGACAAACAAAAAAGGCGGGTATAAAAACCCGCCTTTTTTATTTCCTACCTCAAAACCACTTTTTGGCCCGCCCAAAAAATTATTGTCACCCCATGGGTAAGGTGTTAAGGTGGGTGACTCTCATTCAAAGTGGAGGTCAAGTATGGGCAATATCAATTTCAACGGCATCGAGATGGTCATCCCGGAGAACTGGACGGATCAGGGGATGATGACCTTTACCCTCCCCTCCCCCGATCCCAAGGTAAAACCCAATATCATCCTGACCAAGGAGCGCCTGCCTCAACCCATCGACCTCAAAACCTATTTCTTCAAGATCAAGGAGACCATCCAAAAAAGGGGGATCAAGGACTTCAAGATCTCGGATGAGCGTGAAATTATCCTAGGTGGGGTCAAGGCCATGCAGATGATCTGCTCCTGGGATGTCTCCGCCATGAAAAAGCTCCTGGGCCCCCAACAGCAGAAACAGATGGCCGACGTCAAGCCCGGGCAACACGTCAAACAGGTCCAGATCAGCATCTTAAAGGACCAACTCGCGATCAACATGACAGCGAGTTTCCCGGCTGAACAATTTGATATCTACTATCGACCTTTCCAAAACTTCTTGAAAACCTTCAAGGTCGCTGCCTAAAAATACCCCTATTTCTCCGGCAAGGCCATCGGTTGGATATGGGAGAGACCCCCATCGGCCCGGATCGTCTGACCGCAGATCCAGTCGGCCTCATCCGAACAAAGAAACATCACGATATCCGCGATCTCTTTCCCGGCCGTCACCCGGCTCCGCGGTGTGATCTCTTCATTGAGTTTCTTGACCTTGTCATAGAGATCCCCCATATAAATTTTTGTCGAGGTCGTGGCCAGAAATCCGGGATTCACCGCATTGACATTGATCCCCATCGGGGCCAACTCGACGGCAAAATATTTGACCAG
>MGSF01000083.1:12896-13181 GCA_001798715.1 Deltaproteobacteria bacterium RIFCSPLOWO2_02_FULL_50_16 | reverse complement strand
AAGGATCCCTGTCTCGGGATTTTCCCGGAGGATGGAGATCAGATCGGGGCGTATCGGGATGCCCTGGGCGCGGGCCCGGGCAAGCTCGGCCTCGGCCTTGTCGGGACTTAAAAAGTATTCAGCTCTGAGATTTCCTTCATTGAGATACACGGCCTTGGCCCCCATGGCGCGGGCTCGGAGGAGGGGATCGACATGGATGTCGGAGACGGTGACGACGCCCCTGTGGTCCCTATGATTTTGGATGAGGAGGGAACCGATGCCGCCCGCCCCTTCGATGTGGGTCTC
>MGSF01000083.1:12679-12809 GCA_001798715.1 Deltaproteobacteria bacterium RIFCSPLOWO2_02_FULL_50_16 | reverse complement strand
GCGGTTGATCTTGGCGGCATGCGGATTTCCCACGATTTGATTGGGGGCCCGTTCGGCCAAAAACCAGGCCCATTCAAAGGGGGTGTTTTGATCGCTCCCCGTATGGGAGACACCAAAGGTGCGGAGGACA
>MGSF01000083.1:0-12276 GCA_001798715.1 Deltaproteobacteria bacterium RIFCSPLOWO2_02_FULL_50_16 | reverse complement strand
ATAAGAGGGCATGGGTGGGATCGAGAAAGAGGCTGTGGAGAAAAAGCCCCCCCACGGTATTAAACTCGCGGTTGGCAAAGAGGACCAGACCCATCGAGGTGTCACGACCCCAATGAGGGGCCAGGGCCGTTTCCATTTCAGGTCCAAAGAAGCTGGGATCGCGGATGAGGACCACCCGTGTGGGGGTCCCGCGATAGTCCAGTGTAAAACGATTATGGGGATGCCCGGGGTTAAAGTAGGCGCTGGGGTCCGGGCTCGCGGCCAAAAAAGACTCTGGTGGAGGGGTGTCAGCCCAGGAAAGCCCCTCCAGATAAGGGGCCACCATGTCGTAGAGATAGGTTTCTGAACGTTGGGTATCGCCGACGGACATCAGTGACCTCCCTTGCCACAGGGGCGCCTTCATTTCGGTTAAGGGGGGAGAAAGTTGCGTGGAATTTTTTTACCCTCTTCGGGGTCGCCAGTGTCTCTGTTCTTCCCGGCGGCGTTCGTGGATGGTGCGCAGGGGCAGCCTCTCCTGGTGTTGCAGGGGGCGGGCCGTCCTGACCTGGCGGACATGACGGGAGACCGGGTCCCAGAGGAGTTCCCTGTCCCTGTGCGGGTCCGAGGCCTCCTCGGCCAGAAACAAGGCCTGACGCAATCTTGCCCGCTCGTGGGGAAGGAGGATGATCTCTGCGGTTGTCAGGGCCCGGCGCATTTCACCGAAGTCCAATCCGGCAGAGGACTCGGCCGTGGCCAAGAGGTGACTCGCCGGGATGACCTGATCCTCCACGAGCAGGCGGACGAGGGACATGAGTGAGACGGGGGGATGGCTGGTCTCATACAATGTGGCCTGATAATCTCCATAGTGCCTTGTCCTTTGATGATTGATGCCCCGGGGTGTCAGGCCATGGACCTCCCGATACCGATGGAGGAAGGTCATAAGGAGAGAGGGGAGGTGTTGGGGGTCTTCCGCCATGAAATGTCTGAGGAGTTCCTGAACCCTCTCATGGTGTTCTTCACCGAGGTTAACAGCCTCGTAAAGGGCGCGATAATGGGTATGGGTCGTGGGGAGATGGCCATAGGCCTCCGATCTCCAGAGAGACTGGTCGGGGAAGTAGAGTTTTCCCTCTTCCCAAAGCCCATCGCGGAGGATCATCCGATTGAGGCGATAAAAATAAAAGCGCCCCCGTGCGGCCTCGGCCTCTTGGGGAGAGGTATCTCCGTGGGGGGATCCCAGGTGATAAGGGGAGGGTGGGGCCAGCCATTGTCGGGCTACGGCGAGGGGCATTTCAATGTAGATGTAGTGATCGTAAGGATCGGGATCGACCAGGTGGTCGCCCATGAGCCCTTCCCACAATTGGTTTCTATGGAGGAAGACGTGGCGGACGCCATGGGCCTGGGTCCAGAGGAGACGGGCGTCTTTGGCGAAGGGGATTTGATGGAGCGTCAGGCGTAACCCTTCTAAGGCACGGGCATGGCGGCCATAATCGGCCTCGCTCACGATATCCAAGGGATCCGAGAGATAGAGGGTCGTGACGGTCTGTCCCCTGTCTCTGAGTTCTTGAACCACTGGATGGAGGCTTTCGGGGTCAAAGACATTGGCCTGAACACTACGGATACGACCTTCCTGATAAAGGCGACGAACGAGGGCGTACTGGTCGGGATCGTGGAGCCAGCCAAGATTTTCCTGGACGAGTGCGCTAGAGATCTCACCTCTTTGCCATTGTTGGAAGGGTACCTTGTAGGCGGCATTGAAGGCTAGGAGGCTTAAGGCCCCCGTCCGCTGGGCGGCCTCGGCAAAAAATTGGGCGCGACCACGCGGGAGTTGTCCCCTCTGTTCGGCCTCCTCGATGACATTCAGCAAGGCATCGACGCGGGTTGTATCCATGGGGGTGTCCAGCAAATGGAGAAGATGGTCGACAAGGGCCTCTGGCGTTTCAGACATCAGTATCAATCCGCCGAAGAGGGTGTCGTGCAGGATCTGACGGGCGTCGTAATCGACTCGCATCACGGCCTCGGTTTCCGGATCGATCAAATTGTAGGCCTGAAAACCCCCGATGGCCATCAGCGTACCGAGAGAGTGAGGCTGGCGAAAGTGATAGGTGTGAAAGGGTTCATCGCTCCAGGCCCACCAGAAAATGTGCTCCCAAGAGGGATCCCAGGCGATCTGGGAAGGGTCGGTACGCGTAGAAGGGGTCACGATCATGGGAGGGCGATCCTGAAAACGGGCCAGGGTGGGGGTTGACTGCTCCTGCCACCGACGAAGTCCGTCATATTCTGCCTGATAGGTAAAAGGACGCCCGACGCGCGCATGGAGGTCGGCATCGAAGGTCATGGCCTCCCAGGCCACATTAAGGACATGAAACGTGGTGGGATCCAAGGGATGAACAGCTTCATCCGCGAGCCGATCGCGAAAATAGGCGAGGTGCTCGGGGGAGACGGCCCGGCTGGAAAAACTCCCGATCATTCTTCCCCAATGCGATTCGACTTTGGTTGAGGCGATAAGACCTATTTCGGGTGAAATACCTTCGATAGCCATGGAAAATCCTTTTCTCCGTGGTTTTCTCGGGAAGGTCTTTAATAAGTTGTGTTTTTTATTATCTTTTGGATCTATGGGGGATTGTGATGGTGGAATGGAGGAGGGGAAGATAATCAGTTGACAAGGGGATCAAATCTCGATAATGAAGGTGTTAAAAATTACAATAATATCAATAGTTTAGAATGTTTAAAACAAACAGAACAGATGAGCCGATTAAAGGAGCTGACAAAAATTATGGATAAAGATAAGCCCATTATTCCCGATACAACGCGTTCAAGCCTATTTCTACAGGTCAGGCCATTAATTACTATACGATGTCCCTGACCAGTATCATGTACTCTAGTCCCTTTAGGGATAAGCAGATTTGGGCCTAATGAGGCTTGCTATGTATAGTGGCTTTTGGCCTGCTTAATATAAACGAGGCAAATATTATATGTTGGAATTCATCGAAAATGTTGATCCCATTTGGTTTTCACTGGGGCCGTTGATTGTCATCAATGTTATTGCCCTCGTCACAGTCCTCACTTTTATTCCCCTCTATAAGAGACGCCCGTTGGGTTACTATAAAGAGAAATATCATTCAAGATTTCTGAATCAGTGGTTTAAAGAGTATTGGTTGTGGATCGCCAGTCCCGCGGAGAAATTGGCCCTCAGACTCAAACTCACCCCCAATATGCTGACCTTGATTGGTTTTTTAATTTCAATATTGTCGGCCTATTTTTTTCACTTGGGGCGTTTGGGGATTGCCGGGTGGCTCATGATCTTTGGGGCCTCATTTGATATGCTTGACGGTCGTGTGGCCCGCCTGACCAATCAGTCTACTCAGTCGGGGGCCTTCTTTGACTCCATCATGGATCGTTTTGGTGAATCCATCGTTTATATCGGGATTGCAAGTTATTTCAGGGACTCCTGGATGATGTATGTTGTTTTGCTTGTTATGGCGGGGGCGATGATGGTCAGCTACACGCGGGCCCGGGGTCAGGGGGTGGGGATTGATTGCAGTCGGGGGAGCATGCAGCGACCCGAGCGAGTTGTTTACTTAAGTGTTTCCTCTATTTTTGCCCCTGTTTTTGACAGGGTCTTTGCCTTTGTACCGTACTGGCCACAATGGGCCCTCTTTATTGCGGCCCTTATTTTCATGGCCATCATGACGAATGCGACGGCCATCTATCGGGCCGTTTATATTATCCGTACATTAGATGAAAAATCGGTGAGAGGGCAGTAATGTCTAAGGTTACAAAAATTTTGGCCAGAGAAATTTTGGATTCTCGTGGTTTTCCGACGCTGGAGGTGGATGTGATGGCTGAAGGAGGTGTGTGGGGACGGGCCGCGGTTCCCTCAGGGGCCTCTACGGGGACCTACGAGGCCGTGGAACTTAAGGATGGGGACAAAAAACGATATGGGGGCAAGGGGGTTCAAAAGGCCGTGGGTCATGTCAATCAGATCGTGGCTCGGGAGTTTCGAGGTTTTCCCCTGGGACGTCAGGAAGAGCTCGACAAAAAGCTCATTGCCCTGGATGGCACACCCAATAAGGGAAAGCTGGGGGCCAATGCCCTCTTGGGCGTCTCTTTGGCCTATGCTAAGGCCTCGGCCCAGGCCGCCAAGAAACCCCTTTATCAATATTTGGCCGGTCTTTTTCGCAAAAAGGGGTGTGTGATGCCGGTCCCGATGATGAATATCTTGAATGGGGGAAGACATGCCGACAATAGTCTGGATATCCAGGAATTTATGGTGGTCCCGGCGGGGGCCGCGAGTTTCAGGGAGGCCCTGCGTATGGGGGCTGAGGTCTTTCACGAGCTCAAAAAGGTCTTAGGAGAAAAAAAACTGTCGACCTCCGTGGGAGATGAGGGCGGATTTGCCCCCCGGATCAACCTGACCCATGAGGCCCTGGACGTGATTGTCGAGGCGATAGAGGGGGCCGGATACCGGCCGGGGAAAGATGTTTTTATCGCCCTTGATCCGGCATCGAGCGAATTTTCTACAGACAATCATTATCGTCTCAAGACACCCGAGGGACGATGTGAGACGGCCCAGGCCCTGACTGAATATTATGATCAATTGGTGAGTCAGTATCCGATCCTCTCCATCGAAGATGGTTTGGCCGAAGAAGATTGGGAGGGATGGAAGATCTTGACAAAGAAACTAGGGAAAAAGATCCAGTTGGTAGGGGATGATTTGTTTGTGACCAATACGGAGAGGCTTAAAAAGGGTATTGAGGGACACATTGCCAATTCTATCCTGATTAAGGTCAATCAAATAGGCAGCCTGACGGAGACCTTCGAGGCCATGAGGCTCGCTCATGACAATGGATATACAACGGTTGTTTCCCACCGGTCAGGGGAGACGGAAGATACGACGATTGCCGACCTTGCCGTGGCGACAGAGGCCGGTCAGATCAAGACGGGCAGTCTGTGTCGCACGGACCGGATGGCCAAGTATAATCAACTCTTACGCATTGAAGAAGAACTGGGATCCAGTGCGATCTATCCGGGTCTTGACTCTTTCCGGTGATAAAAAATTTTTCACTTTTGACATGAATTGCTTTTGCCTTCTTGGCCCCCTTCCATTATATTTTACATGAATGGAGATTCAAATTTGCCCCATGGCTGAAGTCCACCTTTCTCAGGTCCTTGAGATAGAAAAATCCTCTTTTCCCGTCCCTTTTTCAGAAAATCTCTTTCAGATGGAATTAAGGCTTTCCGTGGCGCATATGTATGTGGGAGTAGGTGGGGAGAGGGTTGTGGGATATTTTGATTTTTGGCATATTGGACCGGAGATTCATCTGATCAATATTGCCGTTCATCCCGATTGTCGTCATCAGGGGGTGGGGGGGCAGTTTATTCGCTTTATGATTGATTATGCCAAGGGACATGAGGTGAAGGAGATTTATTTGGATGTCCGCGAGTCCAATGCCGTGGCCATTCATCTCTATGAGCGTTTTGGTTTTAAGGCCGTGGCCGTTCGTGATGCCTATTATGAGGATAATAAGGAGAATGCCCTCGTGATGGAGCTTCGATTATGAAGGATGCCCTTTGTCGTATTGAGTGGCATGAGACCCTTGGAGAGGATTATTTTCGCCTGGGTTTTGTCCATGAGGTCTTAGATTTTCAGCCGGGACAATTTGTCATGATCCAGGTGCCCGGTGAAGAGGTTCTTTTAAGACGTCCTTTTAGTTTGTGTCAAAAGAAGGACCGTGCCTGGGAAATCGTCTATAAGGCCGTTGGGGCGGGGACACGGCTTTTGTCAAATATCCCTGTTGGAAAGGGGATCAAGGTCTTTGGTCCTCTCGGTCATCCCTTCTCTTTCCCGGACAAATCCGATTATTGTTTCGTGGCCGGGGGGTACGGGATTGCCCCATTCTTGCGTTTTTCCCAGCTCCTCGAGGGCCGGGGCAAGAGGGTGGATCTTTTTTACGGGGCCCGGACAAAAAAGGATTTGCTTTTAAGAAAGGATTTTGAGTCATTGGACGTAACGGTTCATTATTGTACGGAGGATGGGAGTGAGGGGTTTTGCGGGGTGGTGACCGATTTGTTTGAGAAATCCCTTCAATCAAGGGATCCCCAGGATGTTTATGTGGCCTCCTGCGGGCCTACGGGCCTGCTCCAAGAGGTGGCACGACTTGGAAAAAAATACAATTTTTTATGTGAGGTCTCCATAGAGGCCTCCATGGCGTGCGGTTCGGGGGTTTGTCTGGGGTGTGTGGTTGACAATGCGAGTCATGAAAAGGTTCGGACCTGTATGGAAGGGCCTGTTTTTAAGGCCCAAGATTTGTCGTGGGAATAGGAAGAAGTTATGAAACCCGATTTGTCCGTTGATATAGGGCGTTTAAAACTTAAAAATCCGATCCTCGTGGCCTCGGGGACCTTTGGTTATGGGGAGGAGTTTCAGCGGCTCTATGATATTGGACAATTGGGGGCTGTTTGTACCAAGGGGATCAGTCTCAGGCCTCGAAAGGGGAATCCGACTCCGCGTATTGTCGAAACCCCTTCCGGTATGCTCAATGCCATTGGTCTTCAAAATGTGGGCGTGAAGGAGTTCTTGAGTCAAAAACTGCCTTTTTTGCAAAAGTCAGGGGCCACAGTGATCGTCAATGTCTTTGGGACAAAGATGGATGACTATGTTGAGCTGGCCAAGAGATTGGATGGGGTTCGGGGTATTGCCGCTCTGGAGCTCAACATTTCCTGTCCCAATGTGAAAAAGGGGGGGATAGAATTTGGTGGTCAGCCTGAAATGGCCGTGCGTTTGGTCAAGGCGGTCAGGAAGGCGGCCAAGACCCACTTGATGGTCAAGCTCTCACCCTCCGCCCCTTCCATTCCCGAGATGGCTCGTGCCCTTGAAGGGGCGGGGGCCGACAGTCTTTCACTGATCAATACCCTTCCGGCCATGATGGTGGATGTCCGAAAAAGGAGACCCGTTTTGGCCAATGGGATAGGAGGTCTTTCAGGGCCGGCGATCCGTCCCGTTGCCGTTCGCATGGTCAGTGAGGCGGCTCGTGCGGTCAGGATTCCTATCATAGGCATAGGCGGTATCATGAGTTTAAATGATGTCTTGGAATTTCTCCTTGTTGGGGCCACGGCCGTTCAGATCGGTACGGCCAATTTTGTGGATCCCTATGTGGCGCCGCGCCTGATTGAGGAGTTGTCTTGTTATCTCGAAAAGGAAAAGATCCCCAGCGTAAGCGACCTCACAGGGGCGATGGAGTAGGGGTTTCCTACTACCCCCTTGACGGCAGGGGCGCTTCATGTCAGCATTAACCCATGCTCACTTCCAGCGCCCTCGTCCTCAATCGCTCCTTTATTCCGATTAATATTACGACGGTGCGGCGGGCCCTGATCCTGATGTATCAGGAAGTGGCGCGTGCCGTGGATCATCAGTACGAAACCTTCGATTTTTCATCCTGGTCTGATTTGTCGGCATCCAGGGAGGGGGAGGGGATCCATCTCGTGGATCGTGTCATTCGGGTCCCCCGGGTCATCCTATTGACGGCCTACAATCGTGTCCCCAAACGCTATGTCAGGTTTTCTCGTCACAATATTTATTTGAGGGATTGCAGTATTTGTCAGTATTGCGGAAAGACTCAATCGCGCTCTGAACTCAATCTGGAGCACGTGATTCCCAAGAGTCGCGGGGGCAAGACCACATGGGAAAATGTGGTGACAAGTTGTATCCCGTGTAATCGGCGCAAGGGAGGACATCTCCTTGAAGAGGTCGGGATGAAATTGATCCGGACCCCCGTCAGGCCCAAATGGACCCCTTTTTTGGATTTTTCCCTCAAGGCCAAGCTCTATGATGAATGGAAGCCCTTCTTCAATGTGATCGATTTCAGTTATTGGAATGTGGAATTGCAACAGGATTAAATTCCAAGTCTAGGCCATCCGAAAATAACTTTTCTTTCGCTTTTGCCCAAAAACCTCCACTGCCGGTTTTTGGACAGCTAGAAAAATCAATAGGTTAGAGGCAGTAAGGAAATTGATTTTTCTAAAGCCGCCCATCGCATCTCTGATGCTTTAGGGTCTCAAGCCTCTGGCTTGAGGCTCAATAGAAGTTATTTTCGGATGGTCTGAGAATTTGTTACTTTATTGATCATGTCTCAAATCTATAAATTTATCATCAAGGTTTCAGAACACGGCCAACGTCTCGACAAGTTTTTGACACAAAAAATTGAGGGAGCGAGCCGTTCTCTCATTAAAAAGTGGATTGACAAGGGGGCTGTAAAGATTAATGAGGGTGTTTCCAAATGCGGCCACATTCTTCACAAAGGTGATTCTGTCGTCTTGGACCAGCCGCCGACAGAGCCCTTAGATGTCCTTCCCGAGGATATTCCTTTAAAAATCCTGTATGAAGACGGAGAGATTATTGTTGTCGACAAGCCGGTGGGGATGGTGGTCCATCCAGCCCCTGGAAATCGACACGGCACCCTCGTCAATGCCTTGCTTTATCACTGCCGCGATTTGGCGACGACGGACAATCCCTTTCGACCCGGGCTGGTCCATCGGCTCGATAAAGGGACATCGGGGGTCATGATCGTGGCCAAAAATGAACAGGCCTTACGACACCTCTCAAAACAGTTTAGAAAAAGGAGGATCAAAAAGGTCTATCATGCCATCGTCTATGGGGAGGTTCCCCGGGATGAGGGGATGATAGAGTCCTCTATTGGTCGGGATAGGGTTCATCGCCAGAAGATGTCGTCCAGGACACAAAAGGGAAGGGAGGCCCATACCCTTTATCGTGTCCTCAAGCGGGGAGAGGGCCTCTCCTATGTGAGGATTGAGATCAAAACGGGACGGACCCATCAAATCAGGGTCCATTTTTCAGAAATGGGGTATCCCTTGGTGGGGGATGATATCTACGGGGGCAAGAACAAGTGGACTCAAATCAAAAGTCAGGTCTTGGCCTCCCTCCTTGCGACCCTCGACCACCCCCTGCTTCAGGCCGTCGAGCTTGGATTTATTCATCCAAAACTAAATGAAAATATGTTATTTAACAGTAAGTTAGATAGTAAATTTAATGAAATACTTTCATATATGAAGGGCGCGGAATAAGGGCTAAAAAATGATTGTTAGCACACTTTTAGGGAAAGAATCCGCTATCCGGCACGGTTTTAGTGAGCAACAGGATACCCCTACCCGGGCCTTTCAGCTCAAGCAGGTTCATTCTAACCTAGTGCATTGTATCAGGGATCCCCTGAAGGGCGATGGGGTATCCAATATTGAAAAAGATGCCGTGATGACGGCCTGTCAGGGGGTGTGTATTGCCGTGCGCACGGCAGATTGTCTGCCGATCTTGATTTTTGATCCTGAAAAAAAGGTGGTGGCGGCTGTCCATGCAGGATGGCTGGGGACCACTCGAGATATTGCGATTCATGCCGTGGAGGCCCTGAAAAAGGAATATCAATGCCGATCCGAGACCCTTTTGGTGGCCCTGGGGCCGTGTATTCAGGAAGAGTGTTGTGAGGTGGGCGATGATGTCTTTCAGGCCTTTGCAGGTCCTGTCTCGGAAAAATCCCAGTTTTTACTCCCTTCACGATCCCGGCAGAGTCAGAACAAATGGCATCTGGATCTTCCCAGGGCCAATGTGGTGCAGTTACAGAAGGCGGGGGTCTTGTTGAAAAATATTGATGTGATATCCCGATGTACCTATTGCGAACCTCGACATTTTTATTCTTATCGAAGGGAAAAGGAAGAAGCCGGCCGGCAGTTGAGTTTTATTGAGCTGATTTAAATGGACTGGTGAAAAATAACTTTTCTTTCGCTTTCGCCCCAAGCCTTCCACTGCCAGGCTTGGGACGGCTTGGAAAATCAATATCATTGAGGCGGTAAGGTGATTGATTTTCCAAAAGCCGCTCAAGAAAAGTTATTTTTCACCAGTCCATTAAGAAGTCTACACCTCTCCGCCGACCGTGAGTTCGGGGATGCGGATCGTGGGCTGGGCGTCGCCTACGGGGACCCCTTGACCGTCCTTGCCGCAGGTTCCGATGGCAAAACCCAGGTCTTTTCCTACTTTGTCGATGATTTTGAGGACGTGGAGACCATTGCCCGTGAGGACGGCCCCCCGGACGGGATCTCCCATCTTGCCCTTGTCGATCAGATAACCCTCCTGGACCTCAAAGACAAAATCCCCATTGACGGTATTGACCTGACCGCCGCCCATTTTTTTAACAAAGAGGCCCTTTTCAGTGGAGCGGATGATGTCTTCCGGTGGGGTCTTCCCCGGGGCGATCATGGTATTGGTCATCCGAACGATGGGGGGCTTGCGAAAACTCTCGCGCCGGCCATTGCCCGTCGAGGATGTCTTTTCTCTCAAGGAATAACGCCGATCAAACATGTAGTTTTTCAAGACCCCCTTTTCAATCAGGACCGTTTTTTGGGCGGCGACCCCCTCATCATCAAAGACAAAAGAGCCCCTTTTATTCGGGATCGTCGCGTCATCCAGGACGGAAACCAGGGGAGAGGCGATCTCTTGGCCGAGTTTATTGTGATAAACGGAGAGACCTTCGCAGGCGAGATCGGCCTCCAACCCATGCCCGACGGCCTCATGAATCATGGTGCCTCCGGCCTCGGAGGAAATGACGACGGGCATCGCCCCCCCTGGGGCCTTACGGGCCTTGAGCATCAAGAGGGCCTGTAAGGCGGCCTTTCGGGCAATCATTTCAGGGGGCTCCTGCTCCAACAACTCAAGGCCTACAAGACCGCCCACCGGATGATAGCCGGTTTGCAGTCGGCCGTCTTCGGCAGTGACAATCTGTGTGTAAAAGAGGGTATAGACGCGTGTGTCGTGTGTCACCTCACCCAGGGAATTGATCATGACGACATCTTTATGGATATCGGCGTAGAGGACCTTGACCTGCTTGATGAGGGGAGAGAGTTTCCACCCCACAGCTTCCGCCTGGTGGATGTATTTGAGTTTTGTTTGCAGGTCCTTGTCTTTGGGTGGTTGTTGGATGCGGTGTTGCAGGGGGGGAGGGACGGGATGGATATGGATATCTTGAAGAATTTTTTTTTCTTTGACGGCATGGGCGACGGAATGGGCCAACCTAAGAAGCGATTTTTCAGAAATGTCGTTGGTAAACCCATGGGCCGTTTTAAAATTGTGGAGGACACGAAGGCCGACGCCACGGTCCCGCCCGGTATAGGCCGTGTCGATCTTGTGGTCTTCGGAGATGATCTGGGTGGTCTCCATTTCCTCGGCATAGAGATCGGCAAAATCCCCACCGTGGGCGAGTGCGGTTTTGAGGATTTTTTTAAGATCGAATTTTTGAAGGGTTTCTAAGAGGGGCATATAATAAAATTAATAGATTCTCTAGCAAAGCTATTTTTTGCACCGTTTCGCTGTGCGAAACGGTGCCTCGAAAATCTAGTCGTACAGCCTGTTTCAGAAGCACCCGCAAACTAACTTTCTTGTACCGTCTCATTTCATTCGACGGCACATCCTTTTGTAACGTTTGCGGGTACGTAAAGCACCCGCAAACTAACAAAAGGATGTGCCCGGGGCCGGAATCGAACCGGCATGGGAAGGTTTAGTCCCCGAGGGATTTTAAGTCCCTTGTGTCTACCAATTCCACCACCCGGGCCTGATTTCGTAAGATTTGCGGGGGCCTTGCGTCCCCGCAAATCTTACGAAATCAGGTACCGTTTCACGAAGTGAAACGGTACAAGGATTTCCATCTCACTTCGTGAAACGGTACAAGGATCTGTTTCACTTTTCTTATGCAGTCCCTTTTAAGCCGGTTATATATTAATCAGTTCAAATTCCACCCTACCTGAAAAAACAAAATACCTTCACTACTGCTTAATACTGGGCAGATCATTGTATAGTAATTAATGTACTGCCCTGTAGTGATCATGCCCTTCTACTTTTGTGTTGAGCTGATCCAATTTGTCCTCTAAGATGTCAAATCTCTTATCCATTGCCTCAAATCTCTTATCCATTGCCTCAAATCTTCGATCTATTGCCTCAAATTTTTTGTCAATCGCCTCAAATCTTTTATCAATGGCATCAAAGCGCTTATCATAGTCCAGTTTCATGGTTCTTAAGGCCATCTGGGTGATCTCAATTTCACTGGAGAGTTTTCGTTCGAGATGATCAATTTTGGCATCAAGGGTTTGGTATTTGGACTCGATGATCTCTGCCAATCCAGCGATTTGCGAGCGCATTTCTTCAAGGATAATCTGGGTATAGTGATGATTGGGGAAGACCCCCCGACTTTTTTCCTTGGACATGCTGGGATCTGCCTGCAAATAAAAGGCCATTTTACTTTT
>MGSF01000082.1 GCA_001798715.1 Deltaproteobacteria bacterium RIFCSPLOWO2_02_FULL_50_16 | reverse complement strand
TTGGTCTTCTTGAGGTCGGCCCCCGTGTCCTTGGCCCAGGCTAGGGGGACAGGGGCAAAGGCCTCATTGATTTCAAAAAGATCAATGTCCTTTAAGTGAAGCCCCGCTTTTTTCAATACCTTTTCTGTGGCGGGGGCTGGTCCGAGCAACATAAGGATGGGGTCACTGCCGATCGTGGCGGAGGCCACAAATCTGGCCCGAGGTTTCAGATCATATTTTTTACAGGCCTTCTTGGAGGCCCAGAGAACAGCGGCGGATCCATCGACGATCCCTGAAGAATTGCCCGCATGAATGACACCATCTTCCTTAAAGACGGTCTTCAATCCCGCCAGGATTTCAGGGGTTGTTCCTGGGCGGACATGCTCGTCACGCTCGAATAAAAAGGAGCCCCCATTTTCTGTCTTGGCCTCCACAGGGACGATGCTCTTTTTAAAATACCCTTTTTCCCAGGCTATCGAGGCCTTTTCTTGGCTGGCTGCAGCAAATTCGTCAAGTTGGCGCCGGCCAAATCCGTACCTTTCTGAGACCATTTCTGCAGAGATTCCTTGAGGCACGAGATCGGGATATCGCTCGTAGAGAAGGGACCCCTGCATTTCAAAGGTGATGTTCATGGGGACCCGTGTCATATGTTCGACACCCCCAGCAATGACGAGGTCTTCCTGATCCGAGGCGACGGCTGTCGCCCCCATCACACAGGCCGTGAGACCTGAACCGCAAAAACGATTAACGGTCACTCCGGGGACATCGATGGGAAATCCGGCGGCCAATGCCGCTTCGCGGGAAATGACATTGTCCTGCTCGTTACGCTGACTGACACAGCCGTAAATGATGTCTTCGATATCGCGGGGATCCACACGATTGCGTTCCACAAGGGCCTTCAAGGGAACGGTGGCTAAGTCAATGGGATGAGTCCAAGAAAGTCCCCCTTTACGGCGTCCGCGAGGGGTCCTGACGGCATCAACGATATAGGCATCACTCATTATTTTTCTCCCTTATAGAAAGTTTGTGTTTATCGAGGCAAAACCTTAACAATATTCCGCAATTTCTGTCAATGCACAAGGGGATCTGAAAGTAATTGTGAGGAGGGAAACGTCCCCAGAATTTGTGGATAAGTGTGTTGAAAAATGTCCGGGAGTCACAAAAAGAATTTCAATTTCCATAACCTATTCCTGATTGCCTATTTGTTAGGCATGAGGAGGGGGGATGGGGGGAAGGATTATCCACAGGTGGGGGATAATCCTGTGCATATGATGTATGGCAATGTATGGCAACTTGAGGGGATGTTCAGTTTTTGGGTGATGAGAGGGCAGGGATGAGAGAGAGGAGTCGATGACCGATAGAATCGTAGGAAGGAGTGTCGAAGGAAAAGTGGTAATAAGTCTTTTTCTGTCGCCCTATGCCACGATGTTCGCTCTGAACAAGTCCTAAATGGATAAAGGCTGCCAGGGCATTTTGGACGAGATTCTTATTGATCGATTCGGGATGTTGGATGACATCTCTCAAAAATTGGAGGTGGACACGATTTAAGAGATAGCGCTCCGTTTCTACCCTTTCCGTGGTCTTGCCTTGGAGGTGTCGTAGCACCCGCCAGACGGCGTAATAGGCCTCGTAATAACTCTGAAGGATCCGTTGAAAGGATTGAAGAGGGTTGAGGCCCTCCTCCTTGAGGAGGATCCGGTCACCATCTATGGTGATCCAATGGCGCTGTTTCAGATACTCGAGGATGTTTGTGAGATGATCCCTTAAAGAATGGCGGAGACTAAAGATAAACTCGCGGCAAAAAATGTCTTTGATAAACTGATAGTGCTCCTCCACTGTCGGGAAATCGATGGAATTATTATGAGAGCGGGACTGAAGCAGGATAGAGGCCAGGGCCGAAAGGGAGACAAAGAAGTGAATAGAGGTGTTTTTGTTATAATCCAGTGCGGTAGTTTGTTTTTGAGGAACGACATAAAAAGTCCCTTCTTCATCCCGGTAGTGGAGGAGTTGTCGCGAGTGAGTGAGATTAGAAAGGGTCTCATCAATCGTCTTGTTCCATTGATTCTGCAGGCAATTGGACAGGGGGGAGCCCTTGTATCGTAGGTATTCGAGAGACTCACGCACATGCTCCTCAATCTCCTTTTTAAGGAGGATCTTTCGGGGATGGGTTAAGAGGGCCTGAGAAACCAGGGAAGTGGGGGTCACCACGGTGGATCGGTTGATTCCATAGGTAATGGCATTGGCGAGGACATCGACATCGGCGGTAGGGCGTGAGGCAATAAAATCCTTGATCGAGAGAGGCTCATCAAATCGGACATAGACCTTTCCGTATTTCCTTTGAAATAATTTACGAAGCTTGAAGAGGTCTGAAAACTTTTCTTGGGACTTGGCGGCCCCCTGTTGTTCGTCAAGATAGCTTTTTTCCTCGATGACGGATTGATAGACAATGGACATGGGCATCAGGATCACGTCCTCAAGCCCGCCCTCCAGATAGTTTTGCAGGAGGAGGGAGACGATCCCTTTTTTGGCGGGGATGAGTTTTCCTGTCCGACTTCGAGAGCCTTCGATAAAAAACTCAATAAAGGATTGCTTTTTCAACAGATAGTGGAGATAGGCCTCGAGGCTCTTTTTATAGAGGTTGTTTCCTTCAAAGGAACGGCGGATGAAAAAGGCCCCTGATTTTCGAAAAATCGTTCCCATGGGCCAAAAGCTCAGATTGATACCCGCACAGATGTACGGCATGGGGAGGCGTTCGTTGTAGAGGAGATAGGAGACGAGGAGATAATCCATATGACTTCGGTGGTTGGGGACAAAGACAATGGGTTTCTTGCCGGCCAGTTGTTTGATGGATTCGAGTCCTCCCTTATTGACCTCAATATCTTCGTAGAATTGCTTAAAAACCCAGGCGAGTATTTTATTCCAAAGGGGAAAGGAAAAATAACTCAAGTCAGAAGAGATCTCCATGAGATAGGACCTTGCCTTCTTTTCGACCTCAAGGATGGAAAGCCCACTGGAAGAGACAAAGGTCTCCAGCGTTTCCTGAAAATGGATATCCGAAAGGATCGATTCAACAACCTTGCTGCGTCGCTGGGGGAGGGAGTGGGGCAGATAGGGGGCCTTGCTCCTGAGATAGCGAACCCACGCCGCGTGATAGTGCGTGACCAAAGAGGCCAACCACGTCTTCATTTCTTCATAGGCATGGGAGACCCTCTCCGACCAATGATGGACCTGGAAATTCATGATAGGAGTGATTATGACATAGGCCTTGGGGGCATGTCCAGACACTTTTTTAACATAACTATTTGATATTATAAGAGATATCTTGTTTTCTTTGACAGAAATAGGGCAAACCGCTAGTTTGAATTTCCACTGGAGAAAGACATGACCTCACGGATCCATATCTTGGATGATTCTCTTATTTCAAAGATCGCCGCCGGTGAGGTCATCGAACGGCCCAGTTCCATTGTCAAGGAACTCGTTGAAAACGCCGTTGATGCCCAGGCCACCCATATCCATGTCGATATCCAGCAGGGGGGGAGGCGTTCGATAACCCTCCTGGATGATGGTTTTGGGATGACTCAGGATGAGGTGCTGTTGGCCCTCAAGCGTCACGCCACCAGCAAGATCTCCACCCTCGAGGATTTGTATAATATTCAAACATTGGGGTTTCGGGGCGAGGCCCTTCCCTCCATTGCCTCTGTTTCAATGATGACCTTGATGACCCGCGCCAGAGAGCCCTCACAAGTGACGGGGACGCGAGTCGATATCGAAGGGGGCCGGGTTTTAAAGGTAGGGGATTGTGCCTCGGCCGAGGGAACAAAGATTGTTGTTGAGAATGTCTTTTTTAATACCCCGGCGAGATTAAAATTCCTAAAATCGCCAGAGACTGAATTTTCACATATCGATACCGTCGTCGAGCAGATGGCCCTGGCCCATCCCGAGATTGGTTTTCAATTGACTCACAATGGGAAAAAGACCCTTTCCTGTCCTCTCCGCCAGGACCTGCGACAAAGGATACATTCTCTCTACGGGGCCCTGATCGTCGACCAGTGTCTTTCTGTGACGGGGGAAAATCAGGGCTTTAAGATGTCGGGTCTTGTGGGTCGACCCTCCCTCCACCATGGATCTGCCAGGAATCTCTTTTTCTTTGTCAATGGTCGGGCCGTCAAGGATCGAACCCTTCATCATGCGGTGCTGACGGCCTATGAGACGTTGTTGATGCGGGGGCGCTATCCCGAGGTCTTTCTCTTTTTAGAATTGCCCACGGATCAGGTCGACGTCAATGTCCACCCGGCCAAGCTCGAGGTCCGATTTGCCCAATCCACTCACGTCCATCGCTTTGTCGTAGAGACCCTAAAACGCCATCTCCAAAACCAAGGGGGGATTTCGGTCCGCATGGTGGGGGATCCGTCGGCCGCTTGGGGAGATCCGAGGGGCGGGACCCCGTCCGTTGCACCCTCTTTTCAACAGCCCCTATTGGGCGATGAGCGGGGAAGGACCCCCATGACTCCCTTGAAAATCGTGGGTCAGATCCATGAGACTTATCTTCTTTGTGAATTGCCCGACAAACTGATTTTTGTCGATCAACATGCGGCGCACGAACGCATTGGCTTCGAGGCCCTCAAAAGGCAGTATGAGGCGAAAAAGATCCTCTCACAGAGACTCCTCGTCCCTGAGATCTTCGAGCTCAAGCCCTCTCTGGCCGAGATCCTCAGATATTACCTGGAAGATCTCAGGCGATGGGGCCTGGATATTGATTCCTATGGAGATCATGCCTTTGCCATCAAGGCCGTTCCTTTATTATTGGAAGATACCCGTCACGTTGAGCTCGTACAGGACCTGGTTGAGTCCATGGCCTCCTATGAATTGCTGCAACCCCTGGAGAAGAGGTGGAATGAGGTCTTGGAGACGATGGCCTGTCATCGTCAGGTGCGGGCGGGAGATCTCTTGTCCCCCCAGGAAATTTGGGCCCTTCTCGAAGAAATGAAAAAGACCCCTCGGGCCATGACCTGTCCCCATGGACGTCCCGTGATCGTGGAGGTGATGTTTGAGGAGGTGGAGAGGTGGTTTAAGAGAAAAAAATGAAATTAATTATTATTTGCGGCCCCACGGGATCGGGAAAGTCGGCCCTGGCCCTCCGATTGGCCCCGAAGATAGGGGCAGAGATCGTCAATGCCGATTCTGGCCAGGTCTATCGTCATCTCGATATCGGGACCGACAAACCTCCTCTTGGGGGTCAGGGCGGGGTTCTCCATCATTGTCTTGATTTGTTTGATCCTGGGGAGAGGGGAGATGTGGCCCGTTTTTGCCAGCTGGCGGATCAGGTGATTCGTGAAATAGGAGAACGTCGTCATTGTCCATTGATCGTCGGGGGAACGGGCCTCTATCTTCGAGGGCTCCTCCATGGCCTTGTTTCCCTGCCTCGGAAGGATCCTCAATTAAGGGCCGAGCTTGAGACCCTTTTTCAGAAGGAAGGGGGGGAGGCCCTTCATGATCGTTTGAGACAGGTGGATCTTTTGTCGGCCCGCCGTATCCATCCCCATGATCCCACGCGTCTTATACGGGCCCTGGAGGTCTTTCATTTGACGGGCCGTCCCCTTTCCCAATGGCAGGAGGCGCATCGCTTTCAGGAAAGGCGTTATGAGGCGCTAAAAATCGGACTTCAATTGGATCGGAAGGATCTTTATGATAGGATCAATCGGAGAGTGGAGACCATGCTGGCACGGGGGTGGCTTCAGGAGGTGGAAAATATTGTACGCGAGTATGGAGACGAGGCCCCTGCCTTGACCAATATAGGATATCGAGAGCTGGTCTTGTATCTGAAGAAAAAGGTGGACTGGGAGACCTGTGTTCAGCAGATCAAACAAAACAGCCGCCGGTTTGCGAAGAGACAGATGACTTGGTTCAGGGCCGATCCCGAGATTCTCTGGTATTCGCCCGACCAATACGAGGAGATAGAAAAAGAGGTGAGGCAATTTTATGAGGGATAGATCTTGGACACAAAAGACAAGACGGATCGGAATCATGGCAGTATTTTTTATTGTCTCGCAGTTTCCTCTACAGGCAGGAGCTGGGGGGATCTTTGAGGGTCAGATCGTGTATCGGGGGAATCCCCCCAAACCCAAACAGTTTGGGATCGTTCAGGATTCCCAGGTTTGCGGGACGAGTCAATATACCAAGGAGTTTCTTGTCCATGAGGGTCACGGGATTCAGAATGTTGTCGTCACCATCGAGCATTTAAAGGAATTGAGGACGGCGCCGTTTGAGCAGTCGATCATGACGATCAGGGGATGTGAATTTTGGCCCTATATCACCTTGGTTTCTACGACGGGGACATTAAATGTCATCAATGGGGATTCCATTTCACATCAGATTAGCACTCAATCACTACGGGATCCCCCCATCAACACCCACATGACGGCGGCCCTTACGGAAAAGACCCCGGTGAAGACCCTCCGTATCCGTTTTCCGGAAATATTAAAACTCCAGGTGGCTTTCCGTCCCTGGATGACGGGGTATTTGTATGTGACCGACTTGCCTTATACTGTTGTGACGGATGGGGAAGGACGTTTTAAAATCGTCGATGTCCCTGAGGGACGTTATTTGATCAAGGCGTGGCACGAAAAGTTGGGGTATTTCTCCAAAAGGGTCAGGATCAAGGAGGGAGAGGTTTCCTCTCTTAAGTGGGTTGTGGGACATAACATTAATTAATTTGACAATCCCCCAAGAGGACCGTTACAACCCAAACCATGACTATGATGAAGATCGTTGCTGGAGCGGAAAAAGAGAAGGAGATGAATCCCCAGCTCAATCAGGCCGTGGATAGTTTTATTGAGAGTGCTGGAAAAATTTCGGCCAATATGCTGGGGATGGTGAGCAAGGTGGGGGGGCAGATTTACGCCCTCCTTTTTTTATCACGGCGTCCGATGTCCTTGGATGATATCTCGGAGACATTAGAGATCTCAAAGGGAAATATCAGCATCAATGTCCGGATGCTGGAAGAGCACAAGCTCGTCAATAAGGTTTGGATCAAAGGCACGCGCAAGGATTACTATATTGCCAATCGGGATTATCCCCGCAAGTTTCTTAAAGGGTTTTTTGATCGCGTTCGAGAAGGGATTGAGGACAGCTTGCGGGTGATCCATAAATGCCAGCATCAGTTTGAAGAGGTTCAAAAAGGATTAGGGGGCGAAGAGAAAATCGACGCGGAGTTTATGGAACAACAATTGAACCTTTTGGCGGCCTTTTACCAGGCCGCTAGCCAGATTTTTGAGGATTTCTATCAGGGCCGTGATATCAACGCCAATCTTTTACGCAAGGCCATCTTGGATTGACAGGGACCTTTCTCAACAGCCTGAGAAATGTACTTTGTCAACAAACTGTTAATATCTTATCGTATGAATGCAATTGCCTTTTTTGATGTCGATCATACCTTGTTTGACGGATATTCAGGGTATCATGCCACCCGAATCCTGGTCGAAAAAAAGATTGTTCAGTATAGACATCTCCTGGCGGCGCTTTTTTATCGGGCCGTGGCCTCTTATTATAAAGGGGATGTCTACAAGATGTATGAGATTCTTTTAAAGGACCTTGCTGGCCGTTCTCTTGAAGAGGTCATGCGGATCGGTAAAGAATGCTTTGAAAAAGATATCCGCCCAAAACTTTTTCAAGAAGGGGAAAAGGCCATCGCGGAACATCGGAATTTAGGACATAAAATATATTTGTTGAGTTCTGGACCAGGAATGGTGATCGATCATGTGGCGGACTTTTTTAAGGTGGATGGAGCAAGGAGTATCGGTCCAGTCGTGACACAGGGTATTATACAAAAAGAGGTCAGGAAGCCCCTTTGTTATCAAGACGGCAAATCGATTTTTGCCCAGCAGATCGCAAAGAGCTGTGGGACCGATCTTTCAGAATGTTATTATTACGCCGACAGCATTGATGATCTTTCCCTCATGCTCCGGGTGGGACATCCCCGTCCTGTCAATCCCGACAAAGAAATTCGCGAAATCGCTCAGCAGAATCAATGGCCCATCCGTTACTATCGCCAGTATCTGTGATTCTTGAAAAGTCCTTATAAGGACCTGTATTACCAAGGCAAGCTGTTCGCAGAGCTCACAGCACCTGAGGCATCAGAGATGCTGATCCGGATGAGACCTTGACAGGGGCGGGTCTCTCATTGCATGACTGCCCTTAGATGTCTATCCCCTTTCCCCAACATTCCCACCAAGTGGCTAAAAAGAGCGGATCCAATTTTTATCTCTCCTTTGGCATTCTTCCTCCCGATCAAAAGGCCGGGATGTATGCGGCCTATGCCTTTAGCCGATTGGTCGATGATGCCGTGGATCAGGAGGCCCCCATGGAACAAAAAATAGCCGCCCTTTCGGCATGGCAGAGGGAGCTTGGGGCCTGTTACAATGGGGGCGCCTCGCATCCCGTGATGCGTGAACTCGCCCAGGTGGTGGCCCATTTCAATATTCCCCGGGAGTATTTTCTTGATCTGATCGAGGGAATGATGATGGACCTCCACAAACACCGGTATCAGGACTTCGAAGAGCTCAAGAAATACTGCTATCATGTGGCCGGTACGGTGGGGCTCATCTGCAATGCCATCTTTGGACGGGAGGACAAGAGGGCCCATCAGTACGCCCTTGATTTGGGGATGGCCTTCCAATTGACAAATATCTTGAGGGATGTGGGGATCGATGCGGATCAGGGGAGGATCTATCTCCCCCTTGAGGAGTTGGAACGCTTCCAATGTTCTGAGCAGCAAATCTTGACAAAGACATATTCTCCAGAGTTTTTTAAGCTCATGGAGTTTCAGTGGGACCGGGCCAAGAGGTATTTTGAAAAGGCCCACAGGACCTTGTCGGGGAAAGAGCGTCGTCGATTGCTGGCGGCAGAGATCATGGATGGGATTTATTATCGGATCTTAAAGAAGATCAGGCGACGTCATTTTCATGTCTTCGAGAAAAAGATAACCGTTTCCAAGATTCAAAAATTTGCCATATTGCTCAAGGCCTGGATCCGATCGAAATTATCATGAAGATTTACACAAAAAAGGGAGATGAGGGCGAGACCTCTCTCTTTGGGGGTAAGAGGGTCAAAAAGGACCACCCCCGGATTGAGGCCTATGGGGCCATTGATGCGCTGAATAGTTGGGTGGGGCTCATCCTTTGTGAGATTCCAGAGGGAGGTGAGGGGCGCAAGATTCTCCTTGAGATCCAAAAAGACCTTTTGACCATAGGTTCCATCCTCGCGACACCGGATGTTGATAAGGTCGAAGATTTATTACAGTTAAGCCTTCGTAAGAATGCAACTTCATCTTTGGAGGGGACGATCGATCGCTGGGAATCTGAGTTGACCCCGCTCAAGTCTTTTATTTTACCAGGGGGGACGCGGCTGGCCTCCCTCTGTCATGTGGCCCGGACGTCGTGTCGTTATGCCGAGAGGAAGATCGTCGGTTTGTCCCAAAAAGAAACGATTTCCCCCGAGATATTGGCCTACATCAATCGCTTGTCCGATTTTTTCTTTGTCATGGCCCGGTGGTCCAATGCCCAAAAGGGTCATTTGGAGGCGGAGTGGAAGGGAAGGTCAAGATGACGCGCCCCATCCCCATGACGCTTGCGGGAAGAAAGCGATTGGAAGAGGAGCTGAAGCGTTTGAAGTCCGTCGAGCGCCCTCAAAATATCAGGGATATCGAAGAGGCCAGGGGTCATGGGGACCTTTCTGAAAATGCAGAGTACCATGCCGCCAAAGAACGACAGGCCTTTCTGAGTGTTCGGATTGCTGAGCTGGAGGACAAGGTTGCTCGTGCCCAGGTGATCGATTCCTCAAAGATGGAGACGAGCAAGATTCTTTTTGGGGCGGTCGTGACACTCGTCAATACGGAGACGGGGGAGGAGAAGGTCTATCAAATCGTGGGGGCGGATGAGGCCGATGTGCGTCAAGGGAGGATTTCGGTCGAGTCCCCCATCGCCCGCTCCCTTCTTGGTCGGGAGCAGGGGGCCGTCGTTCAGGTCGGGACTCCCCGGGGCCTGATGGAGTTTGAGATTCAGAACATTCGATATGAATAAAAGGGGTCTATGCTTCGTGCCATCTTAATGGACTTTGATGGGGTCATTGCGGATACGGAGCCCCTCCATTTCAAGATGTTTCAAAAGGTTATGGCCCAAGAGGGGATTACCCTTACCCGGAAGGAATACTATGATCAATATTTAGGGCTGGACGATCGGGGGTGTTTCACGGCCGTCTTTCAATCCCAAGGGCGTCCCTTGCGTCCACAAGATCTGGACTGTTTGGCCAAGACGAAGGCCCGTTTTTTCAAAGAGGCCATCGCCAAGGAGGTGGCACTGACACCGGGGGCGGAGGCCTGTATCAAAAAACTGGCCTCAAAATATACCCTGGCGATTGTCTCGGGGGCCCTCAAAAAAGAGGTTTCAAGCATCCTTCATCGAGGAGATCTCAAGAAATATTTTCCCGTCATCGTGGCGGCCGAAGATGTGAGGAAGGGCAAGCCCCATCCCGAGGGATACATGAAGGCCGTCGAATGGCTGAACGTCAATGTCTTTTCGAGTGAATGGCCCCTCGAGCCCTCCGAGTGCCTCGTCATCGAGGATTCCCCTTGGGGGATCGAGGCGGCGCAACGTGCCGGTATGGTTTGCCTGGCCCTGACGACCTCCTATCCCCACACCCAGGTCCAAAAGGCCGATCTTATCGTCACCAATCTGAAGGAAATCTCCCTGGCGGGGTTAGAGAAGATGTCCACAAAATGCTAATATTTTGACGCCTTTATCAAGGAGTTGGTGGGAAGGACCCCCTCGTGTGGTTTGTGAGTTCTCTTCTAACATCGCGTCATAAAACGACTTTTCAATAACGATAAAAATATATTATCATTATGGTACTCAATGATGGGTTATATGCAACCCATCCCCTCTCTCGGAATTCATAAAAGCCTAATAAAAACAACAATTTACGATTATAGGGCGTTGGCATGTGATATGCTTCCTATTAAGGGTGATGGAGAGGGGATGTGTTTGTGAAGCAAAACAGAGGATATAATATATTGAATTTGTTAGTTATTCTCATATTTACCCTGAGTTTATGGGGGTGTTTTGGCGGGATGAATCCCAACGAATCGAAGAGCTTGTTGGATAATCCTGAGGGAGAAGAGATGACGGGAACGCCCCTTGCCCTCTCGGGGGCCGTCATGATCCCCCAGTCTGCGGCGGCGGCCGTTTCTGCCTCCTCCAGTCAGGCCCTTCAGGTCTCGGCGATCCAGCCCTCGCAGTTTGTGACCCTGGTCAATGCCCCTGATGGGACCCTCGTCCAATTTTTTAACTCTCGATTTCAGATCGTCGATTCGGGGGAGGTTAAGGGCGGACAGTTTTCCATCACCCTCGATACGGATGACTATCTTGATCCCTCCGACCCCAATTTTGTCGTCCTCTACATTCGAACGATCACGGGTTCGGGGGCCAATGCCTATGTCCAGCTTCAGGCGATATCGGAGCCCATTACCGACGAAGGGATGACGACCATAGGTGAAGAGGTTCAACCCTCCTCGGGACAAAAGGTCGTGACCGCTGATGTCAATCCCACGAGCACGGTCGTGGCCCTGTCCGTCTTGTCCGAGTCCTCGGTCGGTCTGATGGATGCGAGTCAAAGTGTCCAGGCGATGTCGGCCTTCAGTAGCGATAGCACCCTGTCGGGATCGCAACTGTATCACGCCATTCGGATGTTTTCCACATCGAGTCAACATATGGAAGATTATGTGTCCGAATTTGTCAGTGTCATGAGCGGTGTTTACCAATCCCTGTCCGATGCGCAGATGAAAGATATTGCAAAGGAAAGCGCCTTTGGGGGAAGGGAAGATGATAAGAGCGATTCCCAAGAATCTGCCTCGGAAAATCTCGCCATTTCCCTCCTCGTCACGAGCTTTATGACAGGGGGCGTTGTGGGGCTCGGTCCCAATCTCATTGCCAAGACCACCATGAAGGGGGACTTCTTCATCCTTAAAACCTGTGGGACGATCCTCGATCTAGAGCCTGTAGAGGGGATCAGCAAGGCAGAGATTACCAAGTTTGTCTATACGGGATTCGATTCTGAGGATGAAAAGATCAGCCTTGCGTGCGTGGATAAGCTGATCGATTTTGCCGGTGAGCTTTTGGAGATCGGTTCACCACCCCCTGATATCTTGCCAAAGATAAAATCTATAGGCCTTCATCTCGCGAGGAAGGCCAGACGAGTCATTAACAACTGGGTCAGCGGGGTGAATAAGCTTTATGTCAACATGCCGGAGATGGCGTCATTTGGCAAAAAAAATCGGGACATTTTAACCCTGGCCATGATTGGGGGGACCGATGTCATCGCCAAGGATGCCGACCAAGTCCTGACCCTACGGGACACCCTAGAGGAGTTGTCTCCCTATATTCAGGGGAGTTCTCTCTCAGAGAGAGATATTGCCAATGTCATCAGGGATCTGAGTCACCCCGTGATGCAGGGGACCCCTCCTGTCGATACACTCATAGGCATGAAGGATAATATTGTCCCTCAAGGGGAGATCACCACGATTGAGGAGATAGGAGACTATCTGGGGTTGGATGA
>MGSF01000081.1:161-28678 GCA_001798715.1 Deltaproteobacteria bacterium RIFCSPLOWO2_02_FULL_50_16 | reverse complement strand
GCCTCACTGGGGGTCGCACCTGCAATCGTCCCCACCCCCACATAGGTGCTGGCATTGACCGCAAAATTGCTGTTGTGTCCCGAGGAAACGGAGACATAAGCAACCGTATAGGTCCCCGCGACATCCGGGACAAAGGAGGCGATCTGTTGGGTGGAATTCACCGTCCCGGAGTTCCTAAAGGTGGCCGAAGACCCCGCAGGCGGTGTCAAGGTCCACGCCCAATCGTTCACTGTCGTGCTGGCCGTATTGGCATTGGCCTTGAGGCTTGGGCCGGAGACATAGATCCTCTCCCCCACACCCATATTGCGAAGTCCACCAGAATTGAGAATTTCCAATCCATCATCAAAGAGATAAATCGTGGTGGTCGCCTTATCGGTATTCCCGGCAGAATCAGTGGTGGTCAGGCGAAACTCGGCCTGGGCATCATTACGGGAGATGGGAAGGACCTGCCATCGGTACTGATCGCTCGCATGGAGCATCCCCGTCATCGCCGGGAGGGTGAAAACCAGTGTGGAAGAAAGGGTATCGACAGAGGTGATCGTCACCGCAGGCCCCGAGATCTGCTCCCAACTATAGCTGGCAATATCCCCGGCCGTCGAGGCGCTCGTGGCCCCCGAGAGGGTGACCCCCGCATCCCCAAAATTGGCATAATAGGCCGTGCTCGAGTGATACGTAAAGGCCGTCAATCCCGCCCCGGCCGTTATCGTCGATGTCACGGGACTTGTGGTGGTCGAGTCCGTCGCTGAATCGCCGCAACCCGCCAACACTAAAATAATCGCCATTCCAAGAACCTTACGAAACATAAAAACCCTTCCTCCTCCTAGAGACCGTTAGTTCCATGACAGGTCGCACAACTGGCAAGACCTTCATCCTGGGTGAGTTCACGAATACCCTCGAGATTGAGACCGGTCCCTGTCCGATCGGTCTGATGGATGTTTTCCATATTGTGGCAAAAGAAACAGTCGGCCTCGCCCCAACCAATGGGGTGTTCTGCCTCGGTCAAAATAATGCCTTCATCGCTCGTGGCCAGATTGCCATGATCCTCGCCGCCGAGCGTGTTATCCGTTCCACAGGCTAGCAATATCATGGCAAGTATTATAAGGATGATGTGCTTCATAGTCCTCGTTACTCCGGATTTCTATGACAGTCCGTGCAAAAGCTGGTCTTATGGCAACTGTCACATTTTTTGGGATTGGCCCGCGCCTGGACAGAATGAAAAAATTTCCAATTACGCTTGTGGACACGTTCCGTCACATCGTCACGTCTCTGATGACAATCAATACAAAAAAACGGTTTGTGGCACATGGCACACTCAGCCTCATTTCCCTTGGCATACTGCTGGTGCTTGACATCCCATCCGGCACGATGGGTATCCGGCATATTTTCCCTATCGCCCTCATTGACGCCCGCATACACCACCCCCCCGACACACAAGAGGCCGATGATAATTAAAAGAAGCCACTGTTTAGATTTCATGAAACTGCCTCATTAGTCTCGGTGACCGCAGACTCACCTCCGGTCGGGGAGAACCGCCTCCACCGACCACGAGCCTTACCGTCACGCGCCCTTCCTTGCTGAACCAATTGTTGTGATTGAACTCGCCTCCCAAACCAAAGGAACAGCAATCCACAAATTGATAATCCACCCCCCCCACTAAACTAATGGCCGTGTCCGTTTGATTGGTGATCTTCGAATACCGCGAAATATCGAGGCTTGTCTGGATATCAAATTCTTCAAAATATTTATCGGTCCACTCGATCAACCCGCCATAAACCTTCCCCCCAAAGCTCTTCCCATAATAAAACTCCCCCGTGGATGACAACTTGAGGACCTTTAAATAGTGCCCCAAACCGCTGCTGGCAATATATCCATTTTCATTCCCCCGACTCACGACACCATAGCGCTGATAAGAAAAATCCTCAAAGAGGCGAAAACCATGGACAAGTTTGACCTCGACCCCTTCCCGCGCCTGCACCATCTGATCGGTCAAATACTGCCCCAAGAGGGTCGCTTGGTTGAGATCGCGATCGGAGTCATAGTAACTACCTTCCAAGTTGAAGGCCACGCGCCAGTGGGGATATAAATCCAGCCCCACCGTCCCGGCCTCCACCGTCTTTCCAGGGATGCTATATTCAAAATTGGAATAAATGGAGGGGGTTGACCACAGCTTTGTGAACTGGTGGGAAAGGGCCACGGCCGCGGCGATGTTATCATTCTGGGTATAGTCCCCCAGGGTCACATCGATTTTTCGCCATCGGAGGGAGATCTGCGCGGCGGTGTTTTCGACATTTCGGAGATGGACCTGTGTCCCGACAAGGAGCCCTTCGGTCACATTGCGGAAGGTCCCTTCGTCCACATAGCGAGGGACACCGGCATAGAGGGAAAAGCCGACCCGCCATGATTCTGGAAAAATCCCCAGCTTGAGACCGTCCAATAAGGAGCCATCAAAACCATCCATCAGCCACTGACGCCCGCCATCCACCAATAAACCGCCGACCGGTTCGACATGAAAAGTGGCCTGATAGAGATCGAACTCCCCGTCGGAGGTGGGAGGCCCCGCCTCCCCTCGAAAATCGGTCGTGAAGGAGAAATTTTTCGGGAGATCGGAGACGCTCAAACCAAAATACTCATTGAGAGGGACCCGGTGAGTCCCCCCGCGAAGCCTCTTGACCTGTGTGATCGTACGAGATTCAAACGCCACAGTCCTCGCCTGAAGGGTCTCGACAGACACCATCAAACCTACCGTAAGGACAATATAAATGACGAAGATTTTCGTTATGATTCGCAACATCTTACCCCTTGTATTGCCCTCCCCCTGCCTCATGATCCCGTTGCATTGGACTTATAAAACCATAACTCACCGCCGGTGAAGGTGAAAATGATACAACGCATTTCGTCACATGATTCGTGTCATACAATCTTCATCCTTCATCATTATTTATTCGAGGAGGAGGACCCTTGCGCACTACTTGTGGGCGCGTTTCTTTCTCACCACGGGTCCGAGGACATTTTTTTCCTGGGCGTTTTTAAGGGCGATATCGATCAAGGCCTTTTCCTCCATCGCATCACCGGGAAAGACGGAGATGCCACAGCGCCATTGGGGGACAATAGGCCTTCCCTTGGCATCCTTGATCAAACAAGCCTGGATGACCTTAAAAATCCGGCGGGCGAGGGACTGGGCCCCAGGAAGGTCCGTCTCCGCCAAGGTGAGCATGTAATGGTGGAGGTCAAAGTAGAAGAGGGTGTCTTTGGTCCGTAAGGCCTTTTGTTGCACCTGTTCCCTGATATCGGAAAAGGCCTTGTTGATATCTTTTTTGGCACACCTCTCTTGAATCATCTGCATATTATCGATGACAAAGACGAGCACCGCAAAAGAGGTCTCCCGGGCCTCCGAGATCACCTTTTCATCCAGGAACAGGGAACTAAAACACCGTTCTTCATCGTATTGAGGAAGGAGAAAATGGACCTCGGTCCCCTGACCCTCCTGGCTTTCTACCCAAATCTTCCCCTGGTGCTTCTCGATAATCTCCTTGCAGATGATGAGCCCCAGGCCCGTCCCCTTATAACCACTCCCCCCATAGGGACGACCCAATTGCTCAAATTTACTGAAGAGCTTTGATTGATCCTCGGGAGGGATCCCGGGCCCATCGTCTCCAATGGTGACCCGGATCATCTTATCCCGAACCTGTGGCTGAATACTTAAACGAACATGTTTCTTGGCAAAATGGAGGGCATTATCGATCAAATTGTCCAAGACCTGGGCAATCATATTCTCATTGACGAAAATATCGGGGATCTTGTCCGGCAATTGGAGCTGAACCAACAAACTTTTACTGCCAATGAGATGCTCAAAACCCTTCATTTCTTTCTGAAGGATCTCGGCTATGGAGGCACGATGGCGTATAATTTTGCTTTTTCCCGATTCCAGGCGCGAGAGATCAAGCAGATTGTTAATGATTTTTGTGAGGCGCTGAATGTGATGAAGGGCAATATCAATGACCTTGTCCTGTTTTTTGGTCAGCTTCCCCAATATCCCGTCTCTCAGATTGGCCACAGAACACTGAACGATTGTCAGAGGCGTCCTCATCTCATGAGAAACCTTGGAAATAAACTCTGACTTCATTTCATCCATCTCTTTGAGCTCCCTGTTTTTTCTCTCCAATTCATTTTTTAGGGATTGGATGAGGGACATCTTTTTACGCTCAATGGCATAAAAAATCGTCCGCATCAGCGAATGGACAGTGACATCCTGTGTAACAAGATAATCCTGGGCCCCACGATGCAAGGCCTGAATGGCGACGTCCACGTCATCAATACTGGTAAAAACGACGATGGGGATCCCCGCCGAATATTTTTGGAGACAGAGCAGGGTCGGAAGCCCCTGACTGTCGGGAAGGTCCAAATCCAGCAAAATAACATCAAAGTTACCCTCCACCAGCGCCTGACACCCCTCTTCCAGACTTTTTACGACATGGATGTGGAAGGAGCCTTCCTTCACCAGGGCCAACTGGTCCTGAATCACCTTCACAAGGGCGGGAGAGTCCTTGATGAGAAGGATCTTTATTACCTGAGCATCTTTATCGTTGTGATGAGGACGCATGTGTTTGTTTTCAAGCAAGTTTTTGATGGTATGATCTTTGAGAATTTAATTATACACTTTTTCTGTCCATTAAAAAACAACTATTCATCAAGGAAATTTCAGGATGAAATCTTGGTCAGGCGAAACACCTGAAAATTAATCTGATAGACGGCATTGGGCCCTTTTTCATCCCCCAAGAGGGCATGGACTTCTTTGCGAAATTCTGCCATCTTTTTTTTGAGCTCCGGCATCTTTGCGGTATGGATGGCGATCGTGATGGCGCTGATATCCCTTTCTTCACCGGGAATGGCATCGATGGACTCCTGGGCGCGCTGCATCATCGATCGGTGAAAATTACAAAGGGCCAAATGCCTCACGATCTCTCCCGAGGTAATATTGCGTTCGGCCTGTTCGAGCCTTCCCTGCGGGTCGCGCCGCAACAATCCCAATCGCACCAAGAGCTCAATGGCCTGAGCCGCCTCCCTTCCCGTGATCTTGGGCACCAATTGATCGGCAATCCATTGGGGATTTTCGCGGAAGTGGGGCATCAAGATCATCTCACGAATCACCGCATAGTACCACTGGGTGAAATACTCATACTGATCCTTTTCCAGCCCCTTGGCCTCCAGATAGGGCTGGCTCTGGGAGAGTCTGGCATAGTAGTGATTCTTTTCTTCGGTACTGGGACTCTGGTTCATATAAACCAGATTTTCAAAAAACTCGGTCTCCTCCGAATCGAGCTTGAGGGCCCGGCTAAACTTGCGGATGCTTTTTTGCGTGAGATTGCGAGCCCCATCCATCACGAGCTTCAGATAATTGGGCGAGGAAAACCCCGCGGCCCTGGAAAAATAGCGGAGCGAAAAAAAACGCCTCTCTTCCTTCTTATTAAGGGAGGTGTAGAGATCCCGAAGGTATTGGCGATAATCAAGGTACTCATACAGAGAGGGTTTAAGGGTATCCATATATTGAGACAAGAGTATCATATTATAGGTTATAAATACAGACTTTTGTATTCACTATAATGTAGTAATTCTTACAAAAATTGTTATAAATCGCCATGTTGTAAAACATTATTTTTATATATAAATAATATATTGAATATTCCTGTTTTCTCTATTGCATCCGCCTTTTCATATAAAATACTCATAAATCGCATGTCCTTTCTCCCTGAATACACCTGTATGCCTTAAATACCATTGATTCATAAGAGGTTTTTCATTTTCCCCCAAAGACCTCCCCTTTCTGGCCACCGCCTTGCTTTCTCCTCTCCGTATGAAAACGAAGACAAACACACTATTCAAGGAGGTTACTATGAGAAGGTTATTTCCAGGGCTTATCGCCCTCACTATCATGAGCCTTGTCCTCGCGGGTTGTCTGGAGGGCTCGGGCGACTCCACCGGCAGTGACGAGGCCGACGCCACGATCTCCGAGAACCCCATCGTCACGGGGACACTGGCACTGTCGGATGGCACGAGCTCCAGCGGTTACTCTATCGTGGCCATCGATGAAGATTCCTCAGAGCTCATTGCCTCTGATGCCATCACCTCCGATGGTTCTGTTTCACTAGAAGTAGAGAGCGGGAATTATTCACTCGCCGTCACTGATAACAATTCCCAACTCGTCGGGATCCTCACCCAGGGCGGCGAGACCATCTTCACCATTGATTCCGATGTGGATCTGGGTGCCCTAACCTTAGATGGCGAGACCAACCAACTCACGGCGGAAAATTCCATCTACGTCTCCGAGTCTTCGACACAGGCCCTGGCCCTGACCGCCGAGGGTGAAGCCGATTTTCCGAGCCTCACAACCGTCGGTGACCCCCAAGAGGGCGTGACCGATATTGATAATGTCTACGATGACGGCGTCTCGGACACCGATGCGGACGGCGTGATTGATCTTCTCGACATCGATGCCAATGATGACGGGATCATCGATAGCGTTCAAGCCACCCCTCATTGCGCCATTCACCTCTTGGACCCCACAGAAAGTATGACTGAAGAAATGGTCCAGGAATTGGGTTGCGTGGTCTTTATGAATCTAAAGCTCAACGCCGAAGAGATCTTAAACGGCGACGGGGATCTCTTTCCCCATACAGCGGATAATGTCATCACCGCGGAAATCACCGTCCCCTCTTCACTGGCGGGGATGATCACAGGGGTCACGACCCTCATTTCCCCTCTTTATTCCAACCCCACTATTACCGGACCGGCGGGTGGTTTTACTTTCACGAGTGCTTATCCCTCAGGGGACCTTTGGGAGGATCATAGCCGTGAATTATTCCAGGCGACCGACACGAGTGGCCAGGAGGTCTGGACGGTCTGGATCAACCCCAATGAAGATCCATTGCCCATGCAGCTCTTCGTCTTTGAGATCCAAATCGGCGGGACGATCGTCCATGCCGCCGCCTTCCTCCACTTCGTCTTCACGACACCTCCTTTGGTCGTCGAGGTCGAGTCGGATCTTGGCGTGACCACCATCAGTTATCCGGCGACAGTGGGGACCCGCTCCAATCCCATCCCCTTCCAGGGAGACATGACGGTGCGGGCCCAACGCCCTCTTTATTACGCCGGCGCCTCGGCCAATGAGATCTGCGGGATGTATTATCGCGCCGATATCGGATATTATGACGCCTCGGGCAATGCCATCAGTGATTCCATGAATCTCACAACACCCGCCTTGGATGATCCCTTTGCAGTCCTCTGTAATACCTCACCGGCCCAGACGATCGAGTTTACCTTGAGCGAGGCCACGGATCTGCCCGACACCTATGACGGAACGGCGGTCGATCTCTACCAAGTCGACTTCACCTATGTCGGTGAGGCCGGGGATAATTCGGCCGATATCCTCTTCTTTGAGAAACAACCCTGATCCTGCTTCCAAAAACCCGCCCCTAAGCTGCCCCCTTCGCCCAAAAGGCGAAGGGGGTTTTGCTTTTCGCCACCACAAAAGAGTCATTCCCAAAGCCGTCTTACTAAGACAAGGGGAATCACAATGTTTTCTTTCGCTTTTTGCCCCGACCCTTCCCGGCCGGGTCGGGGCAAGCTTGAAAAGTCAATAACTCATAGGCCACAAGGAGATTGACTTTTCAACCCCTCTTCCTTCTGTATTAATAGTAAGGCAGGGGTTGCCCCTGTCTTAGTAAATAAACTAAGGAAAGGGGCTAAAGCCGCCCATCGCATCTCTGATGCTTCAGGGTCTCAAGCCTCTGGCTTGAGGCTCAAGAAAAATTGTGGTTCCCCTTGTCTTTCATGCGAAAATGAGACTTTTTCAAGGAGGAGTCGTTGGAGGATTATCTCTTGACATATTCGTTCAAAATCTTGACCAATTCACACAGATCAATCGTCTTATCAAGGACACGGCTGGCCCCTACAGCCACGGCACGCTCCGCCACATCTTGAATATTATGGGCGGTAATCATGATAATGGGGATTTTTTTGGCATCGGCGGCCTCTCGAAGCTGTGTACACACCTCCCACCCGTCCATCCCCGGCATAAAGATATCCAGCAAAATCACATCGGGCTTGAAGGAGGCCGCCTTTTGAAGGCCTGTCTTTCCATTAAGGGCGACATCGACCAAAAAACCCTTTTTGACCAGATAGAGCACCAACAATTCCAACAAATCCCCATCATCATCAATAATGAGGACCTTTTTCTTTTTGGGTCCCTTCATCCCTATAATGATAGCCCAAATCCTGAGGCAACTCTATCCCTTTCCCTATTATAGTTTATTAAGGTAGGGATGGCCCCTTACCTTCATGAATATAATGAGGAGAGGGGCTAATAGATATTCCATCACCTCCTGCGATTCTTCAAAAACGGGGTCTCCGGTCCAGACATAAATAAATACAATAGGTTAGGCAAGCAATGGAAAGGGGCTATCTCATTCTTGATTTTACAATTGTCGCGACAGCGAGGGTCCCGCCAAAAGATGCTACGACCGTGGCGCCGGTTGGCAGATCCGCAGCGTAAGAGAACAAAATACCTCCAATGCCCGTCATCGCCCCAATCAACCACCCCAACAAAACCCTCTGGAAAAGCCCCTGGGCAAACATCATGCTCGTGAGGGCCGGAACAATGAGAAATGAAAAGACGAGGAGGATGCCCCCCATCTGTACAGAATTCGTAATGACCAGACTAAAGGTGGCGTAAAAAAGAAGGTCTAAGGCCTTGACATGCAGTCCCTGGCCTTTTGCCTCATGGACATTGAGGGACACGGCAAGAAGCTGATTTCCAAAAATAGAGTACACGACACCCAAACCCGAATAGATGAGAAAAACTTTGACAATTTGCGGCCAACTCACCCAGAGAATACTCCCGTTGAGGATATACTTAAGGTGTTCTCCACCATGAGGAATTTTATCGGCTATCAAAATGCTTAAGGCCGTACTGATGGCAAAGACGACACCTATCAGTGCCTCTTGATGGATCTTGATGCCCCGAAAAAATGTAAAAAACAAGGATCCCAAGAGGGCAAAGGAGAGGGCAAAAAAATAAGCCGTCCAGGTATTCACCTCATACCCCAAGAACACAGCGACAGTCATCCCCAAGGCCGCTAATTGAGCGAGCGCCAGGTCTATAAAAATAATTCCCCGACTGATGACGTGAACCCCAAGGTAGGTATGAATCCCCGCAAAGAGGATACAGGCCACGAAAGCGGGTAATAAAAAGAGAAAGAGACTCATAAGGCCTCCATTAACTGGATCACAAGATGATCCAAGAGATCAAGATACGTTTTCACGTCCTCGGTCCCTCCCACTGAACTGGGGAGGACAAGGACCTTGGCTCCTGTTTCTTTTCCCAACTTTTGGGCCGGTTTGGGATCATTTTGGTTGTCAACAAGAATCAGGGAGATCTTGTCTCTTTGAATTTCATTCATTAAGGCATGAATATGCGAGGGTGAAGGGGGAATGCCCGGTTTATTCTCAATCACGTCAGAGATGATGATCCCCGTCCAATCGGCAAGATAGGTAAATGTTTTATGGTGGGTCACAATTTTTTTGCCCGCTAGATGTGAAATCGCCTTTTTCCATTGGGGAATCTTCTTTTGAAGGCGTTTCTGAAAATCCTTTAAACGCAGATGATAACTTGGGGCATGCTCGGGATCAAGCTCGGATAACTTGCGGGAAATATTTTCGGCGATGATAAGTCCATTATGAGGATCGAGCCAGTAGTGGGGGTTTCCTTCCGGATGGATGTCACCCTGAGATCGGTCAACGGGCCCTTCCGGGATCTCCAGGAGCCTTAAGCCCTGGGAGGCATTGAGATGCCCCAAAGATCCTGGTTGGATATTTGGATTTCTTGATTGGGTAAGGAGGACCGGAAGCCAGCCAATTTCAATTTGTGCCCCGACCATGATCAAGAGATCCGCACGATTCAACATCAAGGTGTAGCTGGGTTTGGGCTCGAGGTAGTGAGGATCCTGATTCCCGCGGCAAATACCTTTCACGCTGACATCATCGCCGCCGATTTCTTGGACCAAGGCCGCAAGATCTGACGTCGTCGTCACGACATTCATCTTCGCAGAGGCCGCCACAGGCTGGATCCACAGTCCCAATGACAAAAGAAGAAATATTATTTTTAATTCATTTTTCATACCCTGTTCCTCTCTTCTCTAGAATATATGAGCCCCATGGGGTCCCATGCTAAACTGAACCTGCAAAAAGGCCTCATGCTGAGCCTCGGAAGTCCCTTGCGTGTTGACATAGTTATACTGGGCCCGTACCCGAAAAAACTCCGAGGCCAGAAAACTCAGAACGGGTGAAAAATCCCACTGGCTCAAGGTCTCCTCCGGAAAACGGATCAAATCAGCGCGAATCCCCGCCTCCCAACGCCTAGCGAACTGATAAATGACCTGGGAATAGATCCCCCCCTCCCACAAGGTTTGTCCCACATCTTCTTTACGGCGCAGAAAGTATTCTGTCTGCCATTTGAGGCCCTGCCGCGCAGAGGGCCGCCAGCGCAGATAAAGATCGGTCCCATAAATCTGCGTATGATTTCCTCGATCGGTCCCATTGTAGCCAAAGGCCCCGCTCAAACCCGCCTGAAGCGTCAAATCCGAGGTCACATCGACGGCATTTTTCCAATGACCCAAATACACAAAGTCCTGTTTGCGATCGCTGGCGAAATTGGCCTCATTGACCCCTTGGAGGAATTCAAAGGTAATTTCAGAAAACCATGGGGTCGGAAAGAGGGCCGAGAGCTCCACGCCAAGCTCTCCGAAACCCTCGGCTCCGAGAAAATATCGGTTGGCCCTAGAATAATCGGCAAAGTCGATTTGCTCCAGATGTTGAGTATTTTGCCGTCCAAAACGGGCCAATAATTTTCCGGCACGGATTTGCAGATTCCAGGGAAGCGCTAAAGTGGTGACAAAGCCCTCCTCCAATTCCACGGCATCTTCCAAAAAGAGCAAGAACACATCGCCTCGGACATAGGGATCGATGATCGATTGGATAGCGAGTTCTGCCCCTTGAAAATTAAAGCCTGTTCGGGAGGGATTTTCTCCCTGATCTCCCACAGGATCATCCCGGAAATAGGCCCCGGCAAGGGATCCAATCAAACTAATATTCGGGAGAAGGGCCGCCGCCCCTTTTTGGGGAACTTTCCACAATAAAACCTGATTTTCTTTTTCTGGGATTTTTCGTTCCGGGATTTCTTGCTCCTGGGCCTTTAAAGGCTTCACGAAAAAAAGACTTAAAAAGCAAACACAGAAAATGACTGCGAGTAGTTCCCGTCTCAGCATAGGGACTCCTTTTTTTCTACTTCAAATAAACGAATGCAAAAGAAGGGTGCGAGAGTTACTAAGGAGTTGGGGGAGCCCTGGAAAATGGGAGGAAAACAAGGCTTATGCTGGTCAATATCTCTGGAAAAAGATGCGTTAAGCCGTCTTCTTGACAGAGGGGACGGGGTTCAGGTCTGGTTTTGGGGACATCGGCACCAGCATAGTGGAAGGCTTGGCAAATAGAACATGGGTGATTGAAGGCATGACTTTGATCCATAGCATGACTATGGGCGGGCAAAAGAAAGGCAAAGCTAAAAATCGCGGCACAAGATAAAAGCAATGACCCCTTTGTAATAATGCACTTCATAGGGAGATGAACCCTCGCTAGTATAAAATACGTTTATTGTCCAGGCAAAAAGGCTGGCGGAGCACCAACCCACAGATTCAAAATCGTTATTCAGACGATTTCCATAGTGAATGCTCAAAGGATATATAGCCAAAAATACCATACTCCCCCCTTGAAGGCCCAATGCCAAGAGGCAGGGTGACGGCGGGTACAATTTGCAGACCCGATTTACAATTAATGGCGAATCTTAAGCCGGGATTGACAAATGCCGTGTCCTCGCGGACCTTGGCAGATCCTGCGAGCACAGACTCGTTGGATTCCCACAAAAATTCGATCATGGGATTGATATGGCTCGATGCGATAAAAATAAGGCTTGCCCCCGAAAAAAAATCGTACGTATCCGCCCTGGTCCCCCCAGACTCTTGATTGTAAGGAGTAAGGGTGGTTCCCATATTCCAGTGCATCACCCATCTCTCTGCTAACAAGACACTTAAAGGCATGTTGAATTGAAAACCCACCGAATTTGTTCCAAGTCCTCTATTAGAGTTTCCTGTCGGCAAAATAAGGGACAACCGAGGTGAAACAGCCAACTCATCCCTTCGAATGAGCTGATAACGATAATTTAAGAGAAGATCTCCAAGGCCAGTCGCTCCTCGAGGGGCGATGACATGAGTCACAGGAATTGTGTAGGAGAGCTGATGAGTGATTCCTGGAACAGGCCACTCCTGGGTAAATGTAGTTTCCCAAGTCTTGTCTTTCATGTATTGGAAGGTTTGAATATGCTGGATGACACCCGGCTCCTGATTATAAGCCTCTTCAATAAAAAAGGAGTTGTCTTCTATTCTTTTGAGCTCTTCGGCGTGGAGTGGAGGGATGAGAAAATAAGCAAACAGGGCAGGTAATAGGAAAGCTATTGTAATCTTTATATAATTTTGCATAAATGCTTTTATTGTCCTCCTGATACAATTGAGAATAATTCTCAATCTCAATTCGCTTAGATCTTCCCAACGCACAAGTCAATATAATTTTTATTAATTTATGAGGGTGGGTGGCGGAAGATGAACTTTACCCCCATCATCTCCATGTCCACAAATAACTTTTCCGGATCGACCAGGTGCCCCATCATCCACACCCCGGGTTTCTTGATCGAACCCTCAAGATACTGACGAAGACAGGCCACAACGGGGATGGCCGTAAAATCGTAGCCGTCGTGATGTGTGGCCAGCACGTGAAGAGACAGGGGACGGCCATTTTTTTCTCCCACGGCATGGATCGCAAAGGCCACCCCCTCGCCATAACCCCGCACATGATTGAGTCCCCAGGCCATGAGCTGTGCCAGAAAATTTCTTCCACATCCCTTCTTTATTTTTCCCAATAACATGCCTATCGGAAAAACCAGATAGTCCAGAAACCAGTTGAATCCCGCCACATAGACCCCCACGTCCGTGAGGGCCTTGTACATATCTGGAAGGGGGAAAATCTCCTGCATCTCCATGGGATAACAGCGCTGCCTTCCAAACGGGCCCAGATCCATCATGATCGTATCCTTGTAATCCCCTTTTTTCCATTGGCCATTTTTGAAAATCTCCGACCTCGGATCCTGCAACACATCCACGATCTCGTAGAGGGATTCGGCCTTTTCGATCTTCCCGTTCGGGGACACCCCCATGGCCATGCCTATAAAGGCCTTTTGATAGGGATTGAGATATTTCCCCGCATAACGGACAAAGGCGGCGGGCAGGCCCGGGTGAAAACCCGCCTGGGTGATGAAACAACGGCCGGCCTTCTGAATCTCCCCCTCCAGGCCCTTCAAGGTTTCCACAACATCTTGCTGAAAGTGATAATCCAGATAGTCCGCCCCCACCGCCAAGGCCGCCTTGGCCACGAGACCCGCATACTGGGGTGTCGTCGAGGCCACGATGATCATCGAGACCCCCTGGAAAGCCAAAACAAGGGAGTCATATTGGGAGGCCTCCGCATAGGTCGCACGAATGCGTTCGGGGGGAAATTCCCTCTTGATCTCTTGGGCAAAGACCTCCGCCTTTTCCTTGGAACGACCCCCGACGATGAGAGAAACATCAGTATGTTGCAACAAACGACGGCATAAAATCCGCCCCGTCCCGCCATAGCCACCGAGGATAAAAAAGGTCTGTGTCATCCGGATACCTCTACAAAAACTGGGGAGTTGGGGGCAAGAACAATCTCTTTTTTTATACTAACCTGCTGAAATTATAGCGAAAATTCAAAAGCAACCTGCCCCCCTGCCCCACCCGATAATCTTAGAGGGGAGACACCACCCTATGATCGACCCGACACTCATTCTTATCGCCCTATCCTCTGGCAGCCTTCTTGCCTCATCGGATCCCAGTTCTCCACCCTCCAGTCCACCACCCACAGATCAAGATCCTCTGACAGGGGACACCTTCGCAAATTTCCCCAAGAGAGGACTGGCCCAACTTGGACGATGGTGCAGCAGTCTCTGGCATTCGCAGACAGAGGCCGTTGCCCTCGTCGTCAGATACAACAGCCAATGGGCCGGCACTGGCAGTGACGGCACACTCGTTCCCAAACGGCAACCCAGCGGCGAGATCTACTATTGCCGACACGCCTCCCAAGACATGGTCAACCGATATCTCAAATCCGTGGGGGACCCGGCACGGGTGGTCCTTGTAGGGAATGAGACGATCCGGAAAGAAACAGCCGTCGTCCCCGAGGGCGTTCATTATGCAAAGACCGGCAGGGGGAAACTCTTAGTCGATCCGGAAAGGGCTCAAAGGGTCGTGGGTGAGATCCAGGCGGAGCTCGATCAGGGACGTCCCGTGGCCGTGCTGGTGAGCCGCCAGGTAAAACCTAAGGGTCTGAAAGAAAGACAGGGGACCGACCACGTCATCACGATTACGGGATACGAATACGATGAAAATGGCGAAAAGGTCTTTACCTTCCTTGATCCGGGCACCACAAGCCGGGACAGAGCCCGCGGGACCCTGACCGTCAATGAAGAGGGTAACCTCTCGGGACCCATCCCCTACAGACCGGAAAAACAATACGAGCTCTTCGGCTACTACCCCTTCAAGACATAAACTCTCTCACCACTCATCAAGCGACCCATTGCCAGAAGGCACCACGATGTCTACCGGTGAGCCTCGCAAAGGGGGCGGACTTGAGATCGGCCAATGCCTGTTAAATGACTAGTAGTCAATTTAGTTGTTATTTTCAAAAGCACCCCTCTAGGGATGGCAAAGAAGTTCTTCAGCCATGCAGACCCTGGATTCGGGAGGTAAGGCATGGACGGCGATCTGCTCCTGGGTCACCCTTCCCTGACAAAGGCTATAGTTTCCTCTTTTTGCGCGCCTTTTTTTCTGGGGATTTTCCTCTGCGCAACACCTTGGTCTTCTGAGAGAAGGCCGGCGTTCCCCGCCGGAGCAACTGTTGACAGAGAAGAGAATCCATGACCTTCCAACAGCGCCCCATGATCTGATCGACGAGCTTTGGGTAACAAGCGGTGGGATAGCGCTTGCAAAACGAAGAGAAAGGGGAAGAAAACACGACCGAAGAACAATTCATGGGGTGGGACAAACAATAAGAGACCACGAGGTTCACTTCGGGGATGGAGGGTGACCCCACGTTGCAGGCCAGGGGATGTGCGGTGCAGTACTGTTTGCAAAAGGCGACCCGATCCTGATTTTCCGAAAGACGACAAACGCAGGCGGGGTGACCCGGGTAGACTTCACAGAGCTCGTCAGGGATCGGCCGGTCTTCCTCATCACACTCGTCAGGGAAACAAAAACAATAGTCGGGACAACCATCAAAGAAAGGGTCCGCGGAGCAGAGGAGGCTCCGTTGTCGCCTCTCGGCACGTCCGGTCACCCTCTCTGCCTCACAGTTCGGGGGTTCGGGGGGTGATGAGGCGCACCCCTCAGGGTAGCACTGACAGTAGACACGGCAGGACGAAGAATTTGGACGGTCATGACACCGGCGATCATCGCCATTGGTCCGTTGGACGTGAGAGCAATCGGGGGGAGGAGGCTGGGCACAGGCCTGGGGGTGACACTCACAGTAGAGTTGACAGTCCATATCTCCCTGACGAGCCTCCGGGGATGAACAATAGAGACTCACGTTGGCCTCCTCCGGGTAATTACGACAATCGAGCTGGGGATTTTCACACCCCGAAGGATAACAACGGCAATAGGCAGCACACTGAGGATAACTCGCAGGAATATCGTGGCACAATCGATCTGTTGTGTCATGACGCCGAATGGTTGAACAATCGGGCGGTGGCGGCTGATCACAGTCCTGGGGATGACACGAACAGTACCGCTGACAGTCAGCCTGCTGCCGTGCACCGGAACAATAGTTGCTGTGGTTGGGATCGGCGGGAAAGTCTCCGCAGTCGATGGGGGGTTGATCGCAGTCATTGGGATAACAACGGCAGTAGGCATGGCAAATAGCCGTACTGCGATAATCGTGACAATACTGGGACTGTCGGCTCTGTCTTTCGATCTGGGAGCAGTCCGGAGGAGGGGGATCACTGCAGGCCTGGGGATGGCAGGCACAGTAGAGTCGGCAATCTTCCTGACTGTCCCGGGCCACCGAACAGTAATTGCTCCGGTTGGGATCCTCGGGAAGGATGTTGCAGTCGGGCCGACGACGATCCCCCCCTTCACCGCAGACATCAGGATGGCAGACACAATAGCCAGCGCAAAATGGCGTGTTTCGTTGTGCCGGTTCGTTACAGCGGGCCCCGATCGCGGGATCACCGACGTAGCGCGCGCAGATTACACCACAAACCGGCTCCTCGGGCCACAGCTCACAGTAGATCTTGCAGGAAGGATCATCGAGGTGATTCTCGCAAAACTGTCGGCAGGTCTCAGAGGGGTCCTCCACCGCCAGGCAGGGGTTTTGTTCCTGTCCCTCCAACCGAGGGATCCAACACACCCCTAAAAAGAGCGAGAAAACGAGGAGGGATATGAATCGGCGGTTCATCTCTGAAATTATAACAAAGAAAGGAGGGTAATACAAAAGATCTTCACAATAGGGAATAACACCAAGGCAAAGTGGAAATCAAGTCTTTGAAAACATTGGAATTGAGCCCCGGGAACCGCTGGCAAAAACTGGCGGAGAGGCAGGGATTACTTGTCGCTTGCCACAGGCAACCGTCAAGTACGGTTCGGTCTGTCCAATCGATTTTTCAAATCGATTGGAACCTCAGCCCTCTCCGTCGAACCGTCCACCTCCGGTGGAAGGGTTCTCATGCCTCCTCACCCCTCTTCGCAAAAAAAGATCCCAAATGGGACCTTTTTTTGCGATGCGGAGAGGCAGGGATTCGAACCCTGGGTACCCTTTTACAGGTACAACTGCTTAGCAGGCAGCTGCCTTCAGCCACTCGGCCACCTCTCCAAACAAGTCAAATATTTCACGTTGGTGGCCTCGTGGTTCCCACCACCTGAAAACAAATATGTTTTCAGGTGCCGCGCATCTGTAATCGCCCAGCCCGATCTCATCAGTCTGGACTCAACATCTGCTGGTCGGCCACCTCTCCCGATGTGTCTGTTAGCTTTGCGGCACCTGCCAAAAGCAGGTGCCGCAAAGGTTTTACAGACCATCGTACTCATAATCATCCAGTGGATGATTATGAGTAATAAAAATAACAATTCAAAGAGCAATAAATGTCTCAAAATGTTACAAACCGCGCGTGCCTTGTATTCATCTCTGAATCACGTTTTAGCTTTATACAAAACAATATTTTTATCAACAAAGCTTTTTATGGCATCAACCGTCTCATCCATCACCTGTGATGGGCTGCTCGCCACCCACACGGCAAAATTATAAAGTTCCTGATTGCTGACCTCGATCCACTTTCCATTGAGCGAAAGAAAGACAAGAAGCGTTGTGACTGCAATGCGTTTGTTTCCGTTAGAGAATGGGGGTTCTTGATCACCAGGTAAAATAAAAGGTTACTATGTAGGCGGGTGAGGAAATCAGGTCGGCCCTGCCGTCCCCACGGTGCGAAGGATCTGGTCGGCGACCAGGGGGGCCACGTCGATGGCCCGGTTGATTCTGCGGGGGTCTTCCTGAAAAAAACGCCCCCAATGCTGGCCAATGTCGGAGGGGAAATCCGGGTGACGGCCGATGACGGTGATAGAGCGGCCCGGAAAGCGTTCTCGCAACTCCTCGACCCTTAATCCCTGCATGTGTTCCATCAGGTCCAGCAGGCGGGCCGCCGGCCCCAGGGCCATGCGCTGAAACTCCCTTTGATAATAAATGTTGGGATTCCTCCCATCGGTCAACAAAAAGGCGTGAGTGACCCCCATTTCCAATAAAACCTTTAGAGGGGAATTGTCCGAATAGGCCGCATCAATATACACCGGCCCCCCTTCGACAACGGGCTCCCCCTTGAATCCGGGGGTAAAAAGACCGGGGATGCGGATGGAGGCCTCCAGGGCCCGGCGGGCCTCTGCCCGACTCCGCATGACAAAGACCTCAGGGGGCATGGGAGAGACCAGGGGATCATCAACACTGGGCCAGCGATTGACAAAATAGTCGGGGGTGAGGGCCGCATGACCAGCCGCGACCACCTTCTCCACACTGGAGGCCACCATTTGATCAAACTGGGGGCGATACCGGGGAAGGAGCCTTCGAGTGCCACTCAAAATCCCCAGCTCCACCAAATGCCTGAGTGATTCACTGAGACGTTCTGCATCCACACGGGTGGCGGTAAAGGCCAGGTGCATGGGGCTATCCAGGACCTTACCAAACACATCCATCGGCTCAAGGTCCCTGATCAAATCCTCCATCACCGCACGATGGGGCAAAAGGGGTTCCCTTTGAAAACGCCTCCAAGGGGAGAGGCCGCTCTGCGCCATCTGATAAAGACTGCCCAGGGCATGCCTGACCGAGGCCTCCGTCCCGGTCCTACGACCATAGGCCAGCCACACATCACGGGCATCGGGATCTTGAAGCTCAATCTCGCGTGGGGCGAGGACGGTGGCAATGGAACCCACAGAACTCCCCGCCACGGCATAAAGGCCTTCGTGGCCGGCAGCCCTCAGTCGATGATCGACCCGGCGCACGACGCCCGTGTAGTGAACCCCTCGCCACATCTGTCCCGAAACGGCGATCCCCACGCGGGAAGAGGGTCTTTCCAAGGCTCGCGGCGGCATAACAACAATCCTCCAGTCCAGATCGGTTCTCGGTCAACGCGTTTTTTTGTTGCTATTTTTTTACAAGGGCACGACTGACATCTTTTTCAAGCCATGCATGTAGGATTGTAGAATAGGAGGGATCAAGACGGACCCATCCGCTTGCTGATAATTTTCCAGGAGGGCGGCCACCGTTCGACCTACGGCCAGGCCCGAGCCATTTAAGGTATGGACAAACTGGGGCTTGTCCTTGGAGGCGGCACGATAGCGGATATTCATCCGCCTGGCCTGATAGTCTTCATAATTGCTGCACGAAGAAATTTCCCGATAGGTCTTCTCCCCGGCCATCCAGACCTCCAGATCATAGGTCTTTGAGGCCCCAAAGCCCAAGTCCCCCGTACAGAGGCTCACAACCCTGTAAGGCAATCCCAATTTTTGCAAAATGGATTCTGCATGCCGCGTCAAGGACTCCAGGGCCTCATAGGATGTGTCCGCCGCTACGTAGTGGACCAGCTCTACCTTGTTAAACTGATGCAAACGGATGAGACCCTTTGTGTCCTTGCCATACGATCCCGCCTCACTCCGAAAACATGGGGTGTGAGCCACATATTTTAATGGGAGTTTATCTCCATCCAATATTTCTTCTCGATGAATATTGGTGACGGGTACCTCGGCCGTGGGGATCAAAAAAAGTTCATCCTCTTTAGAAAATTTTTTATCTTCCCGGTCCTTATAATCAATCTTGAAAAGATCCTCTTCAAACTTGGGCAACTGCCCCGTCCCGATCAGACTGCGCCGGGCCACCATAAAAGGGGGCAGGATCTCCAGATACCCATGTTCTTTTGTATGACAATCCAGCATAAAGTTGATGAGGGCCCGCTCCAGGAGGGCCCCCGCCCCCCGTGATAAGGCAAAACGCGCCCCTGAGATTTTTACGGCCCTTTCAAAATCCAAGATACCCAAGGCCTCACCAATGACATCATGGGTCCTGGGTTGAAAATCAAAAGAGGGGGGTTTGCCCCACTTTCGTATCTCCTGATTTCCCTTTTCCCCTGTCCCAACAGGGACGGAGGAATGGGGGAGATTGGGAATGGTCAATAAATAATCTTTGATCTGGGATTCAACTTGGGACAACTCGGGACCAAGGATCTTGACCCGATGGGCCACTTCCTTCATCTCGCCCATGAGGACCTCGGCAGATTCCCTTTTCTTTTTCTTTAGGGCGATTTCTTGGGAGACCTCATTTTGACGATGGCGGAGGTCGTCATACTCTTTTTGCAAATCACGGCGCCTTTGGTCCAATAAAAGAAGGGGACCCAGATCCTGGATCCCCCCTTTTTGATTTAACCTTTTTTGGACATCCTCCAAATTTTGAAGGACATATTTCAAATCCAGCATGTCGGTCGCCTTATTCGCTCCTAGTTGGATCGCTCCAATTCATCATCAATAATGACCTTGAAGGCCTCAAAGGGTCTGGCCCCCGAGACACTGCGACCATTGATAAAAAAGCTCGGCGTCCCTGAGACCCCGTATTTTTGACCATCACGCTGATCGGCCATGACTTCATCTTTATATTTTCCGCTATCCAGACACTTGTCAAACTTCTTGGTGTCCAAGCTGACCCGCTTTGCGTAGGATTTCAAATCATCGACCTTGATGGCCCCCTGGTTATTGAAGAGGACCTTGTTATACTCCCAGTATTTGTCCTGATCCCCGGCGCACTCCGCCGCCTCGTGGGCCTTGGGGGCATCCTGATGAAAGGCCAATGGAAAATCACGGAGGCAATACTGCACTTTATCCTTATACTCCTCTATAATCTGATTGATGGTGGGGCGGACACGACCACAAAAGGGACACTGATAGTCCGTAAACTCGATGACGGTCACAGGCGCCCCTTTGGGGCCAATGCAGGGATCATCATCAACGCCGACTTCAAAACGGGGAGGCTGAATCAAGAGCTTCACCTGAGCCTCTTTCTTTAATTGAGCTATAAAACCGCCCTTGAGTTTTTGTGTCTCCGAATTCGCCAAATAGGCCCTGATATTTTGCTCCACATCCTTAAACTCTTTCTCCTTAAAGCTGTCTTTTCTCTGTTCATAAAACTGTTTCACCAAGGCATCGTCCACTTTTACCTTGTCTTGAACCTCTGTCTGAATGAGGTTTTCGGGAGTGACGTTCCTCTTTTTTGCCTCCATATCGATCAGCCGCTGCTCTAAAATTCGATCAATGCCGTCTTTGCGGATCTCATAAAGCTCCATTTCCACTTTTTGCATCTGATCCGCAACGAGACTCTTGATGTCGGCCTCGGTAATATTTTCCCCATTGATTGTTGCGATCACCAAATCCCCCCCCGGGGTGGTTGTCGCCTGAGAAACATTGGTCTTGGACTTGCCGCATCCCACCACGACAAGGGCAAGAACGAGAATAGAGAATAGAGACTTCTTCATGACACATCCTTTCTTTAAAACTTTGATCAATAAACTCTCATTAGTCAGTTTGGTCATCCATCAAATGCACGAGACGCCCGCTATTATCAATCAACCACATATCCAAGGTCTCATCATCATCCCGATTTCCCGCCGCAACGGCATAAAATATCGGGCGATCCTCCACGGCATTGATGGAGAGGGAGACCTTCATGTCCGCAAAAATCGAGTTGTCATTTAAGTAGTAGTTGTATACCCCATCAAAGGGAAGATGCCAATTGAGTTCTTTAAAGTCCGCCGCGTATCGCCCCTGACTTTCAAAATAGTTTTTTTGAAGGTTGGCAATAATCCTCAATGTCACCTTCGCCCGTTCCTGGGGCCATTTCCCGGGTTGAAAAAAGAAGGCCCTCAGTTCCGGTTTGATACAGACAACCGCCACAAATAAAACCAATAATACTATCGCAATACCAATCCATCGTGGGAAACGCATGGAGAAGCACTTTAACACCGCCTGCAATAAAGAATCAAGTGGCATAAAAAAAGGCCCCTCCTTAAAAAAGAAGGGGCCCTTAAAATTATGTGCGTGTTCTCAAGTATTTAGATATCGTAGTAGAGCTCAAACTCATGAGGGGTGGGCCTCATATTTATGGGCTTCACCTCATTTTCCGTTTTATATTTAATCCAGGTCTCCACAACATCCTCTGTAATCACATCCCCTTTGAGCAAAAACTCATGATCCTTTTCCAAGGCCTTGAGGGCCTCTTCCAAACTGCCAGGGGTACTCGGGACATTTTTGAGTTCTTCGGGACTTAAGGCATAGATATCCTTATCCAGGGGCTCCCCCGGATTGATGCGATTCTGGACCCCGTCAAGACCTGCCATCAACATGACAGCAAAGGCCAAATATCCGTTGGAAGAAGGATCCGGAAACCGGACCTCAATGCGCTTGGCCTTGGGAGAGGCCGAATACATGGGAATACGAATCGACGCGCTCCGGTTACGACTGGAGTAGGCCAGATTGACCGGGGCCTCAAAACCGGGAACCAGCCGGCGATAGGAGTTCGTCGTCGGATTGGTAAAGGCGCAGATCGCCGGGGCATGTTTTAAGATACCCCCAATATAATGAAGGGCCATTTCTGAAAGTCCGCCGTATTTATCTCCCACAAAGAGGGGCTTGCCCCCCTTCCAAATACTCTGATGCACATGCATGCCCGAGCCATTGTCCCCAAAAATGGGTTTGGGCATAAAGGTCACCGTCTTATTGTGGCGGCGGGCCACATTTTTGACGATGTATTTGAACCACATCAATTGATCACCCATTTTTGTCAAGTTATCAAAGCGCATATCAATCTCCGCCTGACCGGCTGTAGCCACCTCATGGTGTTGCGCCTCAATATGAATCCCGACCTTTTGCATCTCCAAGACCATTTCGCTACGGAGATCGCTCTGACTATCCGTCGGGGGGACGGGAAAATACCCTTCTTTATGTCGGGGCTTATAACCCAGATTGGGGTTTTCCTCCCGACCTGAATTCCAACGGGCCTCTATCGAATCAATGTAAAAATATCCACAACTCGGTTTTTGCTCAAAGCGGATGTCATCAAAGATAAAAAACTCCGCCTCAGGACCAAAATAGGCCGTATCGCCAATACCCGTCGACTTGAGATAGGCCTCGGCCTTCTGCGCCACATAACGGGGATCACGCGTATAGGATTCCTTTGTGATGGGATCCAAGATATTGGTAATCAAGGACAGGGTGGGATACTGACTAAAGGGATCCATGACGGCGGTGACCGGATCGGGAAGAATCAGCATGTCCGAGGCATGGATCTCCTTCCACCCGCGAATGGAGGACCCATCAAACCCATAACCCTCCTCAAAACTGGCCTCGTCAAACTCCGATATGGGCACGGTAAAATGCTGCCAGATCCCCGGAAAATCAATAAACTTGAAATCGACAAACTGTGCCTTGTTTTCCTTGGCAAATGAGACTACTTCCTTCGGTTGCATAGTTTTTCCCCTTTCCTATTTCTATTCTTTGTTCGTCATCCTGATAAACTGCCCAAAAATAACTTTTCTTGAGCGGCTTTAGAAAAATCAATCTCCTCATTGCCTACAAGTTATTGATTTTTCTAGCTGTTCAAAATCCGGCAAGGGAGGATTTTGAACTAAAGCGAAAGAAAATGTTATTTTTGGACAGTTTATCATATCGCCGATGACCCCGTCTCTCCCGTTCGAATCCTCACGATCTCTTCTACGGGGGAAACAAAAATCTTTCCGTCACCGATGCGACCCGTCTTGGCTGATTTCTCAATGGCCTCGACCACCTTCACGACAAGATCATCAGGGACAACAATTTCAATTTTAATCTTCGGCAAAAAATCGACCACATACTCCGCCCCACGATAGAGCTCCGTATGCCCCTTCTGACGCCCAAAACCCTTCACCTCAGAGACGGTCAATCCCTGTATCCCGACCTCATGAAGGGCCTCTTTGACCTCATCGAGTTTAAAAGGCTTAATGATGGCCTCTATCTTTTTCATAAAAATCCTCCTCCCCTCTTCCACAACTCCATGGGTATCAAGATCCTTGACGCCCCCCCTCTAAGAAGAGACTCGCATACCAATGATGGCCCTAAGAATCAACCAAACAATGGGGAAAAATAACTACGTCAACGGAAAGGGCACAACTCTCCCTCTATTCGTTACAAAACTCCCCTTGTTGAAAATGAATGTAGCAACCCTCATGCCAACATGTAAAAAAACTTTGTTTTGATTTTATTGGGGTTTTCAGTATGTTAAGGTCTAAGAGGCTGATGAAAACAAAGGCAGTGCCTCATTAGTGTGCAGATGAAACCCAAACGCCCCTACCATGACCTCTATGATTCCGGTGAATTAAAACACCGTGTCAATCTCCTGAATAAAAAACTCACCTCCTGCACCCTGTGCCCCCGCCATTGTCGGGTCAATCGCTTAAAGGGGGAGGAGGGCTTTTGCCTTTCAGGCCGCAACCCCCGGCTCACCCATGCCGTGGCCCACTTTGGAGAGGAACCCGTCCTCTCCGGGACAAGGGGAAGCGGCACCCTCTTTTTTGCCAGCTGTAATTTGAGATGTGTGTATTGCCAAAACTGGCAGATCAGTCACTGTGGCTCCCGGGGCCGCCAGTATGAAATAACCTGCGAAAAACTGGCCGACCACATGATCACCCTCCAAAGAGAGGGGTGTCACAATATCAATTTTGTCAGCCCCTCCCACTGTGTGGCCCAGATCCTCGAGGCCACTTTTCTTGCCATCGGCAAGGGGCTTGACATCCCCTTGGTCTACAACACCAATGCCTATGACGATCTAGAGACACTCAAGTGTCTTGATGGAGTGATTGATATCTTTCTCCCTGATTTAAAATATGCGGATCCAGTCACAGGACGGCAATATTCCCAGGCCCTGGATTATCCCATGATCAGCCGCAGGGCCGTCCGAGAGATGTTTCGCCAGGTAGGTCCCCTCAAGACTGACGAACATGAGATCGCCACAAGGGGCCTCATCATCCGTCACCTGATCCTCCCCAATGACCTGGCCCATACCGAAAACACCCTTCGCTTCATTGCCCAGGAACTCTCACACGATGTCACCTTAAGCCTCATGGCCCAGTACTACCCCACCCACAAGGCCAAAAATATCCCCCTGCTCTCGCGCTGTATTACCGCCCGTGAGTACGAAAAGGCGGTATCACTCTTGGAAAAACTGGGGCTCAAAGAAGGCTGGATTCAGGCCCACAAGGGAAGCCCGGAGAACTATCGCCCCGATTTCGATCGAGAGCACCCCTTCATCCTATGACCACCCATATTATCATTGATGGTTATAACCTCCTCTGGCAAGCAGATACTCTCCGGTCCGCAACCCTCAAAAATTTCGAGGAGGCAAGAGGCCTCCTCATCCAGACGCTGGCCGAGACACCCCACCTTGCCGGCAAAAAGATCTTCCTCATCTTTGACGCCTGGCGCACGGAGGCCCCCGCCCCCACAGAAGAACGCCGCAAAAACATCCACATCATTTACACGAGGCGGGGCCAGAGGGCCGATGAGATCATCAAGGATTATGCCAAGCGTTACGGATCCGGGGCCGTCATCGTCTCTTCGGATAAGGATGTTCGGCGGGTGGCCGAAAAAAATCGCTGTGGGGTATTATACTCCGGGGAATTTGCAAAGATGATGCTAACCCCAAGGATGTCCGATCCCGCATCCTACGAAAACGACCGCGATGATTATCCCCCCTCAAGAGGCCCCCAAAAAAAGGGCCCCGCCAAGAGGCTGCCCAAGGCCCGCCGCCTGGGCCGGGCCCGTCTTGTGAAATAACATTTGCCCCCTTCTTTGTGCGTCTGTATATACTAATCTCTTCTGCCACGCAGGGTGTCAGGAGCTCAACATCGGGGTGTAGCTCGATGAGCCTGGAAGGCGAATCGCACCTGAAGTCCTAAATATATCTTTGGGACTTCAGGTGCAGCCTAGAGATTATTTATGGGGAGCAACCCCAGCGTAGAACGCTGGGGCCCCGTAGCTCCGGAGGAGCGATGGGGGAGTCGGCTGGTCCATGGAGCGGAGCGGAATGGCCCCAGGAGCGATAGCGTATGGGGTCAAATCATAGTTTGTTTATTTTTACGGATTAGCTCAGCCTGGCCAGCATTTCACCGGAGGTGAAAAATATAAAGGTATTTTCCTTTCGCGGCTCAGCAACGCTGAGTAGAGTACTTGCTTCGGGAGCAACCCCAGCGTAGAACGCTGGGGCCCTGTAGCTCCGGAGGAGCGATGGGGGAGTCGGCTGGTCAACAAAACACTGAGTCGGGGCGTAGCTCAGCCTGGTAGAGTACTTGCTTCGGGAGCAAGGAGTCGCTGGTTCAAATCCAGTCGCCCCGACCCAGTGTTTTGTAGCCCTCAGAGCTAAAGCTCTGAGGGTCAAATCCGGCATCCCCGACCACACAAACCTTAATGAAGGCGCTGGTCCTTGGAGCCTCATGTTTTCACTTGATTACCTCACAGGACTTTTCACACAAGGGGCGGCAAAATTCTCCCGCCTCTACCCGCATGACAAGTGGTCCCCCGGCAAAAAACTCAAGATCCTCCTGGCCGGTTATGGAGGCGCCCGCAATACGGGAGGGGATGCCCGGATTCACTGCATCGCCCATCTCTGCCAACATCTCTTGGGTCCAGAAAATATCGAGCTGGGCGTCCTCACCCTCAACAAGAAAAATGTGCAAGAATATTTTGATCCCTCCATCCACATCATCGAGTTTGACTCCCTCTTTTTTAAAGACATCTTAAAGGCCGCCTCCCACTACCACATGGCCCTGCTTTCTGACGGGGCGCTCTTCACGAGCAAGTTTGCCAACGCCCTGACGTTATTTTTCTGCGAGGTCGCGGGTGTGATGAAGAAACAGAAAAAACCCTGTCTCGCCTTCGGGTGCGATGCCGGTGCCATGGATGGCTTTGTCAAAAAAATCGTCCATCAATTATGTCCCGAGACCTATTTTCTGGCCCGCACCGAACCCTCACTTAAGATCGCAACTCAACTGGGCCTCAAAGGGTCTTTAGGCACAGATCCGGCTTGGATCCTCCATCCTTCCTCTCCTGAATGGGCCCATCAAGAAATTCGATCGAAGGGCTCATGGGAGGGACAGGCCCCCCTCTTGGCCCTCCTTGTGACAAATCCTTTTTGTTGGCCCATCCGTCCGAGTCTGACCAAACTCATCGCCTCTCTGGTGACGGGCAACAAAAAACACCATTATAAAAAATGGTACTTCTACAACGATGATCCTCAAGGGGACATCCGATTTCAAAAATACCTGGAGGCCGTGGCTCATGCGGCCAACAATTTCGCCGGCCAGACGGGGGCTCAAGTAATCTTGACCGGGATGGAAGAGAGGGATGACCCTGTCTGCCAGAAATTTTCAGAAATGATTGCCTCTCCCGTTGCCTTCTTTAGCCCCCGTGACTACAACGCCCATCAAATAAGCGGTCTTCTCCAGGCCGCCTCCGTATGCCTCACCTCCGACTATCATGCCGGTCTCTTTTCGATGACGGGGGGCGTGCCTTCCATCGCAATCTCCATCGATGAACGCCTTGATTATCTCTTTGAGGAAAGCCACCGTTCCGAATACAACATCAACGCCTCCGACCCCAAACTCCAAGAAAAGCTGACATCAACGCTCGAAAAACTCTGGACCCATCGCGGGGAGGAGCGTGAAAAAATCCTCAAGACCCTCCCCTCTCATCTCAAACGACTGGCCCACATGGGATCCTGTCTCCGAAAAAACATAGCTCAATTCTTTCCGGGACTGCCCCTGCCACCCGAACCCCCTCACTGGACCGGTTATCTGCCCCCACTTTCTGATTCTGAAAAATTAAGAGGTGCGAAAGGCCCCCTCACAGAGCTCGGGGACCTAGAAGCACCAGAGGTGCGAAAGGAGATATCTCATGAGTGAGTTACAAATCTTTTTTTTGGTCTCTGGAATTGGAACGCTCGTCTTCCTCTCGATTCCCATGACTGTATCTCCCCTCTGGTGGGCCAAACACCTCCGATGGCCCGAAGAGAGCCCCACAAATCTAACCCTCTATCTGGGTCGTTCCTTGGGGGCCTTGGGACTTTCATTGGGCGTTGTGGGGATTATCGCGGCTCTCACAAACGATATCCCCCCTCTTTTTCTCCTCCTCGTTGTCCTTATTGGAACGAGCGCCACACTCGTCCACCTCTATGGGGCCCTCCGAAAGATTCAACCCCTAACCGAGACGATTGAGATCTTGATTTATGGGGCGTGGACCCTTTGGGGACTCAGCCTCTATTGGAAAGGGAGCTGAAAAGTAGGCCCAAATTCTCAAAAGCCATTGAAATAAATAGGTTTTTTCTTGGTCCCGTTTTGACTCACTCCCTTTAAAGTGGGTGGTGGAAAATAACATTTCCTTGAGCGGCTTTAGAAAAATCAATCTCCTTGCTGCCTATAAGTTATTGATTTTTCTAGCTGTCCCAAGCCTGGCAGTGGAAGGCTTGGGACAAAAGCGAAAGGAAATGTTATTTTCCACCACCACCTTAAAAAGAGGGCAACCTTTTTATAGCCCCTGTCGAGAATCTCTTCCGGCAAGGCCCCCTCACAGAGCTCGGGGACCTAGAAGCACCAGAGGTGCGAAAGGAGGCCTTATGGGACTATTTGCAAAACCCAGCGGCGTTTGCGGCATTCCGAAGATCGGTATCGGTTTTATGACCGACGGCGATCTCCTCAATTTCAACTCCTCTTTTCCCAATTCCTCGACGACACTCTATGG
>MGSF01000081.1:0-137 GCA_001798715.1 Deltaproteobacteria bacterium RIFCSPLOWO2_02_FULL_50_16 | reverse complement strand
AGGCTATATTGACGACGGGCTGGGGGATGAAGTGGACAGGGAAGGACGCCCCACGGGACAGGTGGGTCGGCTCGTCCTCTCCTACTACCAGGGCCGCTCCGAGGAGACGTTGACCGAGGACGATCTCCCCATCGGCG
>MGSF01000080.1 GCA_001798715.1 Deltaproteobacteria bacterium RIFCSPLOWO2_02_FULL_50_16 | reverse complement strand
GTGGATCGCGGAATCGATATCGATCGCTTTGCCCCCCATCTTTCCTTCTTTTTCAATGCCCACAATGATTTTTTTGAAGAGATCGCCAAATATCGTGCGGCCCGACGCCTCTGGGCCCGCGAGATGAAAAGACGGTACCATCCAAAAAATCCGGAATCCCTACGCCTCAAATTTCACACCCAAACGGCGGGGTGCAGTTTGACGGCCCAACAACCGATGAACAATGTCGTCCGGACCGCCATTCAGGCCCTGGCCGCTGTGATGGGAGGCACTCAGTCCCTCCATACCAACTCCCTCGATGAGACCTATGCCCTGCCCACGGAGGCCTCCGTTCGCATTGCCTTGAGGACACAACAAATCATTGCCCATGAAAGTGGTTGTACGGATACCCTAGATCCCTTTGGGGGTTCCTATTTTGTGGAATCCCTGACGCAGCAGTTGGAAGAGAAGGCCATGGAGTATATTCATCGGATTGATGAGATGGGGGGGATGCTCAAGGCCATTGATTTGGGCTATCCTCAGAAGGAGATCACGGAGGCCTCTTATCTCCATCAAAAACAGATTGAAAAAGGGGAGAAGTTTATTATTGGAGTGAATGATTGTCAGGTGGAGGAAACGTCTTCTATGGATCTTTTAAAGATCAGTCCAGAGGTGGAGAAAAGACAGATTCAAACCCTCCAAAAGGTCAAGAAGGGACGTCAAGAAAAGGCTGTTCAAAAGGCCCTGGGTGATTTAAAAAAGGCTGCGGAGGGAACGGATAATTTGATCCCCTTTATCCGACAGGCCGTTCGAGAGTATGCGACGGTGGGGGAGATGATGCTGACGATGAAGGAGGTCTTTGGAGGATATCAGGATCCAGGATATTTTTAGAGGTGGGTTTCAGGAGTATGACATGATAAAGAAAGGTGTTATGCCGACAAATAGGAAATTACGAATCTTGGTGGCCAAGCCGGGTCTCGACGGTCACGATCGGGGGGCCAAGGTGGTGGCCAGGGCCTTGCGCGATGCCGGTTTTGAGGTGATTTATACGGGCCTTCATCAAACCCCCGAGATGATCGTGAGCGCGGCCCTCCAAGAGGATGTGGATGTTGTTTCGCTCAGCATCCTTTCAGGGGCCCACAATGTCCTCTTTCCCGAGGTGATCAAGCAGTTAAAGGCGAAGGGCCTGAAGGATATTACCGTGATCGGTGGGGGGATCATCCCTGAAGAGGATATTAAATTTCTTAAAAAGGCCGGTGTTGCCGCTCTTTTCACCCCAGGAACCCATACTCAGGATATCGTCAAGTGGATTCGGGATCATGTCACACCGAGATCTCTTTGACTTTTCTTGGAAATACAGTAAGGTGGCCTCGCATGTTTAAGACATTACTTGAAGATTACAGATCGTGTTTTGCCAGGGATCCGGCGGCCCGAAACCCTATTGAGGTGTTAGTCTGCTATTCAGGACTTCATGCCATTGTGGGTTATCGCCTTTCCCATTGGCTGTGGACCCATCATTTGAAGCTCATCGCCCGACTCTTTTCTCAGTGCATTCGTTGGATGACGGGGATTGAGATCCATCCCGGGGCCAAAATTGGGTCGGGATTTTTTATCGATCATGGGATGGGGGTCGTGATTGGGGAGACGACGGAGATTGGTCATAACGTGACCCTCTATCAGGGTGTGACATTGGGGGGGGTGAGCTGGAAAAAGGAAAAACGCCATCCCACCTTGGAGGATGAGGTGGTGGTGGGGGGAGGGGCCATGGTCTTGGGGCCCATTGTTGTCGGGCATCACTCTCGTATTGGTGCGGGATCTGTTTTGGTCAAGGATGTCCCCCCTCATTCGACGGTCGTGGGGGTTCCGGGACGAGTCGTCCATCGGAGGACCGAGGATGAGGAAGAGGGTGTGCTGCGTCACGATTTGTTGCCTGATCCTGAGATGGCGGCCATTGAAAGCCTGGTTCATCGCGTGGCGGCCCTCGAGGAACGCATAAAGAAAAATGAGTAAAGGAATATTTAATATTGTTTGAGTGATGACGAAGCGTCTCCCGCGGAGACTTGTGGCAGGCCCTTTGCCTTCAGCTCATCAAAATCCGATGAAACCTGTTTATCTCGATTATAATGCCACGACGCCGCTGGCGCCCCCCGCCCTTCCGGCCATGCTCCCTTACTTAAGGGATCATTATGGCAATCCCTCCAGTTTTCATAGTAGGGGAGCCCGTGCCAAAAAGGGATTGGAGGAGGCCCGTGAGGTCGTGGCGGGTCATTTAAGGGCGAGGCCTCAAGAGATCGTCTTTACAGGGGGAGGCTCTGAGGCGATCAATTTGGCGATCAAGGGTCTTTTGTCGACAAGCCAGAAACCGGCCCATATCCTGTCCTGTGTTACGGAGCACAAGGCCGTTTTGGAGACCTTAAACCACCTTCGGAAGGAGTCCCAAACCTTGGTGACCCTTTTGCCCGTTGATGCGGAAGGACAAATCGATCTCGATCAATTGAGGGCGGAGATTCGAAAGGAGACGGTCCTTTTGGCCTTTATGTGGGCCAATAATGAAACAGGGGTGCTGCATCCCATCCATAAGATAGGGGAGATCGCCCGGGGGCACAAGATCCCCTTCTTCTGTGATGCCGTTCAGGCCGTGGGCAAGATCCCCATCCACCTCGACACTCTCCCCGTGGACCTTATGGCCTTTTCGGCCCATAAATTTTACGGACCCAAGGGGATGGGGGGGCTTTATGTGGGTCGTGAAAGATTTTTGCCTCCCCTCGTTCATGGAGGTCATCAGGAAAGGGGTTATCGAGGGGGGACGGAGAATGTGGCGGGGGCTGTGGGGATGGCCGCGGCCTTGGGCTGGGTCAAGGATCAAATGGGGAGGAATCAGGCCTCGTTGAAGGCCATGCGGGATCGTCTGGCGACCGAGATTCGAGAAAGGATTTCTCGAGTCAAGATTCATGCCGAAAAGGCGGATCGCCTCGTCAATACGCTCAATGTCAGTTTTTTGGACCTTGAAGGACAATCCCTGTTGATGGCCATGGATCAAGAGGGTATTTGTGTCTCTCAAGGGGCCGCATGCGCCTCCGGGGCGATCGATCCCTCTCCCATTCTTTTGGCCATGGGGCTCTCCCCCGAAGAGGCCAAGGCCTCCGTCAGGATCAGTTTGGGATACATGACACGGTCTCAGGAGATTGACTTTTTTCTCGACGTGCTTCCTGGGATTGTAAAAAAAATAAGAGAAGGTTAGAAGAAAAGATTATGTTGCTAGATAAACGCAAAGTTGTTGTTGCGATGAGCGGGGGGGTGGATAGCTCTGTGGCGGCGACCCTTTTGTTGGAAAAGGGATATGAGGTGATTGGGATCTCCCTCAAGACCCATGTGAGTCCCCAAAAGGACCTGTGTCAGGTCGGCAAGACATGTTGTAGTGAGGAGGATATTCATGATGCCCGCCGTGTCTGTCAGCAACTCGACATCCCCTTTTATCCGTTAAATTATGTGGAGGATTTTCGATCTCACGTGATTGATTATTTTGCCCGAGAATATTCCTTGGGACGGACTCCCAATCCGTGTGTGATGTGTAATAACAAAATCAAGTTTGATAAGCTGCTGAAGGAAACAAAGAGATTGGGGGCCTATTATTTGGCCACGGGACATTATGCTCGATGTGAAAAGGGCTCGTCAGGTCGCAAAATGCTGTTTCAGGGGGCCGATGAGGAAAAAGATCAGTCTTATTTTCTTTTTGGATTGAGCCAAGACCAATTGGAACACATTTTATTTCCCTTAGGGGATTATACAAAGGCGGATGTGCGCAAGATTGCGGCCCAGTATCAATTAAAAACCGCGGAAAAGCCGGAGAGCCAAGAAATTTGTTTTGTTCCTCAAAACGATTATGCGAAATTTATTGAAAGAGAGTACCCCCAGTATGTGCAGAGGACAGGTCAATTGACCGATCAAAATGGAAATGATTTGGGATCGAGTAAGGGGATCCATGCCTATACCATTGGGCAGCGTCGGGGATTGGGTGTGGCTACTGGGAGGCGTCTTTATGTGACTCATATTGATCCCGAGACACAGCGTGTTTGCCTGGGACCTTCGGAGGCGCTCCTGCAAAACCGTGCTATTTCATCACAGATCAGTTGGGTGAATCGTGAAGGCGTTTATGTCGGCATGAAGTTGGGCGTCAAGATCCGCTATCACCAAAAAAATGTAGTGGGTTATCTGACATCCCTGACCAATGAGGGGGCCGTCATTGATTTCGAACAGGCCCAGAGGGCCATTACGCCCGGCCAGGCCATTGTTTTTTACCGCGATGATGAGATTTTAGGGGGTGGATGGATTCTTAAAGGTGAAAATCGCTGATTTGAGGATATATATGACACCTGAAGAGAAAAAAAGGCTGAGAATTTTTGAAAAAGGGTTGGGATATACCTTTAAAAAGAGTAATTTGCTTTGTCGAGCCCTTACTCACAAGTCTTTTATCAATGAACGCAATCTGCCTTCGATCCATCATAATGAACGGTTGGAATTTTTGGGTGATGCGGTTTTGGAATTGGCTATTAGCGAGTTTATTATGGAGCGGTTTCCACAATCTCCGGAGGGTGAGCTCTCCAAACTCAGGGCCTCTATTGTCAATGAAGGGAGTTTGGCCGAATTGGCCCGGCAATATAATTTTGGTCCCAATTTATATCTGGGAAGGGGCGAAGACCAGACCAATGGACGGGAGAAAAACTCACTCCTTGCTAATGCCTATGAAGCCGTTTTGGGAGCGGTTTATCTGGATCGTGGTTTTAAAAAAGCCCTCTGCCTCGTAAAAAAACATTATGCTCGTTTATTGGACTCCACACCCATGCAATCATTTTACAGGGATTTTAAAACGGAGTTGCAGGAAAAGAGTCAGGCTTTATTTCGGACTATTCCCCGGTATCGTTTGGTGAAGGAATTGGGTCCTGATCATGAAAAGGTTTTTGAGGTTGAGATCCTCATACGCAATAAGATTTATGGTCAGGGGCGGGGAAAAAGCAAGAAAGAAGCCGAACAAATGGCTGCTGAAAAGACATTAATCCAGATAGTCCATCTTAACGCTAATGACCTATAAATCAGGATACGTGGCCTTGCTCGGGCGACCCAATGTGGGCAAATCGACCCTCATGAATGCCCTTGTGGGTGAGCCGGTTGCCATTGTTACCTCAAAGCCGCAAACAACCAGAAATAAGATCCTTGGGATCAAGACCTTGCCGCAGGGACAAATCCTTTTTTTGGACACCCCCGGTCTCCACAAACCCCATCGTGAGTTGAATGAATACATGATGAAGACCGTTGAACATGTTGTCGCTGATGCGGATATTTTTGTTTATGTGATTGAGGCCACAAGAGGGATTTTAGATGAAGATCGAGATATGCTGACCCGACTTCGGTCCATTAAAAAACCCCTTGTGATTGTCATCAGCAAGGCAGATTTGGCGGGGTTGTCAGAAATAAATGAATTGTCCAAACTCTGCGTTCAAGATTTCCAGCCCGTCGATATTTTGTCGACAAATGCGCTTGCAAGACGTGGTATTGAGAAACTCGAAGAGATCCTGCTTCAGGTTTTGCCCGAGGGGCCGCCTTATTACGCCAAAGACATTTTTACAGATCAAAACTATCGTGACCTTGCTTGTGAAATCATTCGGGAAAAGGCCTTTGAATTATTAAGACAAGAGGTCCCTTATTCACTCGTGGTGAGTCTGGAGGATTATAGAGAACCCCGGGAAGGGGAAAAGGTGACAAGGATTGAGGCCACTATTGTTGTTGAACGTGAGTCTCAAAAGGGGATTGTGATTGGGGTCGGGGGTCTCATGATCAAGAAGATTGGCGAGAAGGCTCGCAAAAAAATTGAGGATTTAATTGGCTCACGAGTTTTCCTGGGCTTGAAGGTGATTGTGGATAAGGACTGGTCCCATTCGGAGGCCAAATTAAAAAAATACGGCTACATTTCTTCTCGCTGAGATGGCAGTTTGCCGTTGATAGAAAGCGGAGAATGGAATAGGTATAAGAGATGATGGCAGGCGAGCAATACACCCCAATGATCCGGCAGTATTTGGATATTAAAAAGGAACATCAAGATGCGATTTTAATGTTTCGATTGGGGGATTTTTATGAGATGTTTTTTGAGGATGCCAAGGTTGCCTCAAAGATTCTCGATATAGCGCTGACCTCTCGCAATAAAAATGAGGAAAATTCCATTCCTTTGTGCGGTGTCCCCTATCATTCTGTGCAGGGATACATTTCCAAGCTTGTTCAGGAAGGCCACACGGTGGCGATCTGTGATCAGGTGGAGGATCCCGCTTTGGCTACGGGGATTGTCAAGCGCGAGGTGACGCGGATTGTCACCCCGGGGCTCGTGACCGATCCAGAAAATCTTCTTTCCAGCGAAAACAATTATTTATTGGCCCTCTGTCCCGGGGGTGAAGGCGTGGGGATGGGTTGGTTGGATATTTCAACAGGAGATTTTCAGGTGGCTGAGTTGTCTCGGGATTCTGTGGCGGAGATCCTCTCTGAATTTAAGCCGTCGGAGATTATTCTCCCCGAATCCTTTTTCTCAGAATGGAAGGAAAAATGGGGCAGGCAGTTTTCAAGGATCCTTGTCCATTCACATTCCGATTGGGCCTTTGATCCGGATTATGGACGCAAGAAGATCTATCAGCAGTTTCGGGTCACTTCCCTTTCCGCCTTTCAGTGTGAAGATATTTCTTTGGGTATTGGTGCTATCGGGGCGATTTTGGATTATGCCCAACGAACCCAAAAAGTGGACATCTTGTCCCATGTCACTCACTTAAAAAGGTATGAAAGGGGAGACTCCCTCGTGATGACTGAGGAGACGTGTTGTCATCTTGATCTCTTGAACAAATCCCGTGATGACACTTCAACACTCGTCAGTGTCCTCGATGCCACTCAAACCTCTATGGGCCGGCGTCTATTGAACAGGTGGATTCGCTATCCCTTGATTGATCTCAAGGAAATTGAGGCCAGGCTGGATGTCATCGATGAAATGAGGGGGCTGCATGAATTTTGTGAAAAGATACGAAGCCTTCTTTTGGAGATATATGATTTTGAGCGTCTCAATAGTAAGCTTTCATTGGGCCATGCCCATGCTCGAGATCTCGTTCATTTGTCCTCTTCCTTGAGCCAACTGCCTCTTATTGATCAAGAACTTAAAAAATTTAAGAGTCCATTATTAAAGGCGATGGCAGAAAATTGGGATGGACTGGAAGATCTTTGTGAGAAAATCGGTAAGACCTTGGTCCCTGATCCTCCATTGACTCTCAAAGAGGGGGGGATGATTGCTGAGGGTTTTTCACAGGGACTTGACGAATTAAGGGAAGTGAGTCGGGGGGGGAAGGGCTATATTGCCGCTTTGGAGGCGAGAGAGAGGGAGAGAACGAAGATTTCCTCGTTGAAGGTACGTTTTAACAGGGTCTTCGGTTATTACATCGAGGTCACCAAGACCCATTTGCCCCATGTCCCAGAAGATTATATCCGCAAACAAACCCTTGCGAATGCCGAACGGTTTATCACACCGGAGCTCAAGGAATATGAGAATAAGGTTTTGGGGGCGGACGACAAGATCAAGGCCCTTGAATATGATTTGTTTTTGCAACTGAGAAATTTTTGCCAATCAGTGGTGCCGCGGATTCAGATCATGGCACAGCGTATAGCAACCCTCGATGTTTTATGCAGTTTGGCTCGCATTTCGATGGAGAATAATTATGTGCGCCCTGTTCTCGATCATTCCATGGATATAGAAATTCATGGAGGGCGGCATCCTGTTATTGAGCAAATGGACCTGATAGAGCCCTTTATTTCCAATGATGTTTTTTTGGGAGGGTGTCATCCCCCGATGATGATCATTACGGGTCCCAACATGGCGGGTAAATCGACGGTCATGCGCCAGGTGGGTCTGATAGTTATCTTGGCTCAAATGGGGAGCTTTGTGCCGGCCCGTTCGGCCAGGATTGGTTTGGTGGACAAGCTTTTCACCCGAGTGGGGGCGCAGGATCGATTGGCCAAGGGGGCCTCCACCTTCATGGTGGAGATGAGTGAAACGGCCGCCATTCTCCATCATGCCACGGAAAAAAGTTTGATTCTTCTGGATGAAATCGGTCGTGGGACCTCTACCTTTGATGGGATCAGCATTGCCTGGGCTGTGGCCGAACATCTCCATGATGTTTTAAGGTGTCGGACGATGTTTGCCACCCATTATCATGAGCTCACGGATTTGGCCCTCACCAAATCCCGAATCAAAAACTACAACATGGCTGTTCAGGAAAGCGATGGGGATATTCTCTTTCTTCGTCAGCTTGTGGAGGGCGGGACGTCCCGGAGCTACGGGATTCACGTAGCCCGTCATGCAGGGATCCCCCAAGGTGTTGTCGATCGGGCCTTTGAAATCCTTGGCAATCTGGAACAGGGTGAACTCAATGAGGCAGGTCAGCCACGTCTGGCCAAAAGGGCGCGATCTCAAAACGATAAGCAGATCAAACTTTTTTGATGTTTTTTTTCTTACAAAAAAGGCCAAAAAAATGAAGAAATGCCTTTGGGTTGCTTTGATCATTTTTTTATGGGGAAGACCCCTTGTGTCTCAGGCCCCCTTTGTTGTTGTGATCGATCCCGGACATGGGGGCAGGGATACGGGAGCCATGGGTTATCAGGGGATGAGGGAAAAAGACATGGTTTTGATTCTTTCCAAGATGATTGCCCGTCAGATTCAGAAGGATTTGGGAGCCAAGGTCTATTTTACCAGGTCCAGCGATCAATATTTGACACTGGATCAAAGAAATCAGTCGGCCATCCAAAAAGGGGCAGACATTTTTTTATCGATCCATCTCAATGCCTCAAAAAATAAAGATGTCTATGGGGTTGAGACGTACTATTTGGATGTGGCCACCGATGAGGCTTCACAACGATTGGCCATGATCGAAAACAGGGCCGGTCGTGTGAAGTATGATACCACGGAGGCCGTATTGTCGGCGATGATCCAGCAGGCTAGTACAGTGGCTTCCAGGGATTTGGCGCATGCAATACAGGATCGTCTCTTGAAGCGCCTCAACAATAAAATGCCGGAGTCCGACATCAAAAATCTTAAGGTAAAAACAGCCCTCTTTCAAGTCTTGGTGGGAACCAAATGTCCTGGAGTTCTCTTGGAGTTGGGATTTATTACCAATAAGAAGGAGGCCAAGTTGTTGAGGACTCAATCCTATCAAACTCAAATAGCCGTGGGGATTGCTGATGGATTGCGTTTTTATCGCAACCTCATTGACCGTCCCAGGACCAATCTATAACCATGTTGAAATATCAGGAAATTAATTTGTCGAGTCTGCCTCATTTGGATTTTTCAAGGGGTGATTTGAAATCGGTTACCCAGGTGTATTTGCAGGCAGCCCATGACATGATGATGGCCCTTCATGAAAAAAGGGGATCCTCTATTGATGTCCTAAGATTTCGGTCGGCAGTGATCGATCATCTCATTCAACAGCTCTTCATAGTTTCTGAAAATGAGATTAAAAGAGGTCATTCAGATTGGCAGTCCAATTATACAGTAGTCAGTCAGGGAGGTTATGGACGTCGGGAGTTATGTCTCCATTCAGATGTCGATCTTTTGTTTCTTTATGAAGGCGATGAAAAAAAATATGTCGAGACCATTGTGGAAAAAATACTGCATCCCTTGTGGGATCTGGGCCTCGACATTGGGCATGCCACACGAACAGTTCCTGAGTGCAAACACATCATGCTGGAGGATTTGACGGTATTGACATCCATGATGGATGCCCGGTTTTTAATAGGAAGCGAAAAATTATGGGACAAGTTTCACAAGGGTTTCTGGAAAACGATGTCCCAAAGATCTCGCCGCCAAAAGTTTTATGATCTCAAGCTCAATGAATCCCGTGAAAGAATGAAAAAATTTGGCGATTCAATCTATCTCTTAGAGCCGAACATTAAGGATGGAGAAGGGGGTCTTCGTGATTATCATTCGGTTTTGTGGTTGTACAAGATCGCTCATGGGATTGATGACCTGGCTGATTTGACCAAAAAAGGGTATGCCAAATCGGATGAGGTCAATGCTTTTTATGATTCGTTGCAATTTATGTGGACGGTTCGCAACGAGTTGCACAGATTGACAAAACGAAAAAATGATCAGCTGGTTTTTCAGTATCAATCCTCGATTGCCCAGTGGTTGGGATTGAGTGACTCTGAGAATCACCTGGCTGTCGAAAAATTCATGCAGCAGTATTATACCCACGCGTCTCAGATTTACCGTCTCTCCGATCGATGGACAAGAAAACTGTTTTATAAGTCCGATAAAAATTTATCCTTATTTTCACCGACTTCCGCCAAATTGAGACACAAAGGCATGAAAATCGTACGGGGAAGATTGGCCCTCACTGATCAATCTCTCATCCAAGAGGATCCTTTTTATATCTTAAGGCTTTTTCTCATTGCCCTTGAAAATCGCCTGGAACTCGATGAATACACCAAGGAATATATAACCGATCATCTTTATCTCATGGATGATGCGTTTCGGGAAAGTCCGGTAGCCAGGGATCTGTTTTTTTCGATCCTTTCTCATCCCGGACCTGTTAAGGATATCTTGGATTTGATGCACGAATTAGGAGTTTTAGGCCAGTATTTGCCCGAATTTAAAACAATCCATTTTCGTTTTCAGCATACAATTTATCATTTATATACGGTCGATACCCATTCCATTATTTCTGTTCATGAGTTTTCCAATCTCCTTCAGGATCCGATCGATAATGAATTGTCGGTGGCTGCTGATGTGGCGCGTCACATCCAAAACAAGGGTCTTTTGGCCTTTGCTATTTTTTATCATGACATAGGAAAGGGCGGGGGGGCCGGTCATGTGGAGAGGGGAGCTCAGATTATTCGCCAGGCTGGCAGGCGCTTGCAGTTGTCCAGTGAAGAACTCGATCTCGCCGAGTTTTTGGTACGAAGCCACCTCATCATGACCCGTCTGGCCTTTCGGCGGGATCTGGATGATCCGGGTCTTATTATTCACTTTGCGAAGTCCATGCCCAGTCTTGAGCATTTAAACCATTTGTATATTTTGACCCTTTGTGATGTCAAGGCGACAAATCCTTACGCGCTGACTCACTGGCGTGCCAACTTATTGCGAACGCTTTTTCTTAAGGCCAGACAGGTTATCGAAGAGGGGATCTATACCCCTGAAAAGGTTGTCGATCTCATCTCTAAGATCCAGCAACAGGTGACTCATTTGTCCCTCCACCATCCTGAGTTCAAGATGGATTCCTCACTGATTGGTGAATTTATGGCCAAAATGCCCCCTCGTTATTTCTTCGCCAATTCGCCGGAGACAATTTTAAGACATATTTCCTTAAGTCAAAAGATGAAGCGCGAGGGTCTCGTGATAGAGCACCAACATCACAATCTCCAAAACGTGAGTGAAATTATTGTCATAGCCCCCGACTCCCCTCGGTTGTTCTCAAAACTTTGCGGTGTGATGATGGCGTATAATGTGAATGTCTTGGCGGCACAGTTAAATGTCTCCAAAAATGGGGAGGCCTATTATGTATTAACGGTGACGGATGTCGATGGATCCATGATCAAGGATGACATCAAGTGGCAAAGGATCTGCCAAGGCCTCTATGATGTGTTAACGGCCAGGGTTTTTGTCAAAAATCTCGTGGCTGAAAAATTCAAACCTTCACTGCTCAAGAAAAGTTTTATTCAGAAACAACCGACCAAGATTGAGCTCGACAACGATATTTCGGCTTATTATACAGTTATTGATATCATGACAAATGATAGAGTAGGGTTGCTCTATCATATCACCTCCACACTGTATTCTCTGGGTTTGTACGTAGAAGTCTCTAAAATATTGACCAAGGCCAATGTCGTTAATGACGTTTTTTACGTTAAAGATATTTTTGGACATAAGATTGTGTCCGAAGAGAGATTGAAAAAAATCAAAGAGCAGTTGTATGCGGTCATAGATGAGGGATGACTATGTTGATAGAATTATTTTTGGGTATAACTTTGCTAGGTCTGCTATTGTTTCTGGGCGGGCTTTTTTATTATAAAGACCGCCTTTTTCTCAAGAAAAAGACTCGAGAGGCATTGAGTTTTGCCGTTCGGAAGGAGTTGAGTGTAGAGAGGGCCGAAAACAAAAAAAAGAAGGAATTGTTTATAAAAACAATGGAACAATTGCAGTCCGTCGGTTTTACTGATTTAAGTAAAAAAATAGAGACGAAGGGGGTTAACAATGAAAATGAAATCAAAAAAGACTAAAAATCCTGTTATTACCTTAACCACAGACTTTGGGTACAGTTACAACTATGCCGGTGCCGTCAAGGCCGTTGTTTTATCGATCAATCCTCATGCCCGGATTGTTGACATATCTCACGACATCCCCCCTTTTGATATTGTGAGCGGTGCATTTGCCTTGGGAACCACTTATAATTATTTTCCCAAGGGAACGATTCATATGGCGGTGGTGGATCCCGGTGTGGGCGGTTTTCGCAAGCCCATTTTGGTGGAGACTGAAGATTACTATTTTGTGGGTCCTGATAATGGAATATTCAGTCTTGTTGAGCAGAAAAGCGAGGTTCTTCACATTTATGAATTGAATCAAAAACAATATTTCTTGGAACATGTCAGCTCGACATTCCATGGTAGGGATGTTTTTGCCCCCGTTGCGGCACATTTATCCAAGGGAGTTTCCGCTGATAAAATGGGCATGCCGGTCAAGACATTCGAAATCTTGGAGGCCTTTGAGGTTGAAATTCATAGTGATCGTATTGCAGGACAGGTTCTCATGATTGATGGTTTTGGAAATGTGATTACCAACATCGATAATGGTGTTTTTACGAAGACCCTCAACGGGCGTTCGTTTACAATCCACGTCAAAGATGAGTTGATTCAAAATATTTATCGGACCTATTCGGATGCCCCCCTGTTATCCAAAATTGCCCTTTTTGGGAGTTCGGGATTCCTTGAGTTGGCCATCAGTCAGGGGGCTTTTGTTAATTCTGTCCCTGTTAGGGTGGGTGACGAAATCCTTATAGAAATTGGCCACTAATCTGTTGTATTGAAAGTTTTATGGGAGGGTGTTAGGATCGAGGCCGCCCCCATCTTTTGGGGTGGTAGAGGGAGCCCTTGTCGATGGTCGGAAAGATCAAGATATGTAAGGAGGCTGGATGTCAAAATTCGGCGACAACGAAAGGCTATTGCCGTCTGCATTATCTTCGTCACTGGAAAGATCTTAAGGAAGAGGAACAATCCAAGGCGGCCAAGCGGCTCAATAATTATATTGACGGGATTTGTCAAAAGCACTCAGATCGGTATATCGAGGCTATTAAGAAGGATATTTCCAGTGGTGATGAGTGGGAAAAGCGCGATATTGACGATAATTATGCCTCGGGTGAGATTGAAAGCATTTTGGATGATTTGGGATTTAATGATGAAATTCAAATTGATCGTCTTGTGTCTAAGATTAAAATCGACGAATCCTTTTAACATTCCCCTTACATTTCTTTCAATATTTGTATGAAGAAGGTATATATCAAAACCTTTGGCTGCCCCAAGCGGCAGATTATAAAGGCAAAGGCTTGGGACTGCCGAAGGGCCGGGGAAGCAAGGATATGAAGAAAGTATATATCAAAACCTTCGGCTGTCAGATGAATGAGCATGATGCAGAGATCATGTTGTCACGCATGAGATCTGTGGGTTATCAAAGGGTCCTGACACCTGATGAGGCCGACGTCGTACTGATCAATACCTGTAGCGTGCGGGACAAGGCCTATCAAAAGGCGTTGAGTGAAATCGGCCGCCATCGCAAAAATGATCGCACGCATCCGATGATTCTAGGAGTCACCGGATGTGTGGCCAGTCAAGAGGGCGCTTCGATAAAAGACAGGTACCCTCATGTGGATCTTGTTGTGGGGCCGGATCATATCAAGGATATAGACAAATATATTTCCGAGTTGACGGACGATTCCTATGTTGTCGCGAGTCATTTTTTGGATAAGGCCGCCGACCAGTTCCCCATGGTGGGGGATTTTATTCCGGAATCCTCCGTCAAGGCCTATGTCACGATCATGAAGGGCTGCAATCACGTTTGTTCCTATTGTATTGTTCCTTCTGTTCGTGGGCCCGAGGTTTCTAGAGATCCCGAAGCCATTATCAAAGAGATAAATCTCCTTGTGGAAAAAGGGATAAAAGAAGTGATGCTCTTAGGTCAAAATGTCAATTCATACGGACGAAATTTTGGATCTACCATTGATTTTACGGATCTCGTTGATCGCATTGATAAAGAAACCCCAGTCCAGAGACTTCGTTTCGCCTCTCCCCATCCTACCAATCTTTCACAAAATCTTATTGAACTCTATAGCACCAGTCGGTCTTTGTGTCCCCATATTCATCTCCCTCTCCAGTCAGGGTCTTCAGAGGTATTAAAGAAAATGAGGCGGTCTTATACAAGGGAGGTTTATCGGAAAAAGATTGATCAATTAAGAAAGGTCCGTCCTGATGTGACGGTTACCTCTGATATCATCGTTGGATTTCCAGGGGAGACCGATGCCCATTTTGAGGAAACGCTTGCTTATTTGAAAGAGATCCAATTTGACAATGTTTATGCCTTTTCCTATTCGCCCAGACCAGGGACTGAAGCCGCTCAGTTTCACGACGATGTGCCTGATACGGTTAAAGAGGAGAGGTTGCAGATTCTCTTCAATCTTCAGCGTGATATTGCCTATCAAAAAAACTTGACTCGTGTTGGGTGCACTGAAGAAGTATTGGTCGAAGGGGAGTCAAGAAAAGGAAAAGGACAATTAACAGGGAGGACGCCTCACAATCGCATCGTTAATTTTTATGGTGACCCCCAAAATAGAGGTGTTATAATGAATGTGAAGATAAAAAAAGCGCATCCCTATAGCTTATCGGGAGAGATTCATGGCTGACACCTTTATTGAAATGAAAGTGACGGGACTGACGATAGATCCTTTTACGAATATGCCCATTATTATCCTCAAAGATCTTGAGGAAAAAAGCGCCTTGCCGATTTGGATTGGTCTTATTGAGGCCTCTGCGATAGCGACTGAGCTTGAAAAAATCGAGCTCTCACGTCCCATGACTCACGATCTCATCAAAAATTTATTAAAAATACTGGGTATCAATGTCAAGAAAATCGAAGTCAATGATTTGTGCGACAATACATTTTATGCGCGGATCTACCTTATAAGGGGCAGTGAAGAATTTATTATCGATTCCCGTCCCAGTGATGCGATAGCCATTGCCCTGAGGACGCGTTCTCCGATTTTTGTTGCAAAGAAAGTCGTTGAAAAATCCCGCCAGATCGATCTCTCCAAGACCGGTAAAGAGGGGGAAGAGCAGATGAAAAAGGAGAAATGGGCCGAGATCCTGGAAAATCTTTCCCCTGAGGATTTTGGGAAGTATCGCATGTGAGCTTCGAAATTGGATTTTCCTCATGAGAGATGATTCTAGAAATGGTATTGTTTTGCCTTATAAGGGGGTTTGGCCCACGATTGATAAGACGGTTTTCTGTGCGTCGAACGCTACCATCATAGGCGATGTGGAAATAGGGGAATATTCGTCTATCTGGTTTCAAACTGTTGTACGAGGAGATGTCTTCCCCATTCGGATTGGGAAAAAAACAAATATTCAGGACTTGAGTGTGTGTCACGTGACAGAGGGACAATGGTCATTGACGGTTGAGGATGAGGTGACGGTTGGGCATCGAGTGATCCTGCATGGTTGTCATATCCGATCACGGAGTTTGATCGGGATGGGTTCGGTCGTCTTGGATGGGGCTGTTATTGAGGAAGAGGCGATAGTGGCGGCGGGCTCCGTTGTCACACAGGGGGCGGTGATTCCTGCGCGGACCCTGGTGGTCGGTGTACCGGCAAAACCCAAGAGGGATTTGACTTTACAAGAAATTCAAATGTTGAGGATCTCGGTGGAACATTATGTCACATTGGCCCAAACCTACTCATTAGAAACAAAGTAAGATGACTTCTTTTTACAAAAAACCCTTTGTTTCTAATAGTACTAGCCGATCTTTATGTCCAGACACTAATGATCGGCTTAGTATCTCTAAACCTGTCCCTTTTCCCTGTTATAAGGTCATGGAAAG
>MGSF01000079.1:8547-13806 GCA_001798715.1 Deltaproteobacteria bacterium RIFCSPLOWO2_02_FULL_50_16 | reverse complement strand
ATCCAGAGGTCTCGGATTACTATCCCAATGGGGTTCCCACCGACAGCGACCTGACCTTTGGGATGGACTGGCTCGCCGGTCGAGGGGCCTATGTGCATTTGGCTCATCAGTATCCGAATGCAGGCAATGCCAACCAAATCAAACTCGTGGCTGAGTTGAATGATACAACGGGACAGCCGGTCGTTAACGGCAATGGTGAAGGGCTGATTCAAGTCACCTTTATTGTTGAGGGTGTAGAACACGTCGCGGAGCAAACAGTGCCAGGGACTTTTTTCAAGGTCATTGACCTGGCAGAAGGTATGGAGACTGTCAATTACCAACTCCGCTTGACGGGCAACGCTGGTTCTTGGACGAAAAACTTTACGGCCTTAAGTCCTGTGTCCGTGGATCCTGCAGGAGATGGTGATGGGGATGATGTTCCCAATGAAACGGACAACTGTCCCAACACCGCCAATGAGGGTCAAGCCAATGACGATGACGACAATTTTGGCAATGCCTGTGACAACTGTGACGATGTCATCAACAATGGCCAAGAAGATTACGACGGTGATGAGTTAGGCGATGCCTGTGACCTCGATGATGACAATGACGGCACTCCCGATGAGACGGATGATTGTCCCAACACGCTTCTGGGGGCCCCCGTCGATGCGACGGGTTGTCCGATCGAGGGGTGTACAACGTCGGAGGACTGCGGCAACAACCGCGCCTGTGTCGCGGCCCAGTGTGTGGGTCCGTGTCAGACTAATTTTGTTGAATGTGGTGACTCCGGCACCTGTATCGCCGGAAATACATGTTTGGGAGAAGGTTGTACGAATGATGACGACTGCGCCGGTGTCAATGAACGGTGTGATGTCGGCGGCACCGACACCTGTGTCCCTGCTGAAGAATGCGTTGCTGGACAAGTCCTGTGCGAAGGGGCCTGTGCCTCGGATCCGGATGAAGATAATCTCGGAGGCGCGTGTGATGCCTGTCCGACTGAGGCCGGTGTGGATCCGTACAGCGGTTGTCCCGAGGCCGGTTGTCCGGGAACCCAGGTCCGTTGTCCCGACGGGACCTGCGCCATCAATCAGGATCAATGCAACATCGGGGCCGGTTGTGGGGCGGGAGAGATCGCCTGCAACGGGGCCTGTATCCCACAGGCCCAGGGCTGTTGCGGCAATGACTCTGAATGCGCCAACCCCGCCCAAAACCATTGCAACATCGTTACCAACTCCTGTGTCCAGTGCCTCGACATCGGCGACTGTGCCGCAGGACAAACCTGCACCAACAACCAATGCCTTATTACAAACTGCGACAACAATGACGATGACTGTACGGGAGATCAGGTGTGCCTGGGGGGCCTCTGTGTTGACCCCGGTGACTGTGCCTGCCCTGTAGGTCAATATTGTCATCCCGGCGATGACAGCTGTGTCGCATGCCTCAATAACGGCCATTGTCCCTTAGATCAGGTCTGCGAAGACGGGACCTGCCAGATTTATGTCGAGTGTGAGGACAACAACGACTGTCTGGGGACCCAGTATTGTACCCCCGGAGGAAGTTGTGAGGATCTCCCCGATTCGTGCGATGACGCCCATCCCTGTCCTGAGAACTTTGCCTGTGCCGGAGAGATCTGTACGGAGATCCCGTCCTACTGTGTCGATGCCGAGACCTGTACCGCGGAGGCGGGGAACTGCTGTCCCGCCCATTATATCTGCATCTTAAATGATTGCCAGGCCACCGGTGACGCCTGCGCCGAAGGGGAATTCTCCTGTCCTGATGCCAGTTGTTCTGTGGGAGGGATATGCAATGAATGTACCGCCAACATGAATTGTGAGGCGGAAGGAAACGTGTGTTGTGAGGGGGCCGGACAGGTCTGTGAGATGGCCACCCACATCTGCATCGATGATCCTTTGGAAGGTGTGGGCGAACCCGTCTTCTTTGCCCATGTCACCGCCACAAGCACATTGGGACTGCCCTACGGTCCCGGAGAAGAGATCTTCGATGCCGGAAATATCACGGGGCGTTATCAGAGCCAAATCGTCAATCTTATTCAACCGACCGCAGGGACCTTAACCGCCCGAACGGGGAATGAAGAAACCAACCCCGCCCCCTTCACAGTGGAAAATCACCCCGTGGCCACTGTCGAGCTGGGTCTCAGCAAGACAACGCTTTTTAGCGACGACTTTGAGACGCGCGCCGTGGCCCTCGTGAGAAATCAATGGGGGGCCCCGATCAAGGGGGTCAATGTCTCCTTCAAAGATGCCGCAGCCGTTCTGTTGGCCTCAGCCACAACGGATGACAACGGCATGGCCAAGGCCACCATCGAGGCCCGTCCGAGTACGATGACGATGGACGGCATCGATGATACCACACAGCACGGATTTATTACCGCCGAGGCCGGTGGGGAGACCCCTGATGCCCCCATCGAGGTCATTTATAAAACCCCGGTCCCGATCGATCCCAGTGATGCCGCCGCCTATCCGCTCTCGCAGGCCCTGACATGGCTGGAGCTCCCTTACGGGAAACAGATTGCGGGGACGACCCTCTCAATACCCCTCAAGGCCCGACTGACACCTCCCCCGCCGGCAGAGGGCGGCCCCGATCCCACCCCAAATCCCTTTGTCTTTGACAATGCGACGATTCTCATTAACACGGATTTGGACAATTATGCGTGTCAATTAAACCCCGCCCCGGGGATTAGTGTCGATACCTACCCGCAAGGGGGCGGTGATTGTCGTTTTCTCCTCTTTAAACAATCCAATCTCCCCGCCCTCCAACAGGCGCAGGTCGAATTGGGACACCTGGTCATCACCCTGCCCCCCCTGGCCGCGGATGAGCTGGAAGAGGACATCACGATCTCGGGAACGGCCGAACTCCTGGCCATCGGCTATAGCGCCAATTTTGGAGCCGTCTATGATGGATATAGTTCTGAAGACGCTCAAATTGAGGACAGGTCTAACGTCGATGCAACGGGTACATTGACTAACCAGAGACCCAAGCCCCAAAAGGCCTTTGTCATCGCCTCCAATCCCCGTCCCTTGGCCGGTGGGGACCTGACCACCACCGAGGCCCAGGGCACCCTCAAGACATGGGCCCTCTTTAACCGCAACGAAGAGAATCAGTATCTAAAAGAGGTCACGAATGACGCCACCATCACCAAGACCTTTACCAGCGCCGAATTGGGCGATGAAATCGTCTCGTCCGGCACGTATGACGTGGGGGACATCCCCAATCCTGTCGTGGCCACCGTTAATGCCACGCTTAACCCTCAAAACTGCTCCATCGCGGACTGTGAGGCCCAAGGTTCGGCGCCCCTGCGCCTCTTAACATTACAGGCCATCACCCCCTCCGTCAGTGACACCGAACTCCGACTCATCGCCAATTGGACCCATGAGGACGCCTCCCCCCGTTATCAGGAGGCTAAAGCCAAGATCATCGGGGTCTTCCGAAACGAGGCCGGAAATACGGCGTCCCTGGACATCACCTCCCACTTTCCCTCGGCCCTCCATCCCTTCATCCTCACTGAAAACACGGGGACCTTGAGTATCACCCCCGAGGGCAGGATCACGGCCACAGGCCCTGGATCTGCCAAGGTCGGTCTTGTAGGATTTGATCTCGAGGAAGACAAGGTCCTGGTCAATGCCATCTCTGATCCCTCCGTGACGATGGGCAAGCTCTATACCGTCATCCCCGCCCATCTCCAGATGAACCAGGTCCAACCCAACCCCGTCCCCCACAATGAAGAGGTGACAAATTGGGAGGTCGAGGTCAAAAACGTCCTCACAGAATTTGAACAAGTCGTCCCCATCCGGGTGATGGCCATCGATAGTGAAGGACAGGGGATCGAGGTCACCGACTCCATCGAGACCCTGACATCACAGAATGAAAACGTGATCGCCGCAAGCCTTGCCGACCGATCCATTACAGCCGGTTTCAACGGGGCGACGACTCTTGAAACCTCGATCGCCCATCTCGACCTCCCCGAGGCCAGTCGCCGAACACCCGTCGTGGTGCATCTCGATACGGATGGCGTGAGTATTTGCCAACAAATTATCGGGACCCAATGCATCCCCTTCCCCGGCAATGTGATACGGATTGCCTTGACTGACACGGATGCGGCCCTGGGTCATTATCCCCTATCGGTCGGTTTCACGGTGGGACTGAATAACGACGGGAATTTCTCCGATGTCACCAGCGAGATCCTCCCCCCCAACTCCCCCGCCATCCTCGAAGACATCGATCCAGGGATCGCCACTCAACTGACGATCGGCGGGACCACGCTATCGGTCGCCCCCGGGGCCTCCCCTGCCGGAGGCACGGCCCTCCTGAAGGCCAACACCCCCTATGGTCAGGCCCAGATCCTCGTCCATCTCATGACGCTGGAATCTATTGCCTTGTCCGCCGAGGAACCCTGGTCGCCCACGGGGTCCCCCGCCCCCAAGACAACCTTAAAGAAGATCGAAGACACGAGCTCCTATCAATGGGCGCGACTCAAGGCCATTGGGCATTGGAGCGATGAGGTCACGACAACGGACCTCTTAAACGATGAAGATTCTACCTGCTACTTCGGTGCCGGACACGTGCCCGTCGTGGGTGATGGCAATCCCTGCCTCACCATGACGAACCATGTTGCCTTTAATTACAGTCTCGCGGGAGACAACTGGTTTGCCGAGGATTATTTACTCTTCCGAGGAATCAATCCGACATCTCTGGCCCATCCGGGACTGATTCAATTCTCCTACCCCGGATATGCAGAACCCAAAGAGGCCTCACTCCCCATCACCGTCACCAATGATGTCGCACAGATCCAGGCCATCGAGATCCAGCCCTCGCCGGGGGTCACGATCAATAGCGGGGTCCCCACGATCCAAGACCTGCCCGAAAGCGAGGTCCATTTAACACTCTCCGTCAACTACAGCGGGGGCGATCATGCCCTCATGGTCAAAGAGGGTTATACACCCGTCTCTGATTTGATCCGTTACACCCTCCCCGTCATTCAGGAAAACTCCAATGCAACATCTCCCCATACGGGCTGGGGCGACCGCGAGCCCGCGGCGCCCACCTTTGCCACACTCTCGGATCCGACAGATCCTGCCACGCTAAATATTTTAGGCCAAGTGACTCTCCTCTCATCGGGATGGATCCAGATCCCCTTCCTCCTCAATAATGATAATGACGATGAGGCCTTTGAACAAGATCCCACGAGGACCTCCATCAATCTCTTGCCCCCCCTCTATGACATCGACATGGGAAAAGAGGGGGAGCCCCCTTATCCCAATC
>MGSF01000079.1:0-8517 GCA_001798715.1 Deltaproteobacteria bacterium RIFCSPLOWO2_02_FULL_50_16 | reverse complement strand
AGATCCGTTTCAATCGAGGGGAGGGGGTAGCGGAGAAAGAGCTCGGGGCCTTTACCTTTGAGATTCACTACGAGCCCGATGTCGTCCACGCCTCACAGGCCAGTTTTGAACCCTGGGTCAACACGAGCTACAATACCTCCGTCACCGTACAGAGAGGTGATGACCTGGTCACAGAGACCGGGGTGGTCAGTTTTAGCGCCACACTCAAACCCAGCGCCACCTTCCCGGCCGATGCCGCCGCCATCCTGACCCTGGGGGAGATCCGATGGACGCCCGCCAAGGGAGATCCGGCGGATCACATCTCCCACATCTCGGGTTATATCCTGGAGCTCTTTGAGCCCCTCGACAACCCCGGCGATCCGCTCGTGCCCTTCCCCGGGTGCCACCAGGCCAATCCCGCCGCCCCCGCGGGGCTCCTCCCCGATCCCAATGCCTGGTTCTGTTCCACGATGAAGGCCGGTGACGGAGACCTTGATCCTCCCTTTGACTTTATCTTTACGGGGGACTACGACGGCGATGGGACGTTTGGCTCGGGAGATATCCTTGCCGTCTCCAGTCGCGTCGGCGCGGCCCCCGGCGGACACATCGAATTAGATGCCCTCCCCGCGGGATTCGGCAACGCAGACGCCTTCCATAACACCAATTATTATTTTAACGATGAGATCAATTCCACGGACATCAGCCGCGCCCTCAAGATCAACACGGGGGATTCCTACTTCATCATTCCCTATGATGCCCAGAGGGCCCAATCGGACCATGCCCCTGTCCGGTTCAAGGTGGCGATCCTGGACAAGAATCGCATCCCCGTCCCCGGCCTCTCACCCAGTGTCCAATTTGCGGGAATGGAGCCCGTCATCCTGACACAGGCCGCTGACGGCATTTATCAGATCCTGACCCCGATCGAAAACGATATACCCCTCCCCTTCACCATCACTGTGGGTCATCATGGAATCTCCGAGGAATTTTCTTCCCTCTCCCAGATCCCGGTCTTCAGTCCCTGTCCCGCGGGTCAGGTCCGGTGTCAGGGGGATTGCGTGGCCGCGGGTACTTGTGCCGTGGGTCCTTGTGGTGCCTGTCCCGGATTTACCCCTGTCTGCAATGAGTACGAAGGCGCCCCTGCGTGCGTCCCCTGCATGGCCAATGCCCACTGTGCGGAGGGCATGATCTGCAATCTCGACACACATACCTGCGTCGCCGCCTTAGAAGGGGGCTGTGCCTCCAATGAAGATTGTGCCGAGGGGATGATATGTGAGTCGGGGACCTGCCACATCCCCACCCCTTCATGTGCCGAGGATGCCGATTGTGCCAATGGTCACGTCTGCCACACCATCCCCGGACAGGATCACGGCTATTGTGAGGGGGCCTGTCAGGGGGGTTACCAAATTTGTCCCGATGGTTCTTGTGTGGCCGCCGCAGCGGCCTGTCCCGTCCCGACCTCCTGTGTCAATAACGGCGACTGTGCGAATGGCCTTGTCTGTGTCAATACCGTCTGTCAGACCGTGCCTCATTGTACGGAAGGCACACAAATCGCCGACTGCGCCCCCCTCAATAACACCTGTCTCAATGGCCTTTGCCAGGGGGGGTGCCGGGACGGCTTTACAAGCTGTTTTGGGACCTGCGAGGAGGGAAACACCTGCATCGAGGCCTCCTGTGCCGATAACGCCGACTGTCTGGATGCCCACGCCAATTGTTCGGTGGCCGGGGGCAATATTGGGACCTGTCAATGCAATCCCGGTTTTGTCAGTTGTGACAACAACCCCTGTGTCTCCGTCGCCTCTGGAGCCTGTCCCGATGGCGAAGAACCCGACATCCCCCCCTCCCCAGAAGACAGTGGAAACCCCGACAATTGCCCGGAGGTCATCGACCCCGACAACGATGCCATCAATACCCTCCTCCATCAGGCTGACCTGGAGACCTCAAACGACTATGAGACACCAGAGGCCCGTCTCAATGCCTTTAACAATCGTCACATCTTCTTTGTCTCCACATCCGACCAGGCCTCCGACAGCATCCCTGAAGAGGGTGACGTCGACTATGCCACCGCCCCCTATCCGGGGACGATCGATAAACCCTTCGGCTCCCTCAAGAAGGTCTTGGAACTCATTAAAGATCGTCAAACACATTACTGCGAGGATCAAAACCTGAACAAGACCGCCTGTACGAGCCACTGGAATAGGACCCATGCCTTTAACGTCATCGTCCTCCAGGGCACATACAGTGAAAAGGGCCTCCCCCTCCCCACCCATACGCGCGTCTATGGTGGATTTAAACTCGATCACGCAGGAGAGGACATCCCTGCCCATGGCTGTCTTGCCAGAAAAGTAAAGACCAATACCGGAAACTGGACAACAACGATCAAGAGCGATAATTGCCAAAAAGGGGTCTTCAAAATAGAGGAGGGTTCTTTGACCGGCGTCACCCCTACCTCCCTCATTGATGGTCTCAAGATGTATGTTGAGTCCGAGACCGTCAAGGAAGACTGCCAGGCCTTAACCATCAGAAAAACCTCCCCAACGATTACCCACAATTTAATTATCGGGGAGAAGCTCAAAAAAGCACCGGCGGGGGGATGGCTCCTGACACCCCTTGGCCAGACGGCCTGGGCCGCTCCGGAGTCGCCAACGGGCAATTATGAGTCACCGGTGGGCAATTATAATTGGCACAATCAATTCGAGCCAAATAAAATCGAGATCGACACCAATCAATACAATAATCCCTCCCTCATCGACAACCTCATTATCAATGAGGACTTGGTTCGCCCCCCTTATCAGTGGATCGGTGAATTGATATTTACAACCGAGGTCAAGGGAATCCTCATTGACAATGGCGAACCCCTGATTGAGTCCAACAAGGTCTACGGACATTGCGGTCCCGGGACCTCATCATGCCCCGATCCAGGTGCTTCCAAGCGGGTTTCTCAAAGCGCCGGTATCGTCGTCCTCGTCAATGGTTCAAAACAAGCAAGCTCGATCATCCAGAATAACGACATGATCCACGGTGGCTTTGCCAAGGATCGAAGCGTCGCCATCCGTCTCGATGCCGAACATCAGAACCTGGGAATTCGCATCGAGGGAAATACCCTCTATTCCGGATCCGCCGCCCACAACTACGGGATCCATGCCTTCGGTGCCTACAAACCCAAGGACGGCTTTAGCTTCATCGATATCCCCATTGATGTGATCTCCCATATCGGCGACTTTGAGGCCTGCGCCCTCTGGATCAACTTCGGCTATATGATCCCCCTCGAATGTCCCAATCCCTGGATCCCCGTGGGGGGATGCCTAGGAGGAGGGGGGGGCGGTGGTGGAGGGCCTCGACCCGGCGGTGGAGGCGGTGGCAGAGGACCCCTCCCTGGCGGTGGTGGAGGAGGAGGTGGGTGTCCCGGCGGCCCCATCGGTTATTGTCCGCCCGAAATAGAAATGATGAATGGCACTCGAGAAAGGATCATAGACCCCGTCATCAGAGAAAAGGCGGTGCCCCCCGACTCCAACATGAAGATGAAGACGCAAAAGAGTTCTCCTGCGGGTAAAAAAGATAAGGGGTCTTCCAAGTCAAAAAAACCGGTGAAGAAAAACAAGACACCCAAGACCTCCTTCCTTTGGGAGACCATCAAGGAAGGGGCCTGTCTCCTCACCCAGGGCCTCTCCCCCATCACCGATCTCCATGCCTTTCAACCCAATCCAGACGGGGGCGGGGGTGGTGGTTATGGGGGTGGCGGCCGCCCCGGCGGAGGAGGACCTCAACCCGGCGGTGGTGGCGGTTATGGGGGCGGTGGAGGATGGGAAGGCGGTTGTTTTGGGCCCCACGATGAACCCATTCCCTGCCCTGATGGTGGCGGAGGCGGACCCCTGCCCGGTGGTGGCGGAGGAGGGGGCGGGGGCGGAGGAGGTCTTCCTCTATGTCCCGAGCCTCCCATTTGTCCTCTCTGCTTAACTCCGCGCCCGGATGGTCCCGACGTCAATTTTGGGCGGTGCCTCCTCATGGACTGTGTCCCCCTTGTGGATTTCTGGAGGGCCCATCCCCTTCCTCCCATTATTATCCACCGAAACACCATTGTAGGAACCGGTGACAGTGATGAAAACTTCACGGGAATCCACTGGGACAATTTGGGCCTCCCCGACATCGGCCGGCAAAATCGCGTGATCTCAACCAATGTCATCCGCCTCAAACAACCGACAAAACAGGCCTCATGGGCCAATGGTCGAGCGGACAATACCGCCGTCATTGACGATATTATTGACCTCGGACAAAATGGCGGGATGAACAAGAGGCCCCTCGCGGACCAAGAACCCTCGAATCGTTGTCACGGCATCGAGTTTGTCAGCGGCTCGGTGGATATCTTTCAAAACACGATCGACATCCGATCCTGCAAGGATATCACCAGCCGGGCCATCCATACGGGACTCCAAAGCGAGGCCGAAAATGAGGCCGGAGTCCGGGCCACCATCGCCCCCCTCCCGAAGATCTTTAACAACATCCTGATGGGCAAGACCTGCCCCATCGGAAACAATGGGGGTGAAGTCCGGGGAACCAATAACGTCCATCACAACCTCTTCTTCTATCCCTGGCTCAATCCCCCCAATCCCGATATCATGGAAGGTTGTGTCGGCATCCCGGCCGGTCAAAACAACCTGACGATCATCCCCAACGAGGTATCCGGCACCTTTGTGAACACCGGGTCACGGAACTATCATCTCGAGAGTGGGGCCAAGGCCATCAATGCCGGTTCCGATGACACCAATCGGTATAAAAACCTGCTGGGGGATCCCATCAAGGATCTTGACGCTATCGATCGTCCTGTCGAGAACGTCTACGACCTCGGGGCCTATGAATTTTTAACTCCCTAGTCCATCCCCTAGACCTTGAAAATAAAGAACACCTTGCTGTAAAATGAAAAAATTGTTAGAAACTAGTAGTGTTTCAAACGCTTCTTTACAATGAACTTTTGTGTGTTTCATAAATTCGATTTAGGGCACGAAACCTTGAGGAAGGCGCCCGAGGCGTACTTGAACAGTACGTTGAGGGGGCCTGACGAAAGGTGACAAAGCCATAAACGAATTTATGAGACACACCACTAGCTGGGTGCTTAGCTCAGTGGGAGAGCGCTGCCCTTACAAGGCAGATGTCGTAGGTTCAATCCCTACAGCACCCACAAAAATCGGGAGTCTGGCCTGATACCCATCAGGCTGGGCGACCAGATTTTTGTTGTGCTTGACGGCAAAGCCGGCAAGTGCACAAAAACAAGGCCGGGCTGTTTGCTCCAGCTTCGCTTTTATAGACCTTGTACCAAGCCCGATTGGTCATTGCAAGGCTATGAAAAAAACCACAATGCCGAAGCAATCTTCCATTTAATGATACTATGGAAGTGTATTGCGGAAGGATTCATCGGGGGTGAGTCTAAGTTTTAAGGTTGGATCACCATAAATGACAATATCTCCCACAAGACGCTTTACAAGGAGTGCTTCTGCAACTGTTTTACCATTGGCTAACCGCTCAATGATTTGAGGTAAGGCGGTTTCATTATAAAGCCCTAATATGGATACTCGTAAAGTGGGATTCGTCAGAAGACTGCTTCCTAGAAACCACCCGGTCGGTACATCCAAAATATCGTTATTCGATTGCTCCACGGAGGTATTCCAACCACCTACAAAGCAACCACTGCCAACAAAAATGGGGGAATTAAGTCTTGCCAAATGATGATCAAAAAAAGCACATATGAGTTCACAGGTATTGTCTACAGAAATAGAATAAGGATTACCATGACCAAAGGCAAAGTAAAAGAGATGAGGATCATTGAGTGCAAGATCTTTCATCTTCGGATTTGGCACATACACGAAAGTACCACCCAACAATAGAGCTGCCTCCGTTTGATCCTTAAAATCGCGGTATTCTAATGTCGGATCTCCGACAAATTGGACGGAACCATTGTATGTTGTGGTTTGGTTGGATGCAAATTTTCTCAATGTCATTGCCAATTGTCTCTTTTTAGTTTCCAAAGCAACATCTTCTGATTGAAACAGGAAAGAAACGCCAACTTCCGGAGTAAAGCGAGCCCATTTAGCCACTCTGGGATCGTATTTTTCCAGTGGGCCGCCCCATACAGGTGTAAAATATCCCTCGGAAGTAATCTCTCCATTAGTATCGGCCCATATATCTGGCAAGGGCGCCTCCTGTCCGTCTAATGTATGCCCAAGATATACTTCTGTATCCTCGCCAATTACCAAAACCGCTTTTAATATGTGTGTCTGTTTGTATTCGTTTTCGATTATCTGATCGATAACTTCCTTATGGTTGCTATCTTGATTCAGGTAAATAATGTGGCTTCTCCATTGTGTTGGTCCTTCTCTCACAGCGGTTGCATATTCAAGAACAGCTCTTTCAAGGTTTTTGTCATCTGCATAACGGGGAGATACAAAAATGAGCATATCAGGATGGATGCGAATGACAGCTCCCCTTGGTTGATTTTCTGAAACGTTTCCAGTTCTCATAGGATCTGGAAATGTCCCGGAAAATAGAGGTTTCATTGAACACATAAATTTGTATTTATCCTCCATGCTATTATCGACAGCCAAGGACTTAAAGTTACGGGCACGTTGTTCTTCAGACGATTATACCGTTCACAATTGTTCACGGGCTTTTAAACGTGAGTCAAATGATTGTCAATGATCCACGCAAAAGAATGTGGCAGATCCAAGACGTCTGAGGAGGTCCGACTGAGGCGTACTATAAGGATACGCCGCAGGAAGCAAACAAAGTATAATATTCATCCCAAGCCCAAGACTTCTTCTGCCGAGAATGTGTTCAAAAATGACTCCACGTTTTTCATGGAAACAACCCTCAACGGGCATCCTATCCCTTTTTTCTTCAGCTTTTCAGCGTCAGGAACATTTTTAATCCGCCCGCTTTTTACTTCTATGGCAACGATGGGTTCGTTGTGACGCGTAAGAATATAATCTACTTCTAAATTATCCTCTCTCCAAAACTGGAGCTCATACTCCTTATTCCCAAATGTGATATTAAGAAGATGTGAACCGATTAGATTTTCAAAAACAAATCCACTCAGTTCCGAATTTCGAAGCGACGACTCAACCAAGGCGGGGTTCGGAATAACCCACTTCGGAATGGACCTCTTTGTCCTATGTGTTCTTCGAGAATATTTGGAAAGTGGACAAAGGAGAAAGGCCTTGTAGAGCAGGTCTGCATAATGGACAAGCGTTGCCGAGTTGCCCCTTCCTTGTAAATGCCCCAGAATCTTTTCGTAGCTCACTATTTGGGATGGCAGTCGTGATACGTACCAAAAAAGTTGGCGCAGTAGCGCCGGTTTGTCTATGGAATGAAGCACAAGGATGTCACGTCCCAAGGTTGGTTCAAGAATGCTGTTTTGAATATAATTTTCAAGGCGGTCTTTGTCTTTAAGAAATTCATAAGATTTTGGATAACCACCAATTCTGATATAATCGTTCAAGGTTGCCTTAAATACTTGATGGCATTCACTATAAGTCCAATGCGGAAAATAACTTGTCTCGAAACGACCCGTTAAACTTTCAGTCAAACCTTTTTCAATGAGCAACGATGAGCTCCCAAGAAGACAGACTCTCATCTTAAGATCGTTTCTCTGATCTTCGTCCCATAGGCTTTTGACAACTTCAGACCATCTTGGTATTTTTTGAACTTCGTCAAGCACGAGAGTCCGCTCGGGATTGTCAACGGCCCTGGCTTTTTTCCAGTTCTCTTCAATAAAATCGGTGGTCGGTGGGGTGGGAAGGTCGGCATTGGCGTACACCGTCACAGAGGGATTCATCAGAGAAACCGCCGCCGTTGTCTTACCGACCTGCCTTGGGCCGGTAAAAACCTGTATTAATCCTTTTGGATCTTTCCACCTTTTTTGTAAAGATTTTTGGAATATTCTTTCCATAAAATCATTATAATACAATATGTTATAAGAATCAAGCTATTATTTGAGATATAGCTCGGATAATGAGTCGGCCTATCCACAAGCTGTCCAAAATCACTTGTCTTTCTAGTGAGTCCATCTTAGAAATCTACACTTGGCATGCGCTTTCTTCTTGTACAGCCCCCCATCAGGGATTTTTACCGGACCGAGTTCCGTGAATATCCCCTGGGACTCCTTTATATAGCGGCCTTCCTGAAGCAAAACGGACATACGGCCGTGATCCTGGATGCCCGAAAATGCCAAAAACCAAAGAGTCATCCGGTGCCGGAGGAACTCCGTGATCTGGAAAAATATTATACAAAAGAAAACAAACTCTTCTCCGGCTACAAACATTTTGGCATGGGACCGGATGAGATCAAAGAAGCGGCAAAGACGACCCGGCCGGACCATATCTTCATCTCCTCAATGTTTACGCCCTATCTCAATGAGGTGATTGAAACGGCCAAGACCCTCCGTGAGGCCCTGCCCGGAATACCCATCACCGCCGGCGGACATCACGCCACCGCAGATCCGGACTCTTTGCTCGCCTCGCACGCCATCGACAATGTCTTTCTCGGCGAAGG
>MGSF01000078.1 GCA_001798715.1 Deltaproteobacteria bacterium RIFCSPLOWO2_02_FULL_50_16 | reverse complement strand
GGCACAACTCATTGCCCAATTACAGGCCAGGATGCGTACGGCCAAGGCGTGGTAAGACGGCCTCTTGAGATCTATCCCTCTACTGCAGAGTACAGAATATTCTACCTTGTCTGAGATTTCCAAATATGCGAAAGTCAGTGGATGATAGAAACCATGACTTTCCAAAATATTAAGCAGGCCAAAAGCCACTATACATCGCAAGCCTCATTAGGCCCAAATCTGCTTATCCCTAAAGGGACTAGAGTACATGATACTGGTCAGGGATATCGTATAGTAATTAACGGCCTGACCTGTAAGCTGTGCGCTATTGCATTCATTTTCATGTTTGTCCTGCAAGGCTGTGGACCCTCTCTTCTTGAATCTGTTGAGGCCCCTCAGGGAGAGGAGACTGTTGACACTCCAGATGATGATGCCGCTCCAGGGCCTGTTGATAACGATAATCCAACAAATCTTGCCAATGAAGGTCCTGAAGATCTCGTTCAAGCGAGTTATCCTGATTTGGCAGAAGACTGTATTGATCTGGCTTTGAGTAGTCCTGCGTTCGATATTGGAGTCGGCCTTCCTGGTGGTTATGAGCCCAGTGGAGCGGATTGGCACAGCCGTCTGAATAAGGTTTTTGGTGTCCATGATAATGGCTATCTTTTTTCGATGAATAAAGATGGTAGTGATGTCACGACTTGGCCTATTGGCGGTGATTTAGAAGGCGTCACCATTGCAGACCCAGAAAGTGATTTTGTCTATATGGGTCGAGAATATCCAGCCGCTATTTTGGAATTTAATATTGAAACCGGAGCCGTGACGCGCACTTTTAGCTTAGGGGCTTGGATGCCAGAAAGCAGCAGTCAGGGGCTGGAGGCACTGACTTTTGTCGAAATTGAAGGACATCCTGAAGGCGGTGTATTTTGGGCAGGACATCAAGGCAATGGCAAAATATATGCCTTTAACCTCCCTATCGTCTCAAGCTCTGTCTCCACGACTGTGAGCCCTACAGCCATTTATCAGCCTGTGGGAGGACGCTCTGATCTGTCGGGCATGGATTATAGCCCTGAGTATAATGTTGTTTTTGTGATCTATGATTCCAGTGACAGACTTGTGATAGCTGATCCTGATGACGGTAGTGTTTATGTGGATAGAGGCTTGCCGCAAAACGATCAAGAGGGAATAGCCGTCAACAATCTGTGCGATCTTTTTGTGGCCCAGGACACCAACAAGAAATTTTGGTTTTATAAAGGCAGAGACGAGAATCTTGTGATTAATAAGCAGGTAGTCGGGCTTTTAGCCGATAGGGTGAGGCAAGTCCAAAACAATGATGGAAGCTATGACTGGAAGCAGATTGTGGATGATCCCTTAACTCCTGAAACCACAGGGTATCAAAATGTGACGGGTGTTTCCGTGTGGGGGCTTTTTGATGCTATGGATCTACTTGAAGACGCTAGTGACTCAAGTGCCATTGAAAATTCAGTCAACTATTTTGATAATCGTATTGATGGCCTTTTAGCGGATCCTCATAACGTTCAAATGAAACTCTCATGCCCTAACTATACAGTTCTTTCCAGATATTTGCAGGCCCATCCTGATCCGATCTTGGAGGCTCGGGTGATTGCGGCCTTCAATGCCACTCTGGAGGCGCGTGATAGTGATTACGGAGATAACGAAGCCATGCGCATAGATGGGTTATTTAACTCCATGATCACAAGAAGGGCATCGATTCCTGGGATCATCCCCTGGGATATGGGGCTTTGTGTCGAGGCCTTTAGGGCTATGGCCGAGATCAGCCCTGATTTTGAAGGGGATTACACTGATTCATTAGCCTTGCTGGCCGCCTCTCTCAATAATGATTTTTTGCCTGTCTATGATGCTGACACCACACTATTGTATGGCGATATTTCATTAGGCATGCCTTTGTTTGTATTTGCAGGGAGCCCTGTGGCCGATTCTTACACAGATCTCATCAATGGACTCACACTACGACTGGAAAATCTGGTGGGTGAAAATGGCCTGATCACGAATGGATCTGAAAATGGGGATGGCTTGGAACAACCCTCGGCTTATGGACTCATGGCATTGAAACAGATTGGGAGCCCCCATGCGCAAGCCGTTCAAAACTATCTTGAATCCAGTGTGGATGGTCAAGGCCGTATCTTTGATCCAGAGACCCGAGAAGAAACCTATGAAGTGGAAGGCGAGGTTTTACGCGCTATTTCTATGGAGGTGAGTCACTGAAACTCATTTCTTGGAACGTCAACGGCATTCGCGCGGTCCTCAAAAAGGGTTTTGAGGGTTTTGTCGAAAAATCGGATCCCGACATCCTCTGCCTCCAGGAGACAAAGGCCCATCCAGAACAAGTCGATCTCCCTTCCCCTAAAGGGACGTGTAGACACGTACATGTGATCCCTTATCAACACTATTGGAATCCGGCGACCCGTAAAGGGTATTCGGGAACGGCCGTCTTTACAAAAATCAGGCCCTTAAAGACCACTTATGGAATCGGGGTCGAGGAACATGATGATGAAGGGCGGGTGATTACATTGGAATTTCCAAAATATTTTCTGGTCAATGTCTATACCCCCAATGCCCAGAGGGATTTGGCGCGACTCTCCTACCGCATGCAGTGGGACAGGGATTTTTTGAAATACCTTAAAGGACTGGAGAAGAGAAAACCCGTCATTTTTTGCGGGGATCTCAATGTAGCTCATAAAGAGATTGATCTCAAAAATCCCAAGGCCAATCGCCGCAACGCCGGTTTTACGGATGAAGAACGGGCCGGGTTTTCCAATTATATTGAGGCGGGATTTATTGATACCTTTCGGGAATTCAACCAGGGGCCGGGACACTACACCTGGTGGAGCTATATGTTTCATGCCCGGGCCAAAAATATCGGGTGGCGGATTGATTATTTTTGCATCTCCCCCGACCTGCGTCCTCGATTGAAAGAGGCCTTTATCCTCCCCGAGGTCATGGGCTCGGACCATTGCCCCGTGGGTATTGTCCTCAGTGAAGGAGCCCCTCATGGGTGAAGTCACATTAACCAAGGCCTTTATCCTCGGGTTTATCGTTGCCGTTCCTGTGGGCCCCATTGCCATTCTCATTTTTCAGCGCAGTTTGAGTTTGGGTTATCTTGCCGGTTTGGCCAGCGGTATTGGGGCGGCACTGGCCGATGGCCTTTTTGCCTTTCTGGCCTCCTTGGGGATTGCGGCCTTGGCGGAGACCATTGAAGAGTCGATTATCTGGGTTCGTCCGATGGGCGGTCTTATCCTCCTTGTCTTGGGGGGGTATTTCTTTTTTAAAAAATCACTTGTTTTACAGACAGAGGAGGTCTTGACGCCGCGTTATCTCCATCATTATACCTGGGACGCCTTTTCGACCTTTCTTTTGACCCTGACAAATCCCATGACCGTTCTGGCCTTTGCGGCCCTCTTTGCCGGGATCAATCTGATCCCCCCGGGGGCCAAAAATGTCCTTTACCTCGAAACTACTCTGGGTGTCTTTTTGGGGAGTTTGATATGGTGGCTTGTCATCATCCTCCTTTCTCACCCCATCAAGCGGACCATTTCCCCCTTAAAGGTCCATCGTCTCATGCAGGTCCTGGCCCTCCTGTTGGTGGCCCTTGGGATGGGGGCGATCATTTTTGGATTTTCCAGGGTTTTCCCCTCCTAAAAAGACCTCCTTGTTTGACCTAAAAAATCAAAAGTGCTAATATTATTAATATCTTATAGCCTGGTGTGTCATATAGATATTTGCTCAAAATAAAGTGGGGATAAAGGGGGACCATGGATGAACGTTTTGTAAGAGACCATGGGGTTACGATCCTGACGGGGAATGAGTGTCTCGTCAAAGGGGGGCTCGAGGGGCGGATGTCCCTCTTCACAGGATACCCGGGGTCTCCCGTCGCGACTGTCTTTGAGACGGTTCAGGTCTCATCGGAGATTTTTATTCAGAAGGGGATCGTGGCCCAGATCGCCAACAATGAGGCCTTAAGCGCCTCACGTCTGCACGGGGCCCGGATGGCCAAGATTCGAGCCATGACGGTCTTTAAGAGTGTAGGGATGCACGTGGCCTCGGATGCCCTGGCCTTGGGGAATCTAGCTGAGTACCACTTGCCTGAAGGGGGGGCCTTGGTGGTCGTGGGGGATGACCCGTGGATGGATTCCACGCAGACCAATTCGGATTCTCGTTTTCTCTCCCAACACCTCCAGATCCCCGTCTTGCAACCGGCGACATTTCAGGAGTTGAAGGATTGGGTCAAGATAGGTTTTGAGCTCTCCGGGGGCTCGGACCTCTACATCACCTATCATGTCACGACCAATCAGGTGGATGGGGGGGGGACGGTGGAGGTCCATCCCAATGACTATCCCTCTTTGAATGCCTTAAACCCCACGATTCTTGATTCTAAAAAGATCAAGAAAAACGATCTTGTCGTTTTGCCGCCCCGTACCTGGCAGTGTGAGGCGAGTTTGAAGGGGCGCTATCAACGCCTTTGGGATCTCGCCCGCCAAAAAAATCTGGATCAGATCCTTTATCATGATCCTTCCAGAGGGCGAGCCCCCTTGGGTTTTGTGACAGCGGGTCTGCCTTACTGTTATTTGGAACATGCCCTGACAGAATTGGGTCTCTCGAAAAAAGTTCCCATTTTAAAATTGGGGATTATTTATCCGGCAGACCCGGCAAGTCTCATCCCTTTTTTGAAGAGTGTTGAAAATGTTGTGGTTGTTGAGGAGAAAAGGCCTTTTCTTGAAAACCAGGTCATTGAACTGGTTCGGGATCTTGTTCAGTCGGGGGAGCTGTCCTCTTCTCCCGGGATTTGGGGCAAAAAATTTCCATTTGATCTTTTGGGCTTTTCCCATGAAAGAGGGCTTTCTCCCAGTCTTGTCATCCAACAACTCATCCCCCTTTTTCAGGAATATCAAAAGAGAAATATGATCAATATTGATACCAAGTCCATTGAATCTGTTGTGAAACGCTTCGATGAGGTCGATCGTCTGCCCCCCTTTCCTGTTTTTTCTCGGACGCCGACTTTTTGTTCGGGCTGTCCTCACAGGGACACCTCCACTGTTTTTTTGGAGATCAAGAGAGATTTTTCCGATCCTCACTATATGAAAAGACACCACGCCTGTGGGCCGCTGGACCTGATTTTTCACGGAGACACGGGGTGCTATTCCATGCTGATCTTTCCACCCAATGAATCCCTGATGCACAACTATGCGGGGATGGGTTTGGGCGGAGGCAGCGGGGCGGGCATCGATCCCTTTATTACGAACAAACAAGTTCTTTTTGTGGGGGATGGGACCTTTTTTCATTCTGGGATGTTGGCAATCTCTGACTCCATCAAAAACAATCAGGATATTACCTATTTTATCCTGGACAACAAGACCACGGCGATGACGGGTCATCAGCCTCATGCGGGAAACGACGTGGATATTGTCGGGCAAAGGACTTTTTCACAAAATATTGAGTCCATTTTACGGGCCATGGGGTCGATGAAGGTTTCTATTGTACGGATCAATCCCGCCGATCGGGCAAGATATCGAAAATTGATTGAAGAAACGATCCTGAAGGACGGGGTCAAGATCATCATCGCTGATAAGGAGTGCGGCATTACCTATCATCGCAAAAAAAAGGCCCAACAAAGACAGACAATCGCTCATCAGGGTTTTTTACCTCTTGAGAAAAAAATCAATATTGCCGAAGAGGTCTGTGAAAATTGTTTGGAGTGCACGCGTTTGACGGGCTGTCCGGGTCTCACCATCAAAGAAACTGATTATGGACCCAAGATCCAGACGGATCTCTTTAATTGCGTTGATGACACCGCCTGTACCAAGGGGATGGTGTGCCCCTCTTTTGAAAAGGTCATCATTCAGCGAAAACGACCGCAGAAAAATCCCTTGGATGGATTGATTTTGGACGATCTGCCGTCTCCCCCAAAATGTGATTTTAAAAATGAGTGGGCGGCTTATGTCGCGGGGGTTGGGGGACAGGGGGCGGGTGTGACCTCGGCGATTTTGGTCCGTGCCGGAACGGTCCAAGGTTACAGGATTCAGTTTAATGATAAAAAGGGGCTTTCGATCCGGAGCGGGGGAGTTTACAGCCATATCCTTTTTATGAAGGATGACAAAAAGCGCTCTCCCATTATCCCCAATGGAGGGGCGGATCTTATTTTGGGTCTGGATCTCCTGGAGACATTGAGGGCCTGCGAGCCCCGGTTTCGCTTTAAGATTGCCCACCCTCAAAGAACACGGATCATGGTCAATACGATCAAGGCGCCGACGGTCAGCATGCTCATGGGAGAAAATGATTATGATGTGGATGAGGCCGTTCGTGTCCTCAAGAGTTATAGCCTTGAACTCTTGACCCTGCCCTTGGGCGATGTCTGTCAAAAGTATATGGGCACCAAGCGGTACAAAAATGTTGCCCTCCTGGGCATGGCCTATCAGCACGGACTCATTCCCCTCTCCTTTGAGAATATCCAGACAGGGATAAAACAGACGGTGCCTCCCGAGGTCTTTGAGGATAATGTGAAGGCCTTTCAACTGGGGCGGTGTTTGGTGGTCGAGCAAAAGGCCTTTTTGGATCCCATTGTCCCCCCGACCTATGAGCAGATCTTAAAAGAAAAGGAGGCCCTCCTGAATAGGAAGAGTCAAAAACTGGGACAGGCCTATCAGGCCATGATCCACAAGTCGGGCATTAATCTAACCTTGGACAGAGAAACCAACTATCATGTGGCCCTGCGGGTTTATGACCTGATCCAGTATGAAGGTGTTTCTCTGGCTGAACATTATTTGAACTGGATTGTGAAGATCGCGGCCCATGATTCAAAGACTCGTCATTATCGGATCACCCAAGCGGTGCTCCGTAATTTATATAAGGTCATGGCGATCAAGGATGAGGTGTGGGTGGCCCATCTCCTGACGAGTCCAGAGAAGATAAATCGTGATAGGGAACGGTACAAGATCGATGTCCTGCGAGGAGATAGGCTTAAGTATATTCATTACAACCGACCTCAGTTCACTCTTTTTGGCAAGGATATCCGGTGGACAATGCCCACCAAAAATTGGATGCTTCATGTCATGAAGCGTCTTAAATTTCTGCGCCGCCTTCTTCCCGGATGGCATGCCAAAGAAAAGGTTTTTCGTGATTGGTATGTGACGATGATGGAGGCATATTTGGCCGACCTCCCTCACCGGAGGGTGCGTTATGAGGATTGGCTCAAAATCTTAAGGCTCCCTGAAAAAGTGACCGGTTATCGTGAGATCCGTTATCCGAAACAAGATCAGGTGATGGCTGAGGCGGAGGGGATCCGAAAGAGTTTATAGGCATTTTGAGTTGTTTGTTGGGCCACCTCTTCAAGAGACACATTTTTTAAGAGGGCAATTTTTTCGGCGATCTTAACGACGTAAGCCGGTTCGTTTCTCTTCCCGCGAAAGGGAGGCGGGGCCAGGTAGGGACAGTCGGTTTCTACAAGTATTTTTTCAAGGGGGAGGGCTTTTGCGGTTTCTTGAAGATCATGGACCTTTTTGTCAAAGGTAATGATCCCCGAAAAAGAGATCAAAAAATTTTCCTCAATCATGGCCTCTGCAAAGGCCCGGGTCCCCGTAAAACAATGCAGGATGCCGCCCACTTTTTCCGCCCCTTCTTCTTTTAAAATTTGTTGCATGTCCTTTTCCGCATCGCGACAGTGAATCACGATGGGGAGTTTGCTTTCGTGGGCCATCCGGATTTGGCGACGAAGAAGGGTTTGTTGTTGTGGTTTGTTTTCCTTCCCATAGTAATAGTCCAGGCCCATTTCACCCATGGCGACGATCTTCTCATGAGAGATGAGGGAGTGTAGGGCCTCCCAATAGGTCTCATCGGCCTCCTGGGCCTCATGGGGATGGATTCCGACTGTGGCCCAGATATTTTTTTGTCTCTCGGCCAGGTCGAGGGCCTTGCGGTTGATCTCCAGGCCGTGCCCCGACCCAATAACAATGAGAGAGTGGACACCGGCCTCATGGGCCCTTGTAAGGACGGCCTCCCGATCCCCATCAAAGTCGGAAAAAGTGAGATGGGCGTGGGTGTCTATGAGAATAGGTTGACTCATGGGTGATGAAAGATTTACATCTGATAGGCATTGTTGGTAAAGGTAATTTTATTGAGGAAGATTCATGACCCCTCCTCCCCCGTTGGCTCAAAAATACGCCCGTTTTCTCTATCACCACCACCGTTGGATTATTGTGGGCGCCGTGGCCTTAACGTTCATTTCCATAGTGATCTCTTCTCTTTTTTTGGAGAATCGCAAAGGGATTTTAGATCTTTATTCATCGGACAATCCGGTGCACCGGAAGTTTTCTGAATATGTTGAAGAATTTGGCGATCCCGACGATCTCATCGTGGTTGTTCAAGGGGACTCGCGTTCCAAGATAAAGAAATTTATTGATGAGTTTGTCACTACCCTTCAGGAGAAATCAAAAGACCACCACCCTTCCCTCATTCGGGAAATTTTTTATCGCATTGATCCAGCATTTATCCGCCAGCATGCCTTGCTCTATTTGTCCCTTGAAGATCTAAAAAAATTAAATGAAGAAGTGACCTCCCCACAAAGCACATTGTCTCATACTTTAAAGGCCCATAACCTCAATGATTTTTTGAGGGGTCTTTCTCATACCATTCAACGTGAACTGGGGAGTGAAAATCAAAAGATTGATTGGAAAGAAGCCCAGTTGGGATTGAGTGATCTTGATGTCATATTTTCAGAATTTAACAAATTTCTTCAAACCTCTGAACCTTCTTCTGTTCACGCAAATCTTTTGGATATGTTGGGAGGGTCCCAATATCAGTCCACACTGGCCAAGCAATCGAAGGGTCAAAAGAGGCATGAAGATCCCGAGGGGTATATATCTGTGGCTCAGGGGGATCTCTATGTTGTCTTTATCAAACCGATGGATCCCCGCGGCAACTATGATGAGGCCAAAAAACTGGTGACCTTTGTACGATCCCTGATTCAGGATTTGAGGCCTCAGTATCCCTCTCTTACTGTTGGAGTGACGGGTTCCCCCGCACTGACCTATGATGAGGTGAAGACCTCGGAGAGGGACATGACCTTGGCCTCCATTATCGCCCTTTTGACGACGGCCCTTATTTTCTTTCTGGCATTCAGGGAGGTCATGCGTCCCTTGTTTGGATTTCTCTGTCTGTTGATGGGAGTGGCGATGACCTTTGGGTGGACGACCCTTATGATTGGGCATCTCAATCTTATTTCCATCACCTTTGCGGTGATTCTGGTGGGATTGGGAACTCAATATGGGATTCATGTCATGGCTCGCTATATTGAGGAAAGGCGGTGTGAGCCTTCTATTGAGAGGGCGGTGGCGCGGATGATCCACGGGGTCGGCGCCTCCCTGAGGACGGGGGCCTTGACAACGGCGGCGGCGTTTTTGGCCACATTGGTGGTCGATTTTGCGGGGTTTCGAGAATTGGGGATCATCGCTGGATCGGGGGTCATGATTTGTCTGGGGGTGATGCTCTCCGTTCTTCCTTCGTTACTGATTTTCTATGATGTGTGTCGTCAGGGAAAGGAGAGTCAAGGCCTTCGTCTGAGTCATGATGAATCCATTCATTCGAGGAGGGTCCTTACCTTTATTCGTTTTATCGACCAGAATCCGAGGCTTATTTTGGGAATGGCTTTATTGTTGTTGATGGTCAGCGGGGTCCTTGTCTTTTTAAAAAAGGGGGGTACCGCGCTTGATTATAATGTTCTCAACCTGCAGGCGCCGGCAACAGAATCGGTCCAATTTGAGAAAAAACTCCTCTCCACCGACATCAGTCTCCGTTTTGCCGTGGATCTCAAAGAGTCCCCCGATGAAATTCGGCATTTGGCGGAAAAATTTTCTTTGCTGGATTCTGTTTCCAATGTCCAATATCTGGAGGCGCTTATCCCAAAAAAACAGGAAGAGAAAATAAAAATTATTGAACAATTGTCTCATCGCATCCCCTTTGTGGCCCTCAATGATTTTTTGGATATAGAAGAAACAAAAAGACAATTAAATATTCTAAAAGGTCAATTTGAAAAGATGGAGGAAATGATTTTTTCAAGCGGTCATGCCGAGATCTTGAATCCGATCCATCGTATTCTACAGAGTATCGAGGAGGGGTTAAAATCGTTCCAGTCGGCCCCTCCCAAGGAGATGGAGAGGCGCCTCTTGGGATTTCAAGGGGCCTTTTTAAAAGAGGTCCAGGATTTTTTTCAGACCGGTCGAGAAACAAAGATGATTTCTCTTGAGGCAATTCCTCCGGATATCAAATCCTATTTTGTCAGTCCTCAAGGACGGCAGGCCCTCTATGTTTACCCAAGCGTCCCTGTTTTGGAGAAAGAGGGTCTCCATCGATTTGTGAAGGATCTCCGCAGCGTCGACCCCGATGTGACGGGTCCCCCCTTTCAAATGTATGAGGTCCTGACCTCGGTGGAGAGGGGATATCCATGGGCCGTCCTATGGGCGGCCCTTCTCATTATCTTGATTTTTTATCTCGATTTTCGGCGCCTCCAACCCGTTTTGTGGGCCACCTTTCCCTTGTTGTGTGGATTGGGATGGGTCTACGGGGTGATGAGCCTTTTGGGGATGAAATGGAATCTGGTCAATGTCATTACCTTGCCCATTGTTTTAGGTGTGGGGGCGGATTGTGGTGTTCATATCATCCATCGGTTTCTCGAAGAGGGCCAAAAGGATATCTTCTTCATTTTAAAAAGCACGGGAAAGGCCCTGACGGTCGCCTATCTGGATACCCTGACCTCATTTTTGGGCCTCGCCATCGCCTCCCATCAGGGTTTGGCGAGCATGGGGCAGATCATGATCTTGGGGATCCTTTGTTGCTTTACGGCGGGGATTGTGGTACTCCCGGCGCTGTTAAAAATATCGATAAAATCCGCACCGTCATTGTAGATGTTGTCAACAGCCTGTTAGAGGGCTCATAAGATGCCATTGGATTTGGAAAAACTGATTCAGGAACATCAGGGGCAAAACCATCACCTCTTTGAAAGTTATGTCAATCCGCAGTTGACGAGGGTTTTGAGGACGATAGGATTTAATAAGATCTATGTGCGGGCTCAGGGGGCCTATTTGTATGACCAAGAGGGCCAAAAATATTTGGACGGATTGGGAGGCTATGGGGCCTTTAATATCGGCCGCAATCATCCCCAACTCAAAAAGGTCCTCCAACAGTGCCTCGATATGGATCTTGCCAGCATGGTCCAGATGGACGCCCCCCTCTTGGCGGGGTTGTTGGCAAAAAAATTGATACAGTTAACTCCCGCGGAAATTGATACGGTCTTTTTTACCAATTCGGGAACAGAATCCGTCGAAGGGGCCCTGAAGCTCGCTCGAGGGGCCACGGGTCGGGAGGGGATTCTTTATCTCGATCATGCCTTTCATGGTCTCACCCTGGGTGCACTTTCCGCCAATGGCAATCGCGAGTTTCGCGACTCTTTTGGGACGCTCTTGACGGGCCGGTCCGTTCCTCAAAATGATCTTAAGGCCTTGGAAAGTGAATTGAGGACAAAAAAATATGCCGCCTTTATCGTCGAGCCCATTCAGGGAAAAGGCGTTCATATTCCGGAGGACCATTATCTCCCTCAAGTGGAACGTTTGTGTCGCCAGTACAAGACCCTTTTTGTCGTGGATGAGGTGCAGACGGGGTTTGGACGCACGGGCAAGATGTTTGCCTTCGAACATTGGGGGCTTCAGCCCGACATCATTTGTGTGGCAAAGTCCCTCTCAGGGGGTTTTATTCCCGTCGGGGCGATTCTTTATCGCAGGGAAATCTATAAAAAGGTCTTTACCAATATGGAACACTGTGTCGTGCACTCCAATACCTTTGGCAGAAATGCCCTGGCCATGGCGGCAGGGCTTGCGACCCTCCAGATCCTGGAAGAGGAAAAATTGGTGGAACGGGCTCAAAAGAGCGGGGAATACCTCACGGAAAAATTAAGACCCTTGATGGATCGATATGAGATGTTTCAACAATGTCGCATTAAGGGACTGATGATCGGTCTGGAGTTTGGGCCTCCCCGATCCATGAAATTAAAAATGGCATGGAAGATGATCCATGCCGCCAATGCAGGCCTCTTTGGCCAGATGATCGTCGTTCCCCTGATGACGGATTACAGGATCCTGTCTCAGGTCGCCGGTCATGGAGTGGATATCATCAAGATGCTTCCCCCCCTGACCCTGACTGAGGAGGATATGGATTATTTCGTCACCTCCTTTGACAAGGTGGTCTCCGAGTGTCACCGCTTCCCCGGAGGGGCCTGGGATGTGGGGAAGCAATTGGCCAAACAGGCCTTAAAAAGTCAGGGCCCTTCGGCAGAACCTCTCTCCTCAGAAGTGACTTCCTATGTTTCATAAGGCCCTTTTCTTCCTTATCAGTTTGTTTTTGACGTCCCCCCTCCTTCTGGCCCAGGAGGTGCCCCTGGAAGAGACGCCCCGTCACCTGGATTTTGATCGGCGGGACGCCGTACTTTCCCGCATTGAGATCACCCCCTTTGGGGGGGATTATGTCGGGGATACCCTGCAGCATTCCTTCATCGTGGGGTCTCATTTTGATTTTCGTGTCACCCCCAAATGGTCTTTGGGATCCGACTTTGGCTGGAGCCGCATCTCGGTGGATCCCCGGAGTGATTTTGGGACGACGGTCGTCAATAAAAACCTCTATTTGATGAATGGAGTCGTGACCTACAACCTTCCGGGGGCCTATAATTCCAGAAACAAGATTACCGAAGTAGATTTTTACACCAACTGCGGCGGGGGGGTGATGGTCATCAATCAATCCACGCGGGGGACGGGATTTATCGGTGGGGGAATGAAGCTCTATACGAGGTGGTCTTGGTTGGGGTTTCGCATTGATGTCCGCAATTACTTCATGACCCTTCCCACGCCCTCGGGAAGTGACTTTACCTTTGATGTGATGATTATGGG
>MGSF01000077.1:22466-29668 GCA_001798715.1 Deltaproteobacteria bacterium RIFCSPLOWO2_02_FULL_50_16 | reverse complement strand
TAGACCCTTAAGGTTTTGGTATATGGGTGATGGGATGTTTGGTGTAGAGCATATCGCTGGACTTGTGTCCTCAGGGGTCCTGGCTCAAGGGGACCCCGATGAGCCTTCTTCATCGGAGGGTTCCTCCGCTTCATCGGAAGGGGCCTCAGGGGCCTCCTCCGAGGCACCTGCCCCTTCAGGGAGTTTGGAGGGGGTGGTCTCAGGGAGGGGGACGGGTGAAGAGGCTGTAGAGTCTCCCTCGCCTTTTTTGGGTCTTGAGGACGGATGGCAGGAGATGATCCCGGCGACGGTGACCGAATTTGGATACAGCGGGGATCCGGACACCCTCACCCGCATCCTGACTCAATTGGAGGGCATTGTCAGGCGTGCCCGAAACCACGATCACGTCCGTTTTGACCAGATCCGCCGGGCCGTGGCGGATGTGGTTTTACCGGATGAGGTTGAGACCGCCATGGCCCAAGTCCCTAGTTTTCTGGATGAGTTTGGTCCATTTCTTGGATTTCCCCCCATTTCACTTCCCGAAAGTTATCGAGCCCAATTACCGCCCTTAAGGATTGGCCACGACCGAGTGGATGTGGTGAGGGGTCTGCTTCTTCGCCATGTGGGGCAGATGAATCCCCTTATTGAAAGGCTCAATCGACTCCGTCAGGTGGTGTCGATACCGGGCTACACCCTCACACCGACAGCCACGACTATTCTTACGCGGATCGAGACCTATCCCGAACAACAAAGGGTATTGATCCGTCAATTAAGGGAGGCCCCTGACGGTGAGACCTTGGGTGCCTTGCTGCCGCAGGTTGTTGGCTTTGAAATTGGTCTTAGAATGGAATACCGAAGAATTTTAGACAATCCACAATTGAGCCATGTCCTCTCCACCAATCTTATCGATGGTGTCTGGGCGATCAATCCCACGGTCATTCCCGCAGCGGAGTTGCCTGCCAGATTGGGAGGTCTCTATGGGGCCTGGACCGAATACGTGGGGGCCCTGGAAGTAGAGGCCAGGGATCAATTACAGGCCCTGCTTCTCCAATATTTAGGACTCCTAGAGGCCAAACTCGGGGCCTCGGTGGCGAGCCTTCGGGCCAATCCCTTTGATGCCGAGGTCTTTGATATCCTCCTCACCCAATTGGATCCCCATGTCTATCAGGATCCATTGTTGGAACTCTTTCTCTTATTCTTCCGCCAGCAGGAGATTGCCGATGTCCCGGAGGTCTCCACCGTACGGACGCGCCTGGCGGGATCCCTGGGAAGACTGGCCTCCTTGGAGGAGGATATCCGTCCCCCTGTGCCTGACGGGGTGGCCTTTACCGAGCCCGCGTCCGATGAGGATTTGGGGGAATTTTTGGAGGGATTGGGGATTTTGCGCCGGGATGAATATTTTGCCCAGGCCGCCGGCGTCCGATCGGCCACCTATTTTGCCTATGGCGTGGGGGGGAGGGTTCCCGGTGAGGTCGGTTATCTGATCGGAGGCATTCATTACATCAACGAAAGTCTTCAGATTCGTCATGAGGTACAGGGGGAGAGGGGGGATGTCGAGCAAGTGGACCCCATGGATGTCATCCGTCTGGCCCTTCGTGAGAGGGGCGAGGCCTTTTTTGCGAGCGTCAATCCCGCGAGCCCCCATGAAATAATTGTCCGTTATCCCCGTTATTGGGATGAAGGGGAGCCCTGGCAATACAATGATGTCAATCTCGGTTTTGCGATCAACCGCCTCTTGATGTCGCGAGGGGCCTTTGAGGAGGATCTCGTGAGGGAAGTGGCTGATAATTTACCCGAAGCCGCCACAGGAGGGACGGTGAGACGTCATCGCCTGGGGCAGGTCGTCCCTCATCGAATGTATGACAAGACCCGGCAGACCTTTCGCCAGGCCTTTGCGACCCAGGGACCGGCAGGGGAGGAGCGGGGGGCCGTCCTCCAGTTTTTCCTGGAATGGATCTCCGCCTTTGACAGTTTTATCCCTGTCTATGATGAGGGGGGTGTTCAATTAAATAGGGCCAATCCTCAAGGGACGGAGTGGCGGATCCGTTTCATCCCTGATGATGCGGAGACCCAATATCTCGCCATCCATGTGGGACGACGCATTGCCTTTGACGAGGCCCCGTTTAGTTACGTGGCGGATCGGAGGTTTTCCCACCTTTTTGATGAGCTGGGACGTCGATTGGCCATGGCCCGTGCCCTCTATCAGGAGGGAGGAAGCGCCGTTGATAGAAGTGAATTGGGGGGGATGGAACGGCGATTGACCCAGCTTTGGGAGCGCCATCAACGCTATATGACCGAGATCGACCGCCTGGCCGTCGATCCCTACAATGTGACGCCGGGGATCGTGCGTCGGTTTACGGACTTCTATCGTGATCTTGTTCGTTTGGCGGTTCAGATACAGGAGAGGGTTCCTGTCGCAGGAAATTTCTCCCTGGGGGATCAAGTCCTCGTTTACCGTGTTGTCCCTCCCACGGAGGATCATCGTCAAGGTCTGCGATGGGAGGGGGAAGAAACCTTGTTGGGACGCCGCGCCCTCGTCGTGGCCGATCCCATGCTGGCCGTTGCTGTTCGAGAGAATTGGTCCCCCCTCCTGACTCGTGATGTCTTGGAGACCATGATCGCGCTCGATGTCTTAAGAGAACGGGGCAGTATTTTTGGCAGTGAAGAGGAGGCCATGGATTATATTCATTACCATTATGCCGGTAGGGATGAGGGATATCCGGCTCAAGTCTTTGCGGCCTATCGTCAAGCTGTTGCCGAATCTTCATCGCCTCCCCCCTTGTCGCGGCTCGATCGAAGTGATCCCTATGTCAGTGCTGTCCTGGAAAGCCCCGTACGGCCACGGAGGATTGCATCAGTCCCTGCTGAAATCAATGTCGAGGCCGCCTTAGAGCGATTTCTTCGAATACGTCATGGGATCACGGATGAGACCCTTATTGCCAATCTCCAGCGCGTTGTGGCCATCTGCCTCGTGGCGACACCACATCCCTTTGAGACAGGTATTGACGGGACCGTCCTCACAAGGGGGTTGAACGAAGTCTTTCCGAAAAGGGGGGAGCGGACGTGGGAATATAAAAAATGGCTTGAGGAATTTTTTAGGCTCATGCGGTGGAGTCCGGCGGAAGGTGCAAGCCTGTCTCAGGGACCCAGGGCCGCTCTCACGGCTGCAGATGTTGCCAATCTCGCCTTACCCCGTTATCTGACACTGTGTGATAGTTTGGTCAGCGATCTTCCCACTCATGTTCGCTATCCTTTCAATGAAGGCCTGGCCAGGGAGGCTATTGGCTATGTCTTGGATCACCACGGAGACAGCGGTGTCAATGCCGATCATGTCCTTGCCCCTTTTCGTGCGGCCCTGGATCGATACAATATATCGACGCGGAGAACGGAATCTCTTCCTCCGCAGGAACAGGCCTCCATACCCACACAGTCACGGTTGGAGCAGCTCTTGCAGGATATCCCCTATGAAGGGGAAGGGGAGCTGAGTCTATCCTTAATCCAATTGGCCCTGCACGAACTCCACGGGGAATTGGTTGAAGGACGCACTGTTCCTCTTGAAAGGGCTCGAACGTTGATTGCCCGTCTTGTGGAGGAGAGGCGACAATATCTGGGACATCAACTGGCCAGTGGAGCGGTTAACGCTCATGCCACATATCTATTTCGAGCCTGTGAGGTCCTGCGACAACATGGCCTACGGGTGCGCGAAGAGGTGAGAAGTATTCCGGATCCCGAACTGAGGCGTGTGGCCAGAAATTATTTATTGGCCCTCGTATCGGGACGTGGTTTTGTAGATATTAATTCCATGATTCGTCAAACCATCCAGGGTCATGTGCGTGACCCTGAATTGCAGGCGGTGGCCATTCATATTTATAGGCAGCGCCTGGAGGCCTGGGTGGGGGAGGTTCGGGACAGGTTGGGGGCCTTTTCATCCGATGTCTTGGGTGTGATCGAGTTTGCCCATGACGCCTCGACCTCAACCACACAAGAGGGGGTGTTTGCTGACATTATTTCGCAGGGAAGGGATTTGACCCCGGACACCTTTACCGGGATCGAGACAAGGGCCGCCCTTGAAGAACGTTTGGCCCGGTATAATCTCATGGTTCGCCTCATAGGGGGAGAGGGTGAGGCAGGTTCTATCGAGGCCGCTATTACCGAGTTTGAGGCCGAGGCCTCCGGCAGGGCCGATGAGGCCCGTCGTCTTGCTGACGCCGCTGCCGAGGCAGAAAGGGTGGCGGCAGAAGAGACCTGGGTGCGTACCCATCCCCCCTTGGTGGCCTTGGGTATGGAGGCCTTGGATTTCATTCCCGATACGGATGTGGAGGATTTTTATACCACGGTCCTGCCGGCCTTGTTGAGTCAGCAAAGTGGGACGAGCATGATTTATGAGAGCGAGGGGCGGGTATACCAGACACCTTTGACCCAAGAAGGGCTCCAGGCCCTTGGGACCCAGATGCACCAGGGAATGAGGGTCCACGACCTTCCCATGGAGGGGGGAGGGGTCTTGAGGGTGAGAAAAAATCAGATCCGCTATGTCATTAATCATGTCGATGAACCCAGTCAAAGACATTGGCGTTTTTTGGAGCGAGTTTATGAGAGAGAGGACATGCGCCCTGAGGCCAAGGCCATTTACACCTCACTCTTCTTGTTGGATGTCAACCGTGAAGACGCCCAGGCCTTGGAAAGGATTGTCGACCGCTTTTCCCGACGTGTCCAAAATCCACAGGACTGGACCCGCGATACCGTTTACGAATTTCAAAGGGAGATGAGGTTACATGTCGTTCAAAACAATCTTAATCTTTCAGAACAATTGAGACGCTGGAGACAGATCGGAGATGCACCCTCTTCGATCCTGTCCCATCCAGAACTTTTCCGTGCCTTGCCCCCATCTCTCTACCACCGGGTCTTACGCATTCATGAGGCCGTGCTTCGGGCAAGGGATTTTTCCGAGGTGTATAGAAGGGAGGTTGCCGAGGCCCTGACCCTCCTCTATAGCCTCACCAACCCCACTGTTTCTGATTTTCAGGGCTTTGGCCAGGTCATGGTCGCCCACTGGGACGAGGCGATGGAGCGGATCACTGGGGCTGTTCGGGCCGAATTTCCACCTGAAGAACCCTTTGTGCGAACCCTGGCCTTTCCCGAAGTGATAGCTATTTCTGAAACGAGTCTACATGAGTTTCAACGCAATATCCAAGGTGCGGCTCAGGGGATGGTGGCCCATGGCAATCATCGCGTCCTCGTGAGTTATCTCGATCGGGATATGCCGCACTTTGAATGGGTTTTGGAGGATGAAAGGAGCCGCTTTTATGGGGCCCATCGCCCCCTCTTCTATGACCCCCGTCGGAATGAAGAATGGACGGCCTTCATGGCCTCGCTTTCCCGTCTCATGGATGTCTCCCAGTTCTATCCCGGGGGGGCCATTGCCTCGATTGTCCTCGATCCTCGCGTCACTCCGGAACCCATCCGTCAGGAATTTATTGAAATCATTGCGAGGCATCTCACGGCCCGAAATTCTGACGACGTTCAAACGGCCCTTGAGGAGGTTGTTCTCTTTTATGAGGCGCGACGTGAGGTGATCATGGGCGGACTCGCCTCGCTTCCTCCTTCCGAACGCCCCTGGTGGACCCCCTTGGCCGTACCAGGACTCGATGTGGATGGGCTTGAAAGACTTCCTGCCCCTTCACCGCTGGCCGCCGAATTTCCAGTCCTGGCTGAAATCACCCTTCGGGATGTTGAAAATTATGGCCGTGACCTTTCCCATATAGCGCAATTGGCAAACACACATTACTCCTTGCATTTTATTGACGGTCATGGGATCGCCCGGGCCGCCTTTGTCCCTGAAGGTCAGGTCATGCGTCGTACCAATGTTCAAGGAGGGAGTGGCCCTTACAATATCGGTATCCGTCAGGGGGACAGACAACTCAGGTTTGAGCCTTTTGATATCGGAAATATCGACAGGCTCATGGCCGGTCGCATCACAGCCGCACCAGTACGGGTCGAAAGCCTCACCGGCGAGACATTTGACCTCCATAATTTTCAGGCCATCGCCCTGACCAATCCGGTAGAACAACCTCAAAGCGCCCAATCGATCATCTTTTCGTATTTTTCCCGGGAACTTTTTGACGTCCTTCCCATGTTGGTCCTCATGGATACGGCCACCCAAATCGCAAAGGCCAGTCAAATGGATTTGTCCCAATTCAGATGGCAGAAGATGTTTGCCTCCATGGTCCAGACCCGTATGGCTGGGGCTCGGTTGGTCAGTGATATCCGCAAGCAGATCCCCCAGATTCGGGCGGACATCATCCATATCTTCAGACAATTCGAATCGGACATTGAACAGATGAATTTTCCGGAACGATTTAAGATAGCCATTGCCCGATCCCGAATTGCCCCCGAACATCGTCAGTGGGAAGACGTCTTACTACACTCTAGAACGCGGGCGATGCCTCAAGAAGTAGTGACAAGGGAGCTGACAAGCCTAGAACATATGAGTCGTTTTGCAGGTCATCGCCGCCTACAACTCCATAATGCTAGTGGTGGATTTGACCGTTATATTTTTATCACTGCTGAAGAATGGTTACGTGTTGGAAGAATCAAACCCCCCCAAAAAAGGAAGGCCTATGATTTAGCCACGCGGACTCAGTATGAAATCAGTGCCCGGGACTGGATGACGACGACTCCATGGACGGAAGATGAGGCACGACTCTCAAGGATGACATTACAAATGCGTTCCCATTCAGCCTTTGCACCTGCTAGCAGGCCTTTTTTGGTCCTTTTGCAAGATTCACGACATAGCCAGCCCCTAGAACGTCTCCAGCAACCTTATGTCGGACGCTTCAGTGAGGCCGTTGCGGCGGGTGATGAATCAGCTCAGGCCCAAATTGCTGGGGAATTAAGAGATGCGGTGATGGAGATGTTCCGAGGGGCCTATATCCGCTCCGGAGATCCCGGTCCCGGTGTCCCCCCTTCATCGACGACCCCTCCTGCGAACCACGGAGGCAACGGTGGGGGGAATGGACAGTCTCTGGCCCAGGCCCTCTTAGGGACTCCTGGCATGGATGTATCAGCCCTTTCCGGGATGTTGCCTGGGATTGAAAGGGGAGCCCCCGTCCTCCTCGTCGATGGGGTGACTGGCCAGACTCAAATGGGAATACGATTACCGATTCACTGGGCACAAACACCCGATGCCTTCCTGACGAATCGGGGTGTCCCTCCGTATGTCATCC
>MGSF01000077.1:0-22455 GCA_001798715.1 Deltaproteobacteria bacterium RIFCSPLOWO2_02_FULL_50_16 | reverse complement strand
CCCGTCCTGCGTCGTCACGGTTTCGATGCCATCGCTGAGGCCATAGATCCCTTGTCTCGTCGAGGGGTGGGTGAGATGGTGGGGGAGAGGCCCCTCTTTGAGGAGGCCCTTCGTCGGGGTGGACGTTAATGACCCCTTAATTGACAAGGCCCATCAATCTGGATATTGAAGGAGGGTGTTTCCACCATGGCTCAGAAAAAAATCGGCTCATCATTCCCAGATTCATTCCTTAAAGAAGCTCGTTCGTGAAAGAAAGTTACATACCGTATGCGAGGAGTCCCGATGTCCCAATCTAGGGGAGTGCTGGGCCCTCAAAAAACAGACGGTGATGATCCTGGGGGATCGATGTACACGGCGCTGTCATTTTTGCAGTATTACCACGGCCAAGCCCCTTCCTCCCGATCCACAAGAGCCCACAAAGGTCGCCCAGCTCATCAAAACACTGGGGCTTCGATATGTCGTGGTGACCTCTGTGACCCGGGATGATCTCCCCGATGAAGGGGCCTCGCACTGGGCCGCGACGGTTCGGGCCATCCATGAACTCAATCCGGGTATCAAGATCGAGTTATTAATTCCCGATATGGAGGAGAAAAGGGAATGTGTCCGGATCATTATGGAGACCCAACCCCACGTCATGGCCCACAACATCGAGACCGTAGAACGCCTCACCCCCGAGATTCGGGGGAGGGCCACCTATCGAAGATCTCTTAGGGTGATGGGGATGTTTAAGGAGATCCAGGCCTCGATGATAACCAAGTCAGGATTGATGGTGGGACATGGGGAGTCTTTTGATGAGGTCCTACAGACCATGAGGGACTTGAGGGCTGTTGCGTGTGATAGCCTGACGGTGGGGCAGTATCTCCAGCCCACAAAGGCCCAACGTCCCGTGATTCATTATGTTGAGCCAAAAATATTTGAAAAGATTCAAGAAGTCGGCTATGATCTCGGATTCAAACAGGTAGCCGCTGGACCTTTTGTCCGCAGTTCCTATCACGCCGATCAGATGTGGACTCATGAAGCACAAGAGCGAGACTCAATTTGAACGTATCAGGCGCCTCCCTCCCTATATCTTGGGAGAGGTGGTGGCCATGATGATGGCGGCCCGCCGACAGGGGGAGGATATCATCAATTTGGGCATGGGTAATCCCGACCTCCCCACACCCCCCCATATTGTCGCAAAACTCCAAGAGGCGGCCTCCAAGCCCAAAAATCACCGTTACTCCCTGTCGCGAGGCATTCCAAAACTCAGGGAGGCCATCACCAAGTGGTACAAGACCAATTATAATGTTCTTCTCAATCCGGAGACCGAGGTCGTTGCCACGATGGGGGCCAAGGAAGGGCTCTCTCATCTCGTTTTGGCACTTACCAATCCCGGGGATGTCTTTTTGGTCCCCAATCCGACTTATCCCATACATACCTATTCAGTGGTTATTGCAGGGGGTGATGCTCGGAGTATTCGCATGTCTCCGGAGATTGACTTTTTCACATCTTTGGAATTGGCCAGTAAGACTATTTGGCCCAAGGCCAAATACATCATTGTTAGCTTTCCTTCGAATCCGACGACTGAGATCGTCGATCTTGATTTTTTTAAAAAACTCGTGGCCTTTGCCAAAGAAAACAACCTTCTTATCATCCATGATCTGGCCTATGCGGATCTGGTTTTTGATGGTTACAAGGCACCCTCCATCTTGCAAGTCAAGGGGGGAAAGGATGTGGCCGTTGAGTTGTATAGCATGTCCAAAGGGTATAGCATGCCCGGATGGCGCATTGCTTTTTGCGTGGGGAATAAGAAGATGGTTTATGCCTTAACCAAGATCAAAAGTTATCTTGATTATGGGGTCTTTGCCCCCATTCAAATCGCGGCGACTGTGGCCTTGAATGGACCGCAACATTGTGTCAAAGAGATAAGGGACACCTATTGCCGCCGCCGTGATGTTCTTTGTGAGGGTCTCAATAGGATTGGATGGGCTGTCGAAAGACCCAAGGCCACGATGTTTGTCTGGGCCAAGATCCCGGAGGATTTTCGGAAAATGGGTTCACTCAAGTTTTCAAAACACCTTTTGCAAGAGGCCAAGGTGGCGGTGTCACCAGGAGTGGGTTTCGGTGAATACGGAGAAGGTTATGTTCGTTTTGCATTGGTCGAGAACGAAAAAAGGATTCAACAGGCGGTTCGGGGGATTCAAAATTTTTTTAAGGCGGGGGCATAGATGACGAAAAAAATTCAGGTGGGACTCATTGGTTGTGGGACGGTGGGAACAGGGGTGGCCAAACTCCTTCTCGATCATCAATCGTTGATCGAACGGCGTACGGGAGTCAAGTTTCAATTAAAGAAAATTGCCGATCTTTATCCAAAAAAAAATCGTCCTTTCAAACTGCCTTCCGCCCTTTTTACAAAAGATGCTGAAAATATTTTAAATGATCCGGACATTTCTGTCGTTGTTGAGCTGATTGGGGGGATAGAACCGGCGAAGACTTTTTTATTGAAGGCCCTCGATCGTGGAAAGCATGTGGTGACGGCCAACAAGGCCCTTTTGGCCGATCATGGAATAGAGATCTTTCAAAAGGCCCTGCAAAAAGGTCTCCAGGTGGGTTTTGAGGCCAGTGTGGCCGGGGGCATTCCCATTATTCGGGCGATCTCCGAGGGATTTGTTGCCAATCACATCAGTCAAGTTTACGGCATTATCAACGGCACCTGCAATTATATACTTTCTGAAATGACGGCTCATGGATCTCCTTATGACACTGTCCTCAAGAAGGCTCAAAAGGCAGGCTATGCAGAGGCCAATCCCGCCCTGGATGTCGGGGGCATCGATGCGGCTCATAAATTAACCCTCATTGCCATGCTGTGTTATGGGGCCGGTGTCACGACAAAAAAAATCTTTGTTGAAGGGATTGAACGCATCAGTCCCATTGACATTGAATTTGCCAAAAAAATCGGATTTACCATCAAATTACTGGCTATCTCAAAAGAACAGGGCGGGACTATCGAGCTTCGTGTCCATCCGACGATGATTCCTTCCACCCATCAGTTGGCCACCGTGAGTGGACCGTTTAATGCCATTTATCTCAAGGGAGACGCCGTGGGCGAGACCCTTTTTTATGGACGGGGGGCGGGGATGATGCCAACGGCCTCAGCGGTCGTGAGTGATGTGGTGGCCGTCTCCAGGGCGCATGATGAGAGAGGCATTATTGGCATTCATGAGTTTGAAGACATGGAGCTTCGACCCATGGACAAGATTGAGTCTGAATATTATTTGAGGGTTGAGGTGGTGGACAAACCCAAGGTCCTTTCACAAATCACAGGGATCCTGGGGCAGCACGATATCAGCATTGCCTCCGTCTATCAACCCCAACAGGATCACGGGGCCAAGGTTCCCATCATCATCCTAACTCATCGTGGACAGGAAAAAAATGTCCAAAAGGCCATTTTAAAGATTGATGAGCTCCCTTTTGTTGTTGATAAAACCGTGATCATCCGAGTAGAACATTTTCGCAAAAAAGAAGGAAAGGAAAAGGGATAGCCATGGCCTATCAAGGTCTCATTCGCCACTATCGACACTATCTCCCCATCAAAGAGGAAGCCATCGTTACCCTTTTAGAGGGAGATACTCCTCTCTTGCCGGCCAATCATTTGGCAGAGGTCATTTTCCCAGGACTCAAGATGTACCTCAAGTTTGAGGGCTTAAATCCCACGGCCTCTTTTAAGGACCGTGGGATGACCTATGCCGTTTCCAAGGCCGTTGAGCAGGGAAAGACGGCGATTATCTGTGCCTCGACGGGCAATACCTCGGCCTCTGCGGCGGCCTATGCGGCCAAGGCCGGGCTCACCTGCGCCGTGATTATTCCCGAGGGAAAAATCGCCCTGGGAAAGCTCTCGCAGGCCTTGATGCATGGCGCTAAAGTCATTGAAATAGAAGGTAATTTTGATATGGCCCTTGAGATTGTCCGGAAGATCGCCGAGCACTATCCCATTGAAGTCGTCAACTCTATCAACCCCTATCGCATCGAAGGGCAAAAGACGGCGGCCTTTGAGATCTGTGATGCCTTGGGAGGCCCCCCCACTTATCATGCCTTACCGGTGGGCAATGCCGGTAACATTACAGCCTATTGGAAGGGGTATAGTGAATATCATCAAGAAGGAAAGATCTCCCATCGTCCCAAGATGCTGGGATTTCAGGCCAGTGGGGCCGCCCCCATTGTCCTGGGTCATGTCGTCAAACACCCCGAAACGATTGCCACGGCCATTCGCATTGGAAATCCTGCCAGTTGGAAGGCGGCGGAGGCCGCAAGGGATGAATCGGGGGGGCAGATAGGGAGCGTTACGGATGAGGAAATTCTGGAGGCCTATCGACTCGTGGCCCAAAAAGAGGGGTACTTTTGTGAACCAGCCTCCGCCGCCAGCATTGCCGGGGTCCGTCAATTGGCCCAAAAGGGCTTTTTTAAAAAAGGGGACAGTGTCGTGTGTACACTGACGGGGCACGGTCTCAAGGACCCTGATACGGCCTTAAAAAATTCTCCAAAACCTGCCAAGCTTCCTTCCGACATCAATAAAGTCGTGAGGCACTTAAAACTTTAGGAGTTTGATTTGTGAAGTACGTTATTGTCCTCGGTGATGGCATGACGGGCCGTCCCGTCAAGGCGCTTCGTGGAAAGACTACCTTAGAGGTGGCGCGTCATCCCCATTTGGACCGTCTCGCCTCTTTGGGGCATCTGGGTCTTGTCGACATCATTCCCAAGGGCATGTTGCCGGGGAGCGATATCGGGCATCTCTCAGTCTTGGGCTATGCCCCTCAAAGGTATTATTCAGGAAGGGCCCCGATTGAGGCGGCCAGTATGGGGGTTTCCTTGGGGCCTCGTGACGTGGCTTTTCGATGCAATTTTGTCACCCTTGCCTATGAAAAAAAGGGGCGATGGGCCCCATCGGCAGGGCGCTGGGACCCTGGAGCCCCGGAGGGGCGATGGGTCATGAAGGATTATTCAGCAGGGCATATTCAGACAAGGGAGGCCAAACGCCTCATTGACCGGCTCAATAAAAAACTTGGGTCTCGATCCATTCGATTCTACCCGGGGGTCAGTTACCGGCATCTCATGGTCTGGAAAAACGGCCATCTCCCTCAATCCACGACCCCCCCCCACGATATAACGGGACAGCCCATTGCAAGGCATTTTCCCAAAGGCCCTCATGTCGATCTCCTCAATAAATTGATGATAAAGGCCAACGAGACCCTCAAAGGCAATCCCACACAGGCCAATGCCATTTGGCTTTGGGGAGAAGGCAAGGCCATGACGTTAGACCGATTTCCTGTAAAAGGGGGGATTATCTCGGCGGTGGATATCGTCAGGGGCATTGGGGTCTTGGCCGGTCTCGAAGTGATTAAAGTCCCCCGTATGACGGGGTTTCTCGACACAAACTATAAAGGAAAGGTCGATTTTGCCCTGCGTTCCCTCAAAAAAAATGATTTTGTCTTTATCCACATTGAGGCCCCTGACGAGGCGGGCCACATGGGGGATCATAAAAAAAAGATCAAAGCCATTGAAGATATTGACAAAAAGATCATGGCTCCACTATTAAAGGGATTGGAGAGCCTCAAACCCTATCGCCTCTTGGTGACCTCGGATCATGCCACCCCTGTTTGTTTGAAGACCCATTCTTCAGACCCGGTGGTCTATGTCTTGTACCAGTCAGGGGACGAGGGACACAAGGTGCGATGTTTTCATGAGAGGGAGGCCGCGAAAACGGGTTATTTTGTCAGTCAAGGAACTCAACTCATCAGCCAACTTTTTGCCAGTTAGGGGGAGAACATGCCGGGTGCCACACAATCCATCATCATAGATACCCCCGCAAAGGTCATCTATGATGTCGTCCTCGATTTTAAAAATTACCCAAAATTTTTAAAAGAGAGCAAAAATGTCCAGATACTTGAAAGCAATGCCAAATCCATTATAGCCGAGTTTGAAATTCGTGTGATCAAAACACTGAGCTATACGCTTGATTTCAAAATGACGCCCCACAAAAAAATTGTTTGGTCCTTTATTCAGGGAGATCTTTTCAAAGACAATAAAGGATCGTGGACCTTTAAACCATTGGGAAAAGACAAGACAGAGGCCGTCTACAATGCCGAGATAGAACTGGGTATTCTTGTCCCAAAGGTCATTACCAATATGCTCGTGGGCAGTAATTTGCCCAACATGCTGAATGCCTTCAAAAAACAGGCCGAGAGGATCTATAATAAAAGGTCCTATCCCTCTCCCCATTATAGTTTATTAAGGTAGGGATGGCCCCTTACCTTCATAAATATAATAAAGAGAGGGGCTAAGAGATTTACAGGGCAGTACATTAATCACTACACAATGATCTGCCCAGTATTAAGCAGTAGTGAAAGCATTTTGCTTTTTTTACGCTACGCGTAGTGGAATTGGAACTGATTAATATATGTCCGACAATCTTGAACGCTTAAAAAAGCTGATTATCACAGGAGTTGGAGCGGCCTTGATGACTGAAGAGGGAATTCGACATGCTTTTTCTGAAATAACACTGCCGCAAGAGGCCAAAAAATATCTGATCAATCAGGCCGCTCGTCGCAAACAAGAACTGGCTACCATTATCAGTCGCGAGTTAAAGGGATTTTTAAATCGCATTAATATTCATGAGGAAGTTAAGCGAGCCCTCAATGGTCTCTCCATCGATGTGGAGGCCACCATTCATCTCACCGACAAATCGGATCCCGCGATTAAGACCAAGAAGTTGTCCCTTTATAAGGACCGAAGAAAAACAAAAATCAAGATATAATTTCCACGGTTATTTTTTTGTTTTTATCGGTGTCATCATGGGGCTTGCGGTGATCGGTTGTGGTCCTCAGAAATCCTTGTCTCCCATTCATAGTGCCCACTCGTTCCGATCCTCATTGACACCCGATTCCCATGAACTCAGGGGCCTGGCTTCTTATTATGGACGCAAATTTCATGGAAGGCGTACGGCGAGTGGCGAAAAATATCGTCGTCAGCAACTGACGGCAGCCCACAGAACGATTCCCTTTGGGACGATGGTGAAGGTCATTAATCTTGAAAATGATCAGAGCGTTATTGTGCGTATCAATGATCGTGGTCCCTTTGTCAAAGGGCGGGTGATTGACCTCTCCTATGCCGCCGCCAAACACATTGGGATGATCTCCAAGGGCATCATCTCTGTCGTATTAGAAATAGTTGATTGATTGACTCAACAATCCAGAACGGAAACTTGCATTTGCGAGTGGGGAGAAGTAGTATTCGCTGATGATGCAAAAGATACAAGGGCAAGATTATGATCATGTCGGTAACGAGCTAAAACTATTTCGCCATCTCATCAATCAATCCAATGATGCCATTTTTGTCATCGATCCAAAAACTGCCCAATTTTTGGATGTCAATGAAAAGGCTTGTCAAAATCTAGGATATTCTCGTGAAGCACTCTTGAATATGAAGGTGATTGATATTCAGGTGATCATTCCGAATCGATTTGTTTGGAAGGAGATTGTTGCCTCTGTTCAAAAGGAAAACAATGCCAAGATCATTGAGGGTTTTCATAAACGACGTGATGGGACCACATTCCCTGTGGAAGTCAGCGTCAAATACATCCTTGAGGGGTCTGGCAATTATCTTGTTGCGGTGGCTCGAGATCTTACCAATCGTAAAAAAATGGAAGAAAATCTGAAAATCAGCGATGAAAGATTTCGTCTGATTACGGAAAATATCCATGAAGTCTTTTGGATTACATCAGCGGATGGTGAAAAGATGCACTATGTCAGTCCAGGTTTTGAAAAGATTTGGGGTCATACGTGTAAAAAATTATATGAGAATCCCAAACTCTGGTTTGAGTCCATTCATCCCGATGAACGCGAAGAGGTAGGGAAGGCCTTTTTTGGAGTGGCTCAAATCCCTAAAGGGACGTGTACACACGTACATGAAAAATGGCTTTTTGAAGAAGAATACCGGATTGTCCGGCCCGATGGGAAGATTCGCTGGATTCGAGATCGTGGTTTTCCTGTTGTCGATGCGCAAGGTCAAGTTTATCGTATCGCTGGGATTGCTGAGGACATTACCGAACAAAAACAGATCAATGAAAGACTGCGACATGCAAGCAAAATGGAGGCCCTGGGTCAATTTGCCGCGGGGGCGGCTCATGAGATCAACAATCCTTTGACTATCATTGCCGCGCATGCCCAGTATTTATGTGAAAAATTAGGCCGTCATGAGACAACGAGTCTCTCTTCGACGGATTATCAAGAGCTCCTTCACGGATTGGATATTATACAAAAAAGCGCCCTCAATTGTGGAGGGATCACGGCGGATCTTTTGTCCTTTAGTCGAAAGGGGAGGCAGACACGCAAAATAGCCATAGATCTGAATGATATCTTGCAGGCCTCCTTGGTCCTCCTCAAACATCAAATCAAGATATCCCATGTCACGATTGTGACTCGATTGCCAATCCCGTCAAGGGTCCTTGCCGATCCGGACCAATTCAAACAGGTATTTATAAATATCTTGATGAATGCCGTTCAGGCCATGCCTCAGGGAGGCGAGATCCATATTTGTAATTATGAAACACAAGAGGGGGAAATTGCCTTTGATATCAGGGATCAGGGTGTGGGAATCGATCCTGCCCACTTAGATTGTGTGATGGAGCCCTTTTTTACGACAAAAGATCCTGGAAAAGGGAGCGGTTTAGGTTTGTCCGTGTGTTATAGTGTTCTTGAGGAGCATGGGGGCAAAATCCGTCTTGAAAGCGAGGTAGGGAAGGGGACCACGGTGACCCTCACACTCCCCCCAAGGCCTGTGAGGTCAAGGTTTAATGTTTGAGGGCACGACGGATCACCTCTTCGAGGTAATTGAGGTCCACAGGCTTGGCCACAAAATCGGAGACCCCCAGGTCGATTCCTCTGTCGACTTCGTCTAAGGTCCCATAGCCGCTTAATATCACGACCTTCGTTTCGTTATTTGCATTCCTCAATTTTTCGAGCATGTTCATCCCGTCAAGTTCTGGCATGCGGAGATCCAAGATAAGCAGATCCGGTTTTTCGAGGTTTGCAATTTTCAGACCTTCTTTTCCCGATCGAGCCTTGAGGACGCGGTATTTTTTGAGGGAGAAAAACTTGTCGCAGATATCTAAAAGATTGGGCTCATCATCCACAAAAAGGAGTGTTGATTGATACATGAATATCCTTATTACTACTCCTCGTAGTATATAGGAATTACATTGCCATCATTATGCCCATAGAAGCCCCTTGTTTTCAATTATTTTTCATCAACTGATAAAAAAGACTGGTAAGAAAACTGACAAAAATGATTTTAATTAGAAAATGATGATCTTTATCTGTGATGTGTCAATCTTTGATACTGCCCCAGGGCCATGAGTGGAAAATAGTGGCGGTAACCATGATAACGAATGTAAAAATGGCCTGGGAAGCCAGTGCCTGTATGATGACATTCCTTCCAATTTCCCTCTTCTTGCTGGGTCTCAATGAAGAACTGGATCCCTTTATCGATAACCTCTTGATAACGATCGGGATAACTCATCAATCCCATCAAGGCCCAGGCCGTTTGAGAGGCCAAAGAGGTCCCTAAAGGGACATATTTATTGTCCATATCCCCCGTACAGGATTCTCCCCATCCCCCATCCGGTCGTTGTTGCTGGGCCAACCAGGCCAGGGCCCTACGAACCATTGGATGATGTTCTGGAATTTTGAGGGAGGCCAATCCCTTGAGGACGCACCATGTACCATAAATATAATTGACCCCCCAGCGTCCTCTCCAAGCCCCAGTGACCTCCTGTGTCTTATACAGGAAATTGAGGGCCTTTTTGGTGACTTGGGGGAGATTGAGCGAGGAGGAGAGGGCTGAAAACTGGCTTAAGAGTTCCAACATCCTCCCCGTAATGTCAGGGGTCGGCGGATCAAGACAGGCCTTGTGGTCAGAGAAGGGGATCTTGTTCACCCATGGGGCCGTATTGTCTTTATCAAAGGCCGCCCACCCCCCGTTTTTGCATTGCATGGCCAGTATCCAATCCAGGGCCCGCAAGATCACGGGTGTCTTGACATGGTCGGGCAAATCGGTTTTGAGGAGAAAATGGACGACTTGAATAGCGTCGTCGATATCCGGAAAAAATTCGTTTTGAAATTCAAAGGACCATCCCCCCGGTTGAATCCCAGGGACGCGAAAAGACCAATCCCCATAAGTGGAAGTGACTTGTTTTGAGATGAGATAGTGGGCGGCCTTTTTAAGGGCTGGGTGATCCGGGGGGAGTCCCGAGTCGATCAAGGCCATTCCCATCCAAGGCGTATCCCAAATGGGGGAGATGCAACACTGTTGATGGATGGCAGGAGAGGGTCTGGTCCCTTTTCTGAGCTGAATATCATCAAACAAGTCTTGGTAGACAGGATCGGGGAGGGGATCAAGATCGCCTTCGGGCATCCATTGCTGGAAGCGAAGCAAACCGCGCCACCCCTTTTGAATGGAAGGATCCTCCCAAGGACGGGCACGAGCGGTCAAGGCCAATATCGAATAGGCCATAAAGGGATAGATATCCTCCGTCTGAGCCAAGTGGAGACGGATCCAATCCTCGCATTTTTTGAGGGCCGTTTCCTTGAAGGGGTGCCACGGCCACTTCTCCGTTCTCTTGAGAAATCTGTCTAAATAGATAAAAAAGCGACCAAAAAGATTGGAAGGACGTGGAAAGGAAAAATCACGACTGGCCTTGGGATGGACAAAAAGCTCTTCCAGATCAAGGCCGGACCTTGTGGGATGGATGGGTTTTTGATCCAAAAGGATGAGGAGGGGAATGATACAGGCCCGAGCCCAACTAGAAAACTTGTAAATGGAGATCAGAAACCAATGGGGGAAGAGGATCAACCCAACGGGCATGGCAGGACAGCTCGACCAAGGCATCAGGCCAAAGAGGGCCAGATGGATGCGTGTGAAGGCCCTCACCTTTTCGAGGCCGCCACGACTCAAGATAAACCTCTTGGCATCAAGTAACGGTTTAGAATTTTTATCTAAACCAGCTAATTTCAAAGAAAAATAACACTCAACTGTCGTGCTAAGGTCACTAGGCCCCTCATAAAAAAGGGACCAGGATCCATTGTCCCTTTGCTGACTGAGTATCCGGTGAACAAGGCCTTCTTGGAGGGGGAGGTCCACATGGTCCGTCCAGTGCATAAGTTGTATCAAACCCGCACCGATAGACTCATTGGCCTCTAGTGTATACCACCAAAATCCTTGAGGAAATTGATGATTGAGGCATAAATTTTGGATTTTATGAAGGGCCGATGTTAATGGTTGATCAGAATTATTGTATAAAAAGACAGATCCCATGGTGACATGGATTAGCGCAGAGACAACGAAAGTGTCAATAACATTAAAATTAATGCAGAGTTAGCTCATCAACAGGGCAGGTGGCAAACATACACTCCGATTGAGTCAGGACACGATTGGCCGCATCCCACTCCGAATCACTGAGTTGAACACCTGTTTCCAGCAAGAGACGACCAAATTTCTCACCCGCTATATCCCCCGTAGCGATCTCTAAACAGAGCTCCTTGAGCAATATCGATACCCGTTCCATGTACCCCCCTCATCCATGTCCCCCATGGCTTAAAAGAAATCAAAATTGCAATAACTGATAAAGAATTATGCATAATTATAATCTATTTATATGAATTTAAATAATCTAAGTCAAGCTAAAAGAAATTCATGATAAATGATACTAACTATCATTGATTTAAACCCCCTTGATGTTAGGGGTGGTGTTTGATACCTTGCACCTCATGCCTCTCCCATCACCCCTCATTCCGACGAAACCCATTTCCTTTGGCCGCTACCTCCTTTTGCAGAGACTGGCGACCGGGGGGATGGCCGAGGTCTATCGGGCCAAGCTCCTGGGAGTGGCAGGTTTTGAAAAATCGGTGGCCATCAAACGAATCCTTTCCTTTTGGACGCATAATCAGGACTTTATTTCCATGCTGATCGATGAGGCGAAAATCGCGGTTCAACTGAATCACCCCAATATTGTTCAGGTCTATGAACTGGGAAAGGAGGGTGAGGATTATTATATCGCCATGGAATACATCGAGGGATTTGATTTGAGGCGCTTACTGAAATCTCTGGGGAACAAGGTCATCCCTCGGTCCTTGGTTTTTTATATTATCGGAGAGATGGCCAAGGGGCTTCATTATGCCCATACGAAGACCAGTGCCCAAAACTCTCCCCTCAAGGTGGTTCATCGGGATATCAGTCCTCAAAATATCCTCATTTCCCTTGATGGAGAGATCAAGATTACGGACTTCGGTATTGCCAAGGCGGCGACAAGATCCCATGAAACCCTTCCGGGGACCTTCAAGGGAAAATTTGCCTACATGTCTCCCGAACAGGCGAGTCAAAAAGAACTTGATTATCGAAGTGATCTTTTCTCCATGGGGATTCTTTTTTTTGAAATGCTTACCCATTCCAGGCTCTTTGGAGCCACGAATGATGTCGCTGTGCTGGAAAAAGTACGTCAAGCATCCGTTGTTTTTCCCGAAAAACCCCCCTTACTCCCGCAGGCCCTGAAGGCCCTTCTTCTCAAACTCCTCGAAAAAGACCCCGAAAAAAGACTTCGTTCGGCCCAGGCCTTTCTCCACGACCTCAACCAATATAGGGTCTCCCAGGATCATGAAACCATGGGGACATCGGAAGGTCTCTCTCGTTTTCTCAAAGACAATCTTCCTCAGGAAGTGGAAACCCTTCGGGAGGAAAGTACGCGACTGGTGACACAGACGCTGGCCTATGACAAGGGCATGACTGTGACACGGACGGAAGAGACACGCCATTCTGAGGAAAAAACGGAGGGGGGAGGGACCCAAATCCTCGTAACAACCTTTGAAAAGATGAAGGACTCGTCCTGGGGGTATCTAAAAAGATCCCCCTTTTGGAAGGCCTCATGGGCACCCCTCCTGGGGGTCGCCCTTGTCTTCTTGCTTTACGGAGGCTATCATTTTTTTCAGTCCAAGGGGTCGATGTCTCCAAGGGAGGAAAAATTGCCAATAACATCTCCTGTGGCGCCTGTCGTTGATAAAACACCTCCCGAATCCCCTCCGCCCCCCATTGAAATAAGACAAATTGTGCCGGGTGACCCCCCCTCTCTGATACCACAAAAAAGCGAATCCGCGACCTCCTTATCCCCTGGGTCTCTCAGTGTACAGGCCATTCCTTGGGGGGTGATCTACATTGACCAGGGCAAGAAGGGATGGGAAACCCCCATGAAGCCCGTGGAATTGCCCGCGGGGCCTCATCAAATACGCGTTTATTATAAACCGGACCGAAAGTGGCTGACAAAAAATATTGATATTTCTCCCGGTCAAAAAATGCACTGTATTGTCCAGTTTGGTTCTCAAAAAACGGCCTTGGAGTGTACTCCGTGAAATTTTTTTTCAAGGCCCTCATCCTCATTTTTTGCCTTCTTTATCCTTCTCTTTCAGTCAAGGGGGGGGTTTTTGGGGCTCCCCCCATCACCAAGGTCGTTTTGAAAAATGGCATGAAATTTCTCATCGTGCCGCGAGGGGATACCCCCGTCTTTAGCGCCCTCATTGCCTTTCGTGTGGGTGGTATTGAAGAGGATGAGGGGCAGACGGGACTGGCCCACATGTTTGAACACATGGCCTTCAAGGGGACAAGGGGGCTTGGAACCAAAAATTACGCCATGGAAATACCCCTGATGGAGGCCCTCGATCACCTAGCCGACGAGCTTAATCAAGAATACGACAAGAAGGATTTGGCAGATCCTCAAAAGATATTGGAAATCAGAAAAAAGATGGGTGAAATTTCACAACAACAGCAAAAATACACAAAATCCGGAGAAATCACACAAAAGATGCTGGAACACGGGGGTACTGGGTATAATGCGACAACCAGTAAGGATACGACCCAATATTTTGTGAGCCTGCCGTCTGACCAATTGATGTTTTGGGCCCAATTGGAATCCCAAAGGATTTTCAAACCTATCCTGCGTGAATTCTATCAGGAACGTGATATTGTGATGGAGGAAAGGCGCATGCGAGTGGATGATAGTCCAGAAGGGCAGTTATACGAGAAGCTTCTTCAATACGCCTTTCAAAAAAGCCCCTATCGATGGCCCACCATTGGCCATGCCGAAGATATCCGCCGTTTTACTCGAAAAGAGGCCACAAATTTTCTCAAACGCTATTATTGTCCCGCCAATGCCGTGGGTGTCCTTGTCGGTCGTCTTGATGTGACTCAGACAAGATCGCTTCTTGACAAAACTTTTGGAACTATCCCTTCACCATGCCCGGTGAAGACAAAAACATCCCAACCCCACCTCTCACTGGAACCCCCTCAAAAAAACCGCATTGATTTATCGCTCCATGCAGAACCGAGTCTCATGATGGCCTTTTCAAAACCCACCTTGCCGCATGATGACGACTATGTTTTTGACGTCATTGACGAAATTTTGTCCGGTGGCAAGACATCGAAACTCTATCGCAGATTGATAAAGGAAAAAAAGGTGGCCTCCTCCGTCTCGACCTATACATCGATCCCGGGGGCCCGACTGCCTCATCTCTTCCTGATTCAGGCCTCTCCCTACGGCAATAAGAATATTCAGAGCGCCGAGGATGAAATATGGAAGACCCTCGAACGGCTCAAAAAAGAACCCATCACCGAAGAGGCACTGAAGAAGGCCCGTCACAACATCCTTTCCGACATGATCTGGCATATAAAGACCAATGAAGGATTGGCCAATATGTTGGCGTATTATGAAATCCTTTTGAGTGACTGGAAATATCTTGAAAATTATCCATCCCATCTTGAAAAAGTGACGGCTGAAGATATTCAGAGGGTGGCAAGGGATTATTTCACTCGGGACAACAACATTACGGCCGTATTGAGAAAAAAATGAAGAAATCATATCAAAAATTGGCCCTATTGATCTCTTTTCTGATGATCTCCCTGGTTCCTTCACCCGTGATGGCGGGAGAAAGACTTCTTCCATACTACTCTCCACCCCGTCCCACCATTGTTGATTTGGAGAACGGGATGCGTCTCTATCTCCTCGAGGATCATGAACTCCCGACTTTTGCGATAGGTCTCTTTTTGCCCGTGGGATCCGTTCAGGATCCCGAGAATAAACCCGGGTTGGCCTCCATCACTGTCCAGGCAATGCGACTGGGAGGGACGGAAAAATATACCCCTGATGAGATCAATGAACGCCTCGAAGAGGTCAATGCCAAGATTGAATTCGAAATGACCCATGAATACGGAACCCTCGTAGGTCGATCCTTGACGGAGGATATCTCCTTGTTATTGGAACTCATCTTTGAAATCGTCAAAACTCCCCGTTTTGACAAAAAGGAATTTGATACCTTAAAAAAACGCATTCAGGCCTCACTGGATCACGAAAATGAGGATCCTTTGAATATCGCCTATCGTGAATTCCCTAAACTGATTTATGGGGAGGAGTCTCCATGGGCCAGGACTTTAACGAAAAAAGTCCTAAAAAAAATTAGCGTAGATGATTGTCTGCGTTTTTATCGAGACCACATCACTCCTGACAAGATGGTTCTGGCCATCAGTGGTGATTTTAAGACCAAAAAGATTGTAGGACTCATCAAAAATCTGACCCAAAACTGGTCTCCCACCGTGAAGCCCCAGGAATTTCCTCCAGATGTTGAGAAAGAATGGAGTCCCAAGTCAGTCTTCTTGACAAAGGATTTTACCCAATCCACTGTCGTTCTTGGCCACTTAGGCGTTAAAAGAACCATTCCTGACAAGTATGCGCTGACCCTCCTCAACTTTATTTTGGGGGGGAGCGGCTCGATCACGAGCCGTTTGGGTCTGGATATCAGGACCCAGTCGGGACTAGCCTATGCCGTATGGTCCCAAATGATTTTTGGAAAAACCTATGGTCTCTTTCAGGCCGTTGCGATGACACAGACCAATAACACGACCAGGGTGGATGAAAAGATGCGGGAGATCATAGGCTCTCTTCATGAAAAACCCAACATCACACATCAACAGCTCGATCAGGCCAAAAGGGCCCTTTTAAGATCCCTTATTTTCCAATATGAATCCCGTTTCAATTATGTACAGGCCCTGGCCCGGTTTTATTTCTTGGGATATCCACCTGATTATTTTAATATTTATCGTCAAGAAATCGCCAAGGTTCGCCTCGAAGAGGTCAACCGTGTTGCAAAAACATATTTACATCCCGACTCTCTTCATCTCATGATAGTTGGATCAAGGGATTTGGCAACCTCTCTCAAAGAGAGGTATCCTCATCTCCACATCAGAAAGATACGATAACATGAAACTTCCTATGATTGAAAATATCAAAGACCTTGTTTCTCAAGCCGTCATGTACGTGTGTACACGTCCCTTTAGGGAGATGAGGGTCACTCAAAAACCTGTCGATTCACAGCTCTGGACAGTTGAAAGGCCCCAAAAGTCAGAACATGGTGATTTTTCCACGAATGCCGCCATGGTGTTGGCCAAGACATTGAAGAGGAAGCCCAGGGAACTGGCCTCTCAGATCATTAAGGCCGTTCATGATCCGGATTCTATCATTGACAAGATGGACATCGCGGGCCCTGGATTTATCAATTTTAAAATAAAGAATGAAGCCTGGCAGAAGACTCTGACCTTATTGATGCCTCTTGAAGACATCATTCCCAACATAGGGCAGGGGAGGAAGGTCTTGGTGGAGCTTGTCAGTGCCAATCCCACCGGGCCCCTGCACATCGGCAATGCCCGTGGGGGTCCTTTGGGTGATGCTATTGCGGCGCTCCTTCAAAAAACGGGTCATAAGGTGGTCAAGACGTTTTATTCCAATGACATAGGAGGACAGGTCGACCGATTAGGGACCTCACTCCTCCACTGGGTCAAGACGATCAAAAAGATGGAGACCCAACTTCCTCACGAGGGCTATTTTGGCGAATATGTTCAGGAATTGGCCTGCGAGGCGATTCGGGATTTAAAGATTTCTGCCACCCTTGGTGATGAGACCCTCCTGGCCCAAAAACTTTCGCACTATGGTGTCAAAAAACTCAACGAGGAAATCCGTTCTGATTGTGAGGCCATGGGCATTTCTTTTGATGAGTGGGTGTATGAAAGTGACATCCGAAAGAACAAGGGACTTGAAAATATCATTGATTGTCTGAGGAAAAACCATGTGACACGCGAGGCGGAGGGGGCCCTGTGGTTTGCCCCCCAAGATGATTTTATGCAAGACCGGGAATCGGTCCTTATCCGGAGCAGTGGTGAGCCCACCTATTTTGCCGATGATATTGTCTGCCACGACGATCGGTATAAAAGCGGGTATGAGACCATCATCGATGTCTGGGGATCCAATCATCATGGGCATGTCCCAAAAATTAAAGCGGCACTTAAGGTTTTAGGACATAATCCAGATAAACTAGAGGCTATTTTATATCAATATGTTCGTGTTGTGAGGGGGCAGGAGATCGTCAAGATGTCCAAGAGGGCGGGTAATTTTGTCATTGCCCGTGAGGTCTTGGATGAAGTTGGTCGGGATGCCTTTCGTTTCTTTCTCCTCATGCGAGCTGCCTCGGCCCACCTTGATTTTGATATTGCCCTTGCCCGTCAACAATCACAGGAAAATCCCGTTTATTATGTTCAATATGCCCATGCCCGCATCTGCAGTATCCTGTCGAAGGCCCCTCATCAACCCCCTTGTGCCCCGGATTGTTCATTATTAGATCTGGAAGAGGAGATTAATCTGATCAAGATCTTGAATGATTACCCCACAACCCTTTATGAGGCCACCCTACAGCGCGAACCCCATCGTCTTGTCTTTTACCTCTTAGATCTGGCCCGGCATTTTCAGAGCTATTATTCACGTGCCAAGAAGGATGGGCGGTTCAAGGTCTTGAGCGAGGATGTTGACAGAACCCATGCAAAATTGTATCTTGTTAAGATCATTAAGGAAGTTTTGTCAGATGCCCTCAATTTGCTGGGGGTTTCTGCCCCTCACGAAATGAGATTGGATGATAAAGGGGAAGACTGATCAGTAGTATCCATGGATGATTTTCAACAAAATGAGGTGGGGGATTATTTCTGTCGGTTCACGTTTGGTCAATTTATAACCTTGGCCATCCTGGAACTCGCGACGCTGTTTTTCGTCTTCTACCTCGGGGCCCGTTACGGTCCAGAAATGATTCGGGATCGGACCTCGTCACTCTCACAAAAAGAGACACAACTCCCGCTGGAGGGACCCAAGACAGTGGGGGACATCGTAGATGAGAAGGTGGCCGTCAAGTATAGTTTTCCTGAGGTATTGACAGATAATTTGCCCTCGACACCACCGCCTCAAGAAGAAGCGGCCCCCGTTCAGGAAGAGGTCCTCCCTGAGGACTCATTCAAATCAAAACCCATTGTGAGGGTCAAATCAAGCGATATTGCCAAGTATACGATCCAGGTCGGTTCCTATCCAAGTGCGGCAGAGGCCTCAAAGGCCATCAGCTACTGGCAAAAGAAGGGTTATGATTCCTTCATGTCTATTGGTGAAATCCCCGATCGAGGAACTTGGTATCGGGTGCGCATTGGGGGATTTGGAAATCAAGAGGACGCCCAGGAATTCCTGGAAAAATTTAAATCCTCTGAAAATATCCCAGCCCTTGTTGTCTTGAGCACATCTTGATTGATATTTACAATCCTCTTCGGAGAAAGACATGTCCCCAAAGAAAATCTCTACAACAGTTTATATAACCCCGGAACAGAACCAGCTCCTGCGTCACCTTAATCGCCGCACCAAGGTTCCGGTCGCTGAATACATTCGGCAGGGTATCGACATTGTCATAGAAAAAAATAAACACCAATTGCCGGGTCAGATGGATCTTTATCCGCTGAAGAAAATCCGTCCATGAGCCCGTCCAACATCCGCAATTTTTCCATCATCGCCCACATTGATCATGGCAAATCGACCCTCGCTGATCGGCTTCTCGAAGCCACGGGGGCCATTTCCAGCAGGGAAAAAAAAGATCAGTTTTTGGACAGTATGGATCTTGAGAGGGAACGAGGGATCACCATCAAGGCCCAAAGTGTCCGTTTGAAGTATATTGCCAAAAACGGACAGACCTATCATTTGAATCTTATCGATACACCCGGTCATGTGGATTTTCACTACGAGGTATCACGAAGCTTGTCGGCCTGTGAAGGGGTCCTTCTTGTTATTGATGCGGCGCAGGGTATTGAGGCACAAACACTTTCAAATGCTTATCTGGCCATCAATAACAATCTTGAAATAGTACCCGTCATCAATAAGATTGATCTGCCTTCCGCCGATCCTCAGAGGGTTCGCCGTGAGCTGGAAGAAATTATCGGGATTCCTTCTGATACCGCCGTCCTTGCCAGTGCCAAGACGGGGCAGGGTGTCGAAGAGGTTTTGGAGGCTATTGTCCATCACATTCCTCCCCCCAAAGACTCTGTGGAAGATCCATTACGGGCCCTTATTTTTGACAGCTGGTTTGACAATTATTTGGGAGTCATTGTCCTCATTCGAATCAAGGAGGGAGGCCTGAAGAAAGGGGACCGTTTTCGTCTCATGTCCACCCAAAGGGAATATGAGGTCACCCATCTGGGTTATTTTACGCCCCATCCCACACCTGTCTCTCAACTCATGGCGGGAGAAGTGGGTTTTTTGGCCGCCGCCGTCAAGGATGTTCGAGAAATGCAAATAGGCGATACGATCACGTTGGCAGAAAGGCCGGCGAAGACACCCCTTCCAGGTTTCAAAAAGGTGACTCCCATGGTGTTTGCCGGTCTTTATCCCACCCAGCCCAAACAGTATGAACCCCTTAAGTCGGCATTGGAAAAACTCCAATTAAATGATGCCTCTTTCTCGTTTGAGCCGGAAACATCGGTGGCTCTGGGATTTGGATTTCGGTGCGGATTTTTGGGGTTGCTCCATGTTGAGATTATTCGGGAACGGCTCGAACGTGAATATGATCTCGAGCTTATTACGACCGCCCCGACTGTTGTCTATCGAGTGAAAACAACAAAGGGAAAATGGCTCGATGTCGACAACCCCTCCAAATTTCCACCGGAACAGGAAATCGACGAAGTCCATGAACCCTATATTAAGGCGCAGATTCATTTACCCCATCAGTATGTGGGCGGCATCATGCAGCTCTGTGTCGAGCGCAGGGGGATTCAGGTCAAAATGGAGTATCCCACTCCAGAACGGGTCATGCTCTACTACGAGATGCCCTTCAGTGAAATGATGTTTGATTTTTATGACAAGCTCAAATCCTTTTCCCAAGGATATGCCTCGCTGGATTATGATATTATCGATTGGCGGCCCTCAAATTTGATAAAATTGAATGTCTTATTGAATGGAGATCCGGTGGATGCCCTTTCCGTCATTCTTCACAAAGACAAGGCCCCTTACAGAGGTCGGGAGATCGTTAAAAAACTCCGTGAGGTGATTCCCCGACAAATGTACGAGGTGGCCTTACAGGCGGCGATTGGAAACCGGGTGATCGCCCGGGAAAGTGTCAAGGCCCTCCGAAAAAACGTGACTGCCAAGTGCTATGGAGGTGATGTGACCAGAAAAAGAAAGTTGCTTGAAAAACAAAAAGAAGGTAAGAAACGAATGAAACAAATCGGAAGTGTCGAAATTCCGCAAGAAGCCTTTAGGACTATTTTGCAGGTGGATTAAAAAATGGAAAATGCAGTAGAGGAACAGCAACAACCAATAAAGAAGAAAAAAAGTGTTGTCAGGGAATATGCCGAGGCCCTGGGAACAGCCATCCTCATTGCTTTTTTTCTTCGGGCCTTTGTCATAGAGGCCTTTAAGATTCCTTCCGGTTCTATGATTCCCAATCTCCTCATTGGGGATCATCTTTTTGTCAATAAATTCACCTACGGTATCCGGTTTCCTTTTTCTCACAAATGGATTTACCGTTTTCGTAATCCTGAGAGGGGGGAATCTATTATTTTTATTTTTCCGGAAGATCCGAGCAAGGATTTTATTAAACGGGTTATAGGGCTTCCCGGCGATCGCCTCTTGATCTCCGGAGATGAGATCTGGGTGAATAATGAAAGATTGCAAAGAACTCCCCTCAAGATTCAAGGACTCGATAAATCACATCAATATCTCAACATCATCCGTCCGGCCAACGCCCACGAATTGGGACGACGCTATCAGGTCCCGTATTTTCCTGGTTGGAAAGATTATAATTACTATTACGAATCCAATAATGACGGCAAAAAACACATCGTCCAATATGACAACTTTATTAATTATGAGGAACAAGAATGGACTGTCCCTGACGACATGCTTTTTGTCATGGGTGACAATCGGGACAATTCTTCTGATAGTCGCGAGTGGGGGTTTGTTCCAACCAATTATGTCAAAGGGCAGGCGATGTTTATCTGGCTGTCCATTGATTATCACCAGAAATCCATCCGTTGGAACCGGATTGGTCAATGGATAAATTGATGGACCCATCCTCTAAGGAAACTAGAACACTCTACGAATCCTTTCCTTTTCCCTCAGGCGCCACCCCCCATCTTGTCAGCCATTGGACAAATCTCCTTGTGGATTACATCAATGAAAAAAAACTGGCCCCCAGGATTAAATCCTTTCTCGATGCCGGTTGTGGCACGGGTGATATTGTCATTAATTTTTCCAAGACTTTTCCCAAGATTGAATTTCAGGCCCTCGATCTCTCTTCCTCTTCCATCATGATAGCTCAGGCGAAGATGCAACATGAAAAAATAAACAATATCACCTTTGAAGTGAAGGACCTGTTATCTCTTGATTCAAAGGAGAAATTTGACTGTATTACGAGTCTGGGTGTGATTCATCACACGGCATCCCCTCAAAGGTGTTTAAAAAATCTGGTGACGGCATTAAAGCCTAAAGGGATTATTTTTATCGATCTCTATGGTTATTATGGATATCATCATGTGGACCGGGGTCAAAAACTGGTCAATATTCTGGAACCAGATTTTGAAAAACTCAATTGTCGGCTCGAGGCCATGAATTGGATTGTCTCCTCCTTTTATGGAATTCAACCTCCTTCTGATATTCATCATCCTCATTATATTGCCCTCGTTGATGGTTTCGTCAATCCCAGGGCTTCAAGTTATAAAATAATAGATGCCCTCAAGCTTCTTAAGGAGAGTGGACTTGTGAATGTCGAGTGGTGGGACCGTCCCAAAATCTCCAATAAGAACATCACCTATCTCAGTGCCAAGGGTCAATCCTTTGATATCCCCATCCCTTCCCAATGGGCTCATTGTCTTCGTGACTTATCCACTGACGAACAATATCGATTTTTTGAATTATGTTTTACCCCCTTCGATTTTTTTCTGGTGGGTCAAAAGCAATAATAAATATGTTGACTTCTTGGAAACGATCGAATAGTTAGAAGTTTTAATGCATAAAAATTGGTTTGTATCTGAGGCCTT
>MGSF01000076.1 GCA_001798715.1 Deltaproteobacteria bacterium RIFCSPLOWO2_02_FULL_50_16 | reverse complement strand
AATCTCAGAGCAATGCAGTAACGCCCTGAAATCATTGCTCATCATTTTAAGAAGAACCTTGACTCTGCCCATGGCATCAACAGGTTTTTCTAGAATCCCAATAAGATCTTTTAATAGCCCTTTTTTTATACGAACATTAGCTCCAATTTTTAGTGTCTTGTATTCTAGTACTCCGTGCTGATTGATATTGGTCTTGATAATATCGATAGCTTGATCAGGAAGTGAGGCAGGTCCAGAAGATGAGCTCAAAATCTTGCTTACCCCCCGTGTAAATTTAATAAAACGGAAGATCCTAGGATCCTTTAGATTTGCTCGGGTAAAAATATACGAGGGGAAAAACGGTTTGATATAAACTGTTTCACTACTTTTCTTTCGGCCAAAAACTGGACAAAAAGTTTTAATTTTTGGCAAGAAAATTTCAAAGTTGGATTGTAGGAGTTGTTTTTCAACCCAATCCTCTTTGTTAGGCTTTGTCTGAATGACGTACCATTCATTATTTTGATGGGTTTTATTCATTGGTTTAACGAATTTATTTCACTATATAAATTAATTACTTGAATCTTTTCTGAATTTATTGGTTCGCTAGTCAGATTGATGACGACGGCATCATCTCGGGCTAAAATAGAAGTGCGATCGCTGAAATCCTTTAGTTGCAGCAAGGTTGTGCTAAATTCGCTTTGAATAATGTCATTTAGCAAATCGAGGAGTTCTCCGTTTCCATTGTAAAAGAGGACGGAGTGTCCCTTGTTGACAAGTTGTTGAAGGGTTTCTTTCATGCGTGATTGTATGAGGTTGTAATTATTCACTGTTTTTAGGATATAGTGGTAGGATTTTAAAGCAAGTTCGGACAGCCCTTTTGGGGTAAGTATGTATTTTAGTTTCTTTTTGTTTAGATGGGAAACCTTGATATAGCCTGTATTGATAAGCTTTTTGAGGATGGCATTGATCAGTCCTAAGGAGAGACCTGTTTTTCTGGAAAGGTCTCTTTGTGAAAGGCTTCCAGAATAGGTAGAGATATGACTGAGGCAATCAAGCTCGTGCGGGTTAAGCCCAGTGGAATTTACTATTTGTTCTTTAGATTTCAACATTGAGAAGTAATAATAATAATAATAATAACTAGTTAGGAGGATTCTTTTTGGTTATTAATTGTTCATTTTTCGAACGTTTATATGAGAATGAATAGGAGGTCAAGCAATAAATTGACAAGATTTATGAAATTTCGTATACGCAAGCGCTTCTTTCTAAGGAAACTGTGAATGAGATCGGTATTAAAAAAAATTCAAATATTTCTTATAGTTATTACCATTGCTTTTGAACCTTTTGTCGTAATGGCTCAGAGTGAGTTAGAGCAGGTGAATAATTTGCTCTTAAATAGTCAAAATTTTGTGGGTAGCATCCCTGGAGAGAGGGTGCTGGGGGGGATGGGGGCTCGACGCGGTACTAGATCTGGTAGTTTTAGGGATAATAGTAGAAGTGGGATCCAAGGTTCAAATTCAACAACGGCTCCAGGTAGTTCGTTGGGACAAGGGATTGTTTATCAGATTCATGTGTTGGGTGAGGTGATTAGTCCGGGGACCTATCATATCGGGGCCTCCACGCGGTTGGCCGAGGCCATTCAAATGGCGGGATGGATTTTAGAGCGAGGATCTGAGAGGCGAGTCGAAGTGAGACGCTTTGGATCACAAACTAAGACTTATGATCTCTATCGCTTTCAATATTTTGGCAACTTAGAAGATAATCCGTACTTAATGGATAATGATGTTGTTTTTGTTCCGCTGAATAAAGGATTGGTGCAAATTGTTGGTGCTGTTCAACGTCCCAGACAATATGAAATTACCCGTGAGGCCAGTTTGTATGAGATTATTAAGCTGGCGGGGGGGTACACCAAGGGTGTGCTGATGAGTGAACCTATTAAAGTCATTCGTTATGACAATGGAGATAAAAAGGTGTTGGATGTGGACAACAATGATCCTGCCTTAAAGGCGTTTAAAATAAAAGCGGCTGATGTTTATTATGTACCTCAAAAATTAGTAGAGGGTGTCAAATTTGATTATACGCTCAGTAATATTCCTGGAGATGAGTTGTTTCTTCCCGCCTATGATGATCAGGTCTACGTGATTGGGGGGGTTTCATCTCCAGGCCCCACACCTTATGTGCCCTCCTATACAATCAGGCAATATATTGCGACAACAGGCGGATTTAGCCGCTTGGCCAAGAGAGGGAAAATATATATCCTTAGTCAAGCAGGAGATACCCGCAGAATTAACGCGGATTCTCAAGAAAAAATCAATCCGGGGGATACTGTTATTATTAAAGAAAAAAGAATGGAACCCTTGGGTTGGTTGCAGTTTACGATGGGATTGGCCACTTTCAGTTTATCTATCGCCTCCACTCTTATTGCCCTTCGCTAACTTCTATTAACTGATTAAGGTAGTAATGGAAGTAGCAAAAATAAAGACGGTTCACTTTTGATTCTTCAGGGTTTGGAAGAGGTCATAGGCCTCGTTGACGGAGGCGTTTTTGTGGACGATTTTGCGAACGGCTTGAATCATGGCGTGAGGGGCCTCAGACTGAAAGATATTTCTTCCCATGTCTACACCAACCGCTCCCTGTTGAATGGCATTATGGGCCAGCTCTAGGGCCTCTTTTTCTGGTGTCTTTTTGCCTCCAGCGACGACAATGGGAACGGGGCATCCCGTGACAACCTGTTCGAAATCCTCGCAGTAATAGGTTTTGACAAAATGGGCCCCGAGCTCGGCAGCGATCCGGCAACAAAGGCCCAAATAGCGGGCGTCTCGCCCCATATCCTTTCCCACAGCAGTAACAGCCAGGACGGGGGTGTCGTAGGCCTCCGCCTCATTGACCAATTGACTGAGATTCATGAGCGTCTGTTTTTCGTGTTCTGCCCCGACAAAGATTGAGAGGGTCACCGCCGAGACATTGAGACGAATGGCCTCTTGGATGGAGGTCGTAATCCCCTCGTTGTCCAGCTTCCCGAGGATACTGGAACCCCCTGAGACACGTAAGACGATGGGGGTGTTGCTCGTGGGAGGAATGCATTGGCGGAGAATTCCCCGAGTGAGCATCAGGGCATCGGCATGGGGAAGGAGGGGGACAATGGTCTTTTCGGGCTCTTCAAGACCGCTCGTGGGTCCCAAAAAATACCCATGATCGATGGCCAGCATGACGGTCCGCTTTGTATCGGGTCGAATAATTCTATTCAGTCGATTTTGAAGTCCCCAACTCATAGGCATCCCCTTTTGAAGGAAATGTTATTTTCCACCACTCCCTATAGGCAAAACTGACTATATAGTAAAAATATCTATAAGGTCAATACAGGTCATTGGTTATCTGTTGAGGTCTTGGGAGGGTGGGCGTGGGCGTTTCAGGCCCAAAAGGGAGGCAAACCAGACAAGGGTTGTAGAGAGACACAAGGTGATGCCAAGGGAGGTCAGAAATCCGGCGGAAAAAACCCCATTATTTTGGGCCACGAGGAGCGACAAAAACCCGATAAGGGTCGTGATGGCAGAGGCGAAGATGCCGGGGGCCGAATGGGGATAGGAGCGTCGGATATCACCGTTGGCCTCGCGATACTGCTGAAAAAGATAGATGGAGTAGTCGTCTCCGGATCCGATGAGAACGGGGATGGTGACGAGATTGGCGATGCTGAACTGGATGTTAAAAAAGGACATGATTCCTAAGAGGGAAAGGAGGGCCAGGAGGAGAGGGGAGAAGACGAGGAGAATGGATTTTATTTTGCGAAAGAGGATTGAGAAGATAAGAAGGACGAAAAGGAGAGAGGCGAGTGTGACAAGGGGGCCTTGGTGGATCAGGGTTTGTAAAATTTCGTAGAAAATAACCGAATCCCCGGAGAAATAAAATGGATATTGGCAGTCCTTGCATTGAATGGAACGCAGTTCCCTCACGAGATCGAGGAATTTTTTTGAATTCATGTCGATATTGGGAAAGATGTATAAAAATCGTCCTATCTCCCCCTTCAGGTCGCGAAACTTGTTGAGGATCGATTCGGGGAGCTCGTTCATGGTGAAAGACTGAGGATGGGAGGCGACCTGAAAGGTTGTAAACCACCTTTTTTCTTTGGGGGACATGTTTTTTATCACGGCAGGAGTAAAGAGTCTGTTGGTTTCCTCGATCAGTGCGATCTTCTTGGGTTGATCGGGCGGGACAAAGTCGAGGAGGGATAAAGTGGTTAAGATCGTACTTCCTTCGGGGCTTGTCTTGTTATTCTCACTTTGGACCTTTCGAATGGCCTTGGCGAGCCTCTGGGCCTCTTCGGCGCTCTCTGTCCGAGCGGCTTGGGGGTTGACCGTCATTGAGAAGACACTGTCGACCTTTTTGTCGAGGGCCTTTGTGTTGAGAGGGGCCATGATGTGGCTAAAGTTATAGTCAAAACTTGGCCCTTTGAGAAACAAGGGGGTGATCATGAGGACAATGAGGAGGCTGGAAAGGATAAAAGTCGGCCTTGAAAGAATAAGGGACTGGACCGTTGGAAGGATTTTTTTAAGGATCCGTCCTTCGGGTCGAGGTTCAAGGGGTTTAATCTTCTCAAATTCAACGACAAAGGCAGGAAAAAGAAAAATCATGCTCATGAAACAAAAAATAATCCCCGTTCCTGAGATGACCCCAAATTGAAATATGGCCTTAAATCCACTGATGGTGAGGGCAAAAAAGGCAAAGGAGGTGGTGATTGTGGCCATCATCATGGAACGAGTCAGTCTTGCGTAAGAGGAGATGAGGGCGTCTGCCGTGTTGAGGCCGGATTTCCGGTATTGCATATAAGTATGGAAGAGATGGATACAGGGATCGACGCCCAGTCCCAGAAGGATGGCGCAGCCGAATGACGTGAAGAGGTTTAAGTATTTGAAGAGGACATAAGCCAATCCCATGGACCAGGTGACACTCATGATGAGGGGAAGGCTGATCAAAAACACAGTCCTTTTGCGACGGAAATAGAGGGTGAGGAATAAGATGATGCCGACCAAGGCTGTTAGGACAATCCTTGAGGCGTCTTGGGTCAAGATTTGATTCTCGTAGAGGGTCCTCATGTAGGGACCCGTCAATTGGACCTTAAGGGGGGGCTGGTAATGTTCTGGGTGGAGTTGAGTGATGGCATCGTTGACTTGACGAACGATGTTTTTGGTAAAATCGGTTTGTGAGGCCGATTTTTTAGGCTTGATCAGGAAGACAAAAAAGTTTCCTTCTTCATTTTGATAAAATCGATCTTTTTTTAAAAGGTGGGAATATTTTTTTTCGTACTCATCGAGATTGATTTCTTCCTTGGGTTCGTCCGTGAAGTCCATGAGGAGACCGGATTTTTTGAGTGTTCGTTGGTGGATGATCCTTCTCATTTTTCCTGTCATTTCTTTAAGCTCGGGAAGGGGGATATAGAGAAGGGTGTTTTTCTGAAAAAAGTTTGAAGGAGGACGATAGTCAACGTAGCGGATGGAGGGGTTGTCTTGGAGGGTCAGTTCCAGACCCTTGAAAAATTTTTGGACGTTTTCAACCGAAGAACTCTCGACTGTGACGACAATAAAATTTGTGCTTCCGACGGTATTTTCAAGGCGGTGATATTCTTGAACGGCCGGAAGGGTGTCAGGGAGGAGTTCGTCAAAATTGCTGTGAACTTGAAGTTTGGAGGTGTAATAAAAACTGATAAGGGTGAGAAGTATTCCTAAGAAAAGGACGAGGCGATTGTGTCGAAGGATCCAGGGGATGAGTTGGGTGATGATATTAGCAAGACGACTCACGTTTTCCTCTTAGGGGGCATAAAGATTAATGGAGATGGGGTTTGATAATGACCTTCAAAGACCTGTCGGGTTTTGCTGTCAATTGAAAGCCCTTTTGTGTCTCATCCAGTTTTAATTGATGGGTGATGAGGGAGGAGGGGTCAATTTTTCTCTCTGTTATCATCTCAAGGGCCTCTCTGTGGTCATCGGGGGCTGCGGCGTAGGTGGAAGTCAGGGTGCCTTCATGTCTCCAAAAGATGTCGTTGATAGGGAGGGGGAAGGGGGTGTTGTCCTTGATGGGGGCAAAAAATAGAATAACGCCCGCCCGATCAACAGAAGCCAGGGCCTGCTCAATGGCGGAAGGGGCCCCCGTTGTCAAAATAACTCGATCCGCCCCTCGTCCGTTGTTAGAATGCCGCACTTTTTGGGGCACTTCTTCACTTGCTGAAAGGATGACATCGGCCCCAAGGGTACGAGCCTTTTCCATTCTATATTCATCGATGTCGGTCATCATGATCGGGTGAAGGCCAAGGGCCTTGGCCGCCAGGAGATTGAGGAGTCCTGAAATGCCACAGCCCAGGATGAGAAGGCTTTGCCCCTTTTTGAGTTGGATCTTTCGGTGTCCCCTTAAGACACAGGCAATGGGTTCAATAAAAGTGGCCTCTTCAAAGGAGACGGAGTCTGGGAGTTTATAGACACCCCGATCGACATTGATGGAAGGGAGGCGAATATATTCCGAAAAACCACCCGGATCAAAATTGGTCGTGCGCAGGGTTTCACAGACGGTATGATTGTCATTGAGGCAGTAGTGACAGGTGTTGCAGGGGACATGGTGGGAAACGGCCACGCGATCCCAGATTTTATAATGTCTCACGCCCCTGCCGATTTCAACGATGGTCCCCGCCACTTCATGACCGAGAATCAACGGGGCCCGATCCTTGCGATACCACTCTAGGGTGTCGCTTCCACAAATACCACAGGCCTCTGTCCGGAGAAGGATCTCTCCTGGACCGATGACAGGGGTGGGTCTCTCTTCAAGACGGATGTCATTATTACTGTAATAGACAGCAACCCGCATAGTGTCCTTTATTGTTTTTGTAAAAAGGCTTTTACAAATTTTCAGATCACCCGGATTTTGTCAAGTCCTCAATTTCTCAAGAGTTTTTGTCCGCTTGGAGATGAAGGAGGCCGGGCAGATTTCGAAGACAAAGAATGTGACGAGGCCGTAGGCGGCTCCCAATAATAAGTCGATAATATAGTGATGTCGTAGGTAGATGGCCGCGCTCCAAACGGAGAGGAGGAATAATAGGGCGGCAAGACTGATTTTGGTGAGGCGAAGGCGGAGGGCATATAAGAGGGTCAGGGTGGGGATGCCGGCGTGCATGGAGGGAAGGGCCCCAAAGATCCAAGCCTCATGGCCATAGATGCCGGCAAAATAAGGAATCCCTAAAAATTGGTCCACACGGAGGAGGGCGGCGGCCGAACCGGGGATGGAGAAATCACCCGGCCTCATCCCATAAAGTTCGACGTACCAGGGGGGGGCCGCAGGATAAAAAACATAAGTCAAAAAAGCGAAGATGTTGGCGATGAGAAGGATCCAGCCAAAATGATAACGGGCCGGATCATTTTTCAACCAAAGATAAAACGCAAAGGCAATGGGAATGATAATATGGAGGGAATAGATGATCGCAAAATAAATGTCGAGGATGATGTGATGATGGTTTCTGAAAAAATCATTCGGGAGGATCCAGACCCCATTCACAGGAAAGGCGAAGAATAAAAATTCAATAAAATAGGGATTGAAGACCTGGATCGTCCCCGCATGATCCTGTGGGATGAGCCTTAAATAGTCATAGAGGGCCCCAAAGAGGGCAAGGGGAAGAAGGGTGAGCATGAGACGGCGTGTCTTTGAATGGGCCCATGTCAATATCAAGATCAAGCAAGCGATGGCAAAATGCTCGGCCCGTAACCCCATGGTGAAGTGGGTCAAAAGGAGAAAACCACCGCAAAGAAAAAGGGGAATGATAATGAGTTTGGCGTTTTTCATAATGGTTAATAATTTCCGAGGGTTGTGAGTTTGAAGGGTTTTTGATATAGTGAACCCATGAGGGTGTCAAGGCAAAAACCGCTCTCCCCCCGCCAGGAACTCTTAGGGATTCAACAAAAGATCTTCAAGCGCAACAACGCCTTTATTCGGAAACACACCTTTATTAGACAAGGAGAGTTTGATGCCTATGAGCGGGCTTATAAGAGGCAGGTCGCCCACTATGAGGGTCTGTCAGGTATTGATGAGGTCTTGGAGGCCATCGACAAGGCCGATCTCATTTATGTGGGGGATTATCATACCAATCACCAATCCCAGAAATTCTTCTTGAGGCTTCTAAGACTTGTTGTGCAACGAAGTTCGGAGATGGCCATCGCCTTGGAGTTGTTTCAAAAACGACATCAAAAACTCCTGCGGGATTATCTGGAAGAGACGATCGATGAGGAGGAATTTCTCTACAAGACACAGTTTAAAAAATACTGGGATGTCAGTTTGTGGGACAATTTTAAACTGTTATTTGACTTTGCACGATATCATCAATTGCCGATCATCGGCATCGAGGCCGTGACGGACATTATGGCGCGTCTGCGACATCGGGACAAAAAGAGTGCGCAGGTCATTGTCCGGTTTGTCAAAAAAAATCCCAGGAAAAAACTCCTGATTTTAGTGGGTGACCTTCACATCGCCCCCACCCACCTGCCGGCTGAGGTCCAGAAATGTCTTAAGAAGGAGGGCCTCGCCAAGAGGGATCTTATCATTTATCAAAATAGCGAATCCATTTATTGGAAACTCGCAGAGAAAAATCTGGAGCAAAAGGTTGAAGTGGTTCGCATTAACGAGCGGAGTTTCTGTTTTATGAATACCCCTCCGATCATTTGGCAGCAGTCCTACATCCATTGGATTGAAAATGAAGGTGAAGGGATTGATTATCATGATGCCAAACAGAGTTTTATGGATTTGGTAGAGCGCATTGCAGAATTCTTGGATTTGCCTTTGTCCAAAAATTCTGATGAAGTGGAGGTCTTTACCTCGGACGATTTGACTTTTTTGGAGAGACTTAAAAGTAACGAGCTGTTTTCAGCCCATGAGGTCAGGCTCATCAAAAAACAGATACTCAACTCGGAGAGTTATTTTATCCCCAAGGCCCGTTATGTTTATTTGTCCGATCTCTCCATCAATCATGCGGCAGAGGAAGCGGCCCATTATATCAAATTTCTTTTTTCAGGAGAGGAGTTTGAAAGGGACCTTGTCGATGCCTTTTATGCCAATCTCTTGAACGAATGCCTTGGTTTTTTTGGTTCCAAGATTATCAATCATAAACGCAAGTGCTTTCATCAAAAGGATTATAAGGATTTGATCAATTATTTTAAGACCTCCAAGGTGACGAAGGATCGTGAGTTGGAATGGCAGGCCGCTCATTTGATCCTGGAGCATTATGATATGGCCAAGAGGGGAAGGCCCATCACCAACAGGCGGATCCTTAAAAGTGATCCCCAGCTCTTTTTTGCGGTGACTCATGGTTTGGGATATGGTTTGGGGGACAGGCTTTACTATGGTTTTATTAATAAGGTTATCAGTAAGGCGGAGATCCGCGAACTTTTCTGTGATCCCTTTCGGGAGGAGGGGGTGTCTTTTAAGGTCTTTCTCGGTCTGTCTCGGGCCTTGAGGAAGGTGAAGATCCCCGCGCGTATTTAATTCGTCAGCTATAATATTCCAGACCCAAATGCGTGATCTGCTCCTCGCCCATGAGATAACGGAGCGTGTTTTTGAGCTTCATTTCCTGGATGAAGAGGTTGTGTTCCGGATAAAGACCTGCGGCCGTCATGGGGCTCTTAAAGTAGAATGAGAACCATTCCTGGGTTCCCTTCATGCCGCTTCTCTTGGCCAAATCCAGGAAAAGAACGAGATCAAGGACAATGGGGGCGGCAAGGATACTGTCCTTACAGAGAAAGTCGATCTTGATTTGCATGGGATAACCCAGCCAACCAAAAATGTCTATATTGTCCCAGCCCTCTTTGTCATCTCCCCGAGGGGGATAATAATTAATACAAACCTTATGAAACAGATTGCCGTACAAATCGGGGTTCAGCTTTGGTTGAAGGATGGTATCGAGGACGCCCAATTTTGACTCCTCCTTGGTCTTGAAGGATCCCGGGTCATCTAAAACCTCGCCGTCGCGATTGCCCAGAATGTTGGTGGAAAACCAGCCCCGAAGCCCCAGCATGCGGGCCCTTAAACCGGGGGCGATGATGGTCTTCATCAGGGTTTGTCCCGTTTTAAAGTCTTTCCCCACGATAGGGGTGCCTGTTCGGTGGGCCAACTCTTGAAGGGCCTTTGTGTCCACGCAGAGGTTGGGGGCCCCGTTGGCAAAGGGGACGCCGAGTTTTAAGGCGGCATAGGCATAGATCATACTGGGAGGGATGGTGGGGTCATTGTTCTCCAGACCCTTTTCAAAGGCCGCCAAGGATTCATGAACAGGTCCCGGTTTTTGAAAGACCTCGGTGGAACCGCACCAGATGACGACGAGACGGTTAAGATTATTATTTTCCTTAAATGAGGTAATGTCCTGGATGAGTTGTGCCGCGAGTTCTTTTTTATTGGCCCCTTTCTTGACGTGGGGACCATCCAGTTTTTTGACGTAGTCCTTGGAAAAAACGGCCTTCATGGGTTGAATGGCCTCAAGCTCCGATCGGACGGATTCGAGGTCCTCTGGTTTCAAAACCCCGGCCTTTTTTGCAGCCTGGTAGGCATCATCCTGAAAGATATCCCAACTGCCAAAGACCATATCTTTGAGAGAGGCCAGGGGGACAAAATCCCGTATCTTGGGACTATTATTTTCTGTGCGTTTGCCTAAACGAATCGTTCCCATTTGAGTCAGAGAGCCAATGGGCTTGGCCCGTTCTTTTTTAATGGATTCAACACCGGCAATAAATGTCGTGCTGACGGCTCCCAAACCCACCAACAAAACACCTAATTTACCCTCAGCAGGGGCAATTTTTGTTCCTTTTTGGATCATAATCAATAACCTTCCTTTCAGAAGACTTGAGTGTCGTGTTTCCGACCGCCTCTTAGAAGCGGGTGATCTCTAACATGTTGAAAAGACAAAGTAAATATTAATCTCCTTTTTTCCAAGCAACTTTTATGGCCCTAAAACGATAAGAAAGGTGCTTGAGGATACAATTAAACTATTTGTAATTATTAAGGAAAGTCATGATTTCGTGGGTTTTTAATATTTTTGGAATGACAGTCGAGGCCACGCGTCAGGGCATGACCTATCTCGAGAAAAAGGCCAAGCCCAAGCTGATTGATGTGGCGGAAGGGACCTTTCTGGCGGAAAAGGCCAGGGAGATGCATATAGCGATGAGGCAGTTATTGCAAAATCATAGCGTCGAAAGACAATGCTCCGATGTAAAGAGGCGGGCGCGGAAGCGCGTCAAGGAAAACATCATCAAGGCCTATGATCGGGACGATGTTGTGGATGAAATCACCGTTCGTCTGACGGACGCCGCCATGGCAGATTCGTTTTATAAAAAATGGTTTGCCCACTAAAAGACTATTTTGTCTAGATGTCGGAGCGCGATCGCTTCGGCCACATGTTCCTTATTAATCTTCTCAATGTTTTCAAGATCAGCGATGGTGCGTGAGACCCTTAAGATGCGGTCATAGGCTCGTGCTGAAAAACCCAAAGAATCAATGGCCCGAGAGAGGAGCGCCTCCCCTTCGGGGGGAAGGGGACACATCTCGCGGGTGAGTCTTGGAGGGAGTTGTGCGTTGCAGGAATAGGGGGTTTCTTTGAGACGAGTGAGTTGTCTCTTTCTGGCACACAGGACTTTTTCCCCCATTGTGTAGGAATTGTCTCCCAAGGGAGGGGTGTGGAGTTTGTCATAGCTGACCGCGGTGATAGGCACATGGAGATCAAAGCGGTCCAATAGCGGGCTGGAAATTTTTTTAAAATATCTTTGCAGGTCGCCAGGGGTGCAATAGCATTCTTCTTTTGGAGAGTAGCGGCGTCCACAGGGGCAGGGGTTCATGGCGGCCACCAGGATAAATGAGGCCGGGAAGGTGACGGCCGCCTGGCTGCGAACGATCGTGACCTCACGATTCTCCATGGGTTGGCGTAAAACCTCCAGGACATTCCTCTTAAATTCTGCGAGCTCATCCAGGAAAAGGACTCCATTATGGGCGAGGCTCACCTCCCCGGGACGGGGATGAGAACGACCCCCGGCGAGACCCACCTCTGAAATAGTATGATGGGGGGCCCTAAAAGGACGCCGGCGGGAGAGAAGGAAGTTGTTTTTATTCTGCGTCCTTGTTTGGGGCGTGATGCTGTAAATTTTGGTTGTCTCCAAGGTCTCCTGGAAAGAGAGGGGAGGGAGAATCGTGGGGAGACGTTCTGCCAACATGCTTTTGCCGGCCCCCGGGGTCCCCGTCATCAGGAGATTGTGTCCTCCTGCCGCCGCGATCATCATTGCCCTTTTGGCATGATCCTGCCCCCGGATGTCTTGGTAGTCCAGTGGGTAAGAAGGAGGGGGTTCTTCACTGGGTTCACCAGAAGGGAGACAAAGCTCTAGGCGATGACCGGTGAAATATTCAACAACCTCGACAATGTTATGAGCCCCTTGAATATTGTAGTCTCGAAGCAGATAGACCTCACGGAGATTAGACTGGGGGAGGATGATGCCTTTGTATTTTTTTTCCTGGGCCATGAGGGTCATGGCCAGGGCCCCTTCAATGGGTTTCAGGGAGCCATCCAGTGAGAGTTCACCGACCACGAGCCACGAAGAGATCTTTTCCTGTGTCACAATTTCTCCTGAAACAAGGAGCCCTAGGGCAATGGGAAGGTCGAAGGCCGTACCAGCCTTCTTGATATTGGCCGGGGCCAGATTGATGGTGATTCGATAGCGAGGGAAGGAATAGCCGCAGTTTTTTATGGCGGCAATGACCCGGTCGCGACTCTCTCGGACAGAACTTTCCGGGAGGCCCACGGTTTGCCACGAGGGGAGGGAACCCTTGGCGATATCGACCTGCACCTCTATGGGAATGGCATCGATGCCATGCAGTGTGGCACTGTTGACCTTGGAGAGCATTGACGAGATTTCCTGCAAAGTCAGTGCCACGGAGGGAGGATCCATCATCCCTGCGACTTCTCAGGGAAAATTGAAGAGGAGTTTTGAGGAAGGCTGCCGAGGCGTACTGGATCGTACGTTGAGGCGGCCTGACAATCAAAGCCGACCGACAGTCCTGTGGACTGTCGCAGCGGCTGCGATAGTATGATGGCTCCCTCCGAGCTTGCTGACGACGAAGCATAAAGAGATTTATGGGACACACCACTAGCCTTCGAGGGATTGGAGATAGCGCTCACAGTCAAGGGCCGCCATACATCCCGAGCCCGCGGCCGTGATCGCCTGCCTATAAGTGTGATCCTGGACGTCCCCACAGGCGAAGACCCCGGGGATATTGGTAGAGCTCCCCTCGTGGGTCAGGATGTAGCCGTTTTTATCAAGATCAATTTGCCCCTTAAAAAGCGTGGTATTGGGGGTGTGGCCGATAGCGACAAAGAGTCCCGAACACGAAAAATTTTGGACATGGCCTGTTTTGACATTTTTGAGTCGGATACCCGTAACTTCTTTATCCCCTAAAACGTCTTCAATGATCGAATTCCAGACAAAGGAGATTTTTTCATTTTTCTTGGCCCGTTCTTGCATGATTTTAGAGGCCCGCAGTTGATCCCGCCGATGGATGACGGAGACCTTTTTGACAAATCGGGTGAGAAAGATGGCCTCTTCCAGAGCCGAGTCACCCCCCCCCACCATGGCCACCTCCATCCCCCGAAAAAAGGCCCCATCGCAGGTGGCACAGGTGGTGACCCCCTTACCCATGAGGCGTTTTTCATTTTCAAGCCCCAAAAGGCGTGCTGAGGCCCCCGTCGAGAGGATGACGGATTCGGTTTCATAGGATTCCTTTCCGACTTCAATCTGGAAAGGTCTTTTTGAAAGGTTGACCCTCGTCACATCTTTTGTGATCAATCGGGCCCCAAAGCGCTTGGCTTGTTGTCGGATGTCGGCAATGAGATCGGGTCCCATTCTTCCCTCGGGGTATCCCGGGAAATTTTCTACCTCCGTTGTCAGCATGAGCTGTCCCCCGGCCTGATAACCCTCAAGTAGGAGCGGTTTGAGATCGGCCCGGGCGGTATAAAGCCCCGCCGTCAGGCCGGCCGGACCAGAACCAATGATGATGACTTTTTCTGCCATAGGGGGTTGTCTCCTGGGTCGAGACATGCTATGGGGCCCCATGCTTTTTGGCAACCAAAAAAAGACGACCTCCTTTTTCTTGAAAAAAACATCACTCATCGTTTTTCTTGGGATCATTTTAAAAGGGAGTTTGGTCCAGGCCGTGACGGACTATTCCTTATTGGGTCCCCTTCAGGTTCGGAATCAAAACCCCCTTTATTTGCAGTTTTTGATGCCCCGGGCCGAGGATTCGAGTGTTGTCCCCAAGGGGCATCTCAATCTGACATTTACGGCGCCCTACTCTAATCTCTATGAAAATCCATTTAACATCTCTTCAGGGACAAATTTGATCCTGGATATGGAGATCTTTCGCCCGGCCTTCTTTTTTCGATATGGTTTCAGGGAAGATTGGGAGGCGGGGGCTGAGCTCCCCTTTTTGGAATTTAGTGGGGGTTTCCTGGATCCCTTTATTCAGGGTTTTCACGATGTCTTTAATTTTCCCAATGGGGGACGTGAAAACCGGCGCAATGGGGCCTTTGAGTATCGTGTCGAGTCCAGGGATGGGGTAAATTATCAGGTGGATGATCAACCCTTTGGTCTTTCGGACATCACTTTTCACCTGAAGAGGCATCTTTTTAAAGAGGAAAAATTTGGAAAATATTCCCCGGGGCTGGCGGCGACCGCTTATCTCAAGATTCCCACGGGGATGCGCAGTGAGGGGTTGGGGAGTGGGCGTCCCGATCTCGGGTTTAATTTTTCTTCGGACAAGAGTTTTTGGCGAATGGGGACCTATCTCAATCTGGGACTTGTTATCCTGGGGGGGCAGGCTGATCTCGATCCCATCTTGAGGCCCGCCCTCGTCACATGGATGCTGGGGGCCGAACTGATGGCGATCGAAAAATATTTAAATGTCACTCTTCAATTAAATGGCGATAGCGCCCTCTTTACAGGGACGGGAGTTGCTCAACTCAGCCATGGTTCATTAGATCTCGTGGTCGGACTTTCTGGGAGGGTGGGAGATCGGTTCTTTTGGCAGTTTGGATTTACAGAAGATCCCGATATCAACGGCCCCTCGATTGATTTTACCACGACCTTTGTTGTGGGGTATCACTGGGATATAACGCCACGAAAAAATCAATCGTCGGAGGCCAGCCACTGATATCCGAGATACGTGAGGGCCCCATAAAGACCCAGTTTGGCGACATACAGGGCCCTTTCGGCTATAAAGTCTCTGTAATATTCTTCATGTCGGGCCCACCTCCAACTCCTTTGGATGGGTTTTAAGATTTGCTGGGAGGGGGCGTATCCGATATTGTGACGCTCTCGTCTGATAAACTCTGGTTTGGGGAGGCCGGCGATCTCCAGACTGTGGTAGGCGGTCACATGGCTTCCATGAAAAAGGAGGTCCTCATCGCCTTTGAATCTGGATCTCAACTCTTGTCTCAATCGATCCCTGGGGATGCGAAGGAGGTCTCTGTGTTCCCCTAGTTGTTCTTCGATACTGCGCTTGAGTGTCGTACGGCCGTCTTCGGGGATGCGGGATAAATATTCCCATTCGGCCCCGATGGCCTCACTTTCTGCCAGGACGGTTAAGACCCTCTCGGTGACGGGGGTCAAGGGATCGAGGAGGTGAGTGACTGGATTCATGGCGGCCCAATGAAAGGCACGAGCAACGGGACCTGAGGCCCCTCCATTAGTCGCCATGTGTCCCCCCAATTCGTGGGCCAGGATGGCCGCCGTCCCGATCCCATGAGGCACAACCCTCATGGGGGGATTGACCCAGATCTCACCGCTACGGCCACTGTAGGCCCCCCATGTCCCCATGTAGAGTTGCCGAAAGGCGGATAAGAGATGAAAGGCCTCGCGGAGATCCCTTCGAGGGACTCCATGGTCCCGATGGGCGATGCGTGCCATCCTGGCAAATTGGCCGAGTGTTATTTCGCGACTGGGAATCGAGGGGCTATCTACTGAGCGAGGAAGGATGGAGAGGAGGCGGTTGAGGGCGAATTCCATTTCCAGAGAACTGCGTACGTTGATACCCAGGACCTTTGAAAAAAAAGGTTGGATAGTGACCAAGTGCTCGGCGTCAAATTGGGCGTCTCTGTTTGTCATCGTGGCCACCCGCCAGCGGAGGAGGGCTTGAGAGGATTGGCGGACCCTATCTTCTAAGGGGATATCTTGGCTCCACACAGAGGCTATCTCACGATTGACCTCCTCTGTGACGGGCCATTCTCGCCACCAGCGCCAATCGGCCCTTTGGGTAAAACTCGGCAATTCGGGTGGCAAGTCGCCGCCAAGGGAGAAGGGTTGCCCAGGACCCTGTCGAATCAAGGGGACTTCTGCCCCCATGGCCCGTAGGGGAAGACGGGGCGATAAAGGAGCCCCGGTTCCGGTATAGACGTCATCCACTGGTGAAGAGGATGAGACGTGAGAAGTACCTCGGAGGGAGCGGACCTCTCGTGGTCTGCGACCGGAGGATCTGATGGAATCAAAACGCCCCGGTCGTGATCTTAAATCCTCTCGGGACCATCTTGTCTCTGGATGTCCTGTAGAAATACCTGAACCATTGATAGGTGCCATGCCATCCCAATTATCGTTACCCCTGCCCTAAAGACTTCGTATTTAGGACTGGCGCCTGTAATCGCTCCTGTTACGCAAGGCAACAGGAGCTCAACAGACGCCCGCCATGATTTTGCGAAGGCCTTATCGTCAAGGCTTGAAAAATGTTGCTGAAAATCCTAGCGATATGGTAAGTCAGGGACCCATGGATTTTAAAAAGCTTGTTAATATCAATGTCAAGGGAAGCTATCTCCTCCCCACCCCGGAAGAGATCCAAAATCTACTTCCGGCCTCTGACGCAAGCCTCAAGACTGTCCTACAGGGACGCGAGACCATCCGCCGCATCTTGGCCGGTCAGGACCCAAGGTTCTTTATCGTTGTCGGGCCTTGTTCTATTCATGATATCAAGGAGGCCATAGATTATGCGAAAAAATTGAAGGCCCTTTCTCAGAAGGTGGATCAGACGATGTTTGTTTTGATGCGTGTCTATTTTGAAAAACCCAGGACGACCGTGGGTTGGAAGGGACTGATCAACGACCCTCGCATGGATGATTCCTTTCATATTGAAGAGGGACTCAAGATGGCCCGCAGGCTTTTGCTCGACATCACCCAGATAGGGCTGGCGACGGCCACGGAGGCCTTGGATCCCATTACACCCCAGTATTTGTCCGACCTGATTTCATGGGCCGCCATCGGGGCCAGGACGACGGAGTCCCAGACCCATCGTGAAATGGCCAGCGGTCTCTCCATGCCCGTGGGTTTCAAAAATGGAACGGACGGCAATATCCAGGTGGCCATCAATGCGATGCAGTCTTCTCTCACGCCCCATCATTTTTTGGGTATTAATAAAGAGGGGCAGATTTCAGTCTTTATGACGAAGGGCAATCCTCATAGTCACGTTGTTTTAAGAGGCGCGGACAATGGGCCCAATTATAATCCTCGGGACATCAAGGAATGTGAGGAGGCCCTGGTCAAGGCGAATCTTGAGAAGAGGATCATGGTGGATTGCAGTCATGGCAATTCAGGCAAGGACCACAAAAAGCAACCCCAGGTCTTTAAATCCTGTATCGATCAGATCTTGGCGGGTAATAAGAGCATTGTGGGCATTATGGTGGAGAGTTATTTGGAAGAGGGAAGTCAAAAGATCCCCCAAGATCTCAGTCAGCTCAAATACGGTGTTTCTGTGACCGACCAATGTTTGGGTTGGAAGGATACGGAGGCAATGATTCTCGAAGGCCACGGGCGTTTGATGTCTCGTTAGCAGGTTGTTGACAAAGGCCTATCTGCTTTGTTTCGCGCCATGGCGCAATCACGGGTTAGAAGGGGATATCATCATCTCCTGCGAGGGTGTCAGGGAGGGGTGTTTCGGCAGGGGTGGCTTGAGGGGCTCCTTGGGAAATCCCTTGAGAAGCCGCCGACTGTCCGGGGCCGCCTAAAAACTGGACATTTTGTGCCACGATTTCAGTTGTATAACGCTTATTGCCTTCTTTATCTTCCCACTGACGGGTTTGGATGCGGCCTTCAATGAAGGCCTGCCGGCCCTTGGAGAGGTATTCTTTACAAAGCTCGCCTAGTTTGCCCCAGACAACGATACGATGCCATTCGGTACGGTCTTGTTGATTTCCTTCTTTGTCCTTCCAACGCTCTGATGTGGCGATATTAAAATTGCAGACACACTGCCCACTCTGTGTATAACGCACCTCCGGGTCAGCGCCTAGATGCCCAATGAGAATAGCTTTATTGATTCCAGCCATATTGTGATGGTTTTTTCCCTTCGAGGTTTGACTTTATAGAGAAAAGAAGGGGGGGCGTCAAGATGAATTGTCCTCACTTTTTTCTTTAGCCCCTCTCCTCATTATATTCATAAAGGTAAGGGGCCATCCCTACCTTAATAAACTATAATAGGGAGAGGGATGGATTTGTGGATGGCCTTTAAGAGCCTGTCTCCCTCCCTCCTCCATTGGGACATCATGGGTCTCCATTCTGGTTGGAGGGGATGGGACCACATTTGGTGAAGGATTTTTAAGGCCTCTTTCAGTCTGTTGGATTCATAGAGGGAATCCGCGAGGAAGAGATAATTTTCCGGATAATGAGGCGCGATCGTGATGGCCTTTTGGAGATAATCAATCGATTTGTCAAGATCCCTTCTGACAGCTGTTTTGCCGACGGCAAAGGCCGGTATTTTGGCATACAAGCGCCCAAGAACTCGGTAGCCTCCACCATAATCGTACGAAGGATCCAGATCGATTACCTTTTGGGCCTCCTCCACGATAATCTTGAGACCCTTGTGATAGCCCACGACGCGGGCCTCATAATAAAGGCCCGTGTTTAAGGCCTTATAGTAATGACAGTCGGGCAGGGACTTATTTTTTTGGAGGCAGAGATCGGCATAGCGCATCCCTTTTTTGGCGACCAACATTTGATCGCCACGGGCCTTGACCTTTTCGGCCAGGTGATAAGCGTCCGTGGTGGCTTTGAGGAGATCATCAATATTTTCCTGATTTACGGGATAGGAGGGAAAATTTTGGGCGATATGGGAACACGATTGAAGAAAAAAAAGTGCGATCATCATCCATCCAAGAGATAAGGGATTTGTCATAAGGTGTGTAGTCTACTTGACCCCACCCCCCCATTTCAAGTATAAGCAGCCATCTTTTTTATGGTGTCTTTATCGACAATTATTTTGGCGGCGGGCAAGGGGACTCGCATGGCCTCTCGCCGACCCAAGGTCCTTCATCGTATTGCTGGCGAGCCAATGCTCCACTATCCCCTTCGAGTGGCCATGAGGCTCCAATCCAAGAAGATTGTCGTTGTCTTGGGATATGGCCATAAGCAGGTGGAAGATGAGGTGGTCTCCAAGGTCAAAAATTCAAAGAATATTCAATGTGTAGAACAAAAACCCCAACTCGGAACGGCTCATGCCGTGAGACAGGCTACCCCTTTTCTTAAACATTTTTTAGGAGATATCCTTATTCTTTATGGGGATGTTCCCATGGTGAGGGTTGAGACAGTGCGGACCCTGCTTTCTCTCCATCGCCAAGAGGGAAATGCGATGACCTTGCTCTCGACGACGGTTCAGAATCCCACAGGATATGGGCGACTCATTCGCCTCCAGGATGGGTCGCTTATGGGAATCGTGGAAGAAAGGGATCTTAAGCCCGATCAAAAAAAGATAGGCGAGATCTACTCGGGTATTATGGTGGCTAAGGCTTCTTATCTTTTTTCAAGGATTTCTCACATCAAAAAAAATAAGATTAAAAAGGAATATTATTTGACGGATTTGATCGCGATGGCCCTTGAAGAGGGAGAGGGTGTCGGGGTTTTTCATTGGGGGGATTCTAGGGAGGTTCAGGGGATTAATTCCCTCAAGGAGTTGGCGGAGGCAGGTCATTGGATGCAGCAAAGGATGAAGGAGGAGTGGATGATGAAGGGGGTGACTTTTATAGATGGGGCCTCCACTCAGCTGGAGAGTGGGGTTCAGTTATCCTCGGATGTCGTCATTGGGCCTCAGGTCTCATTGAGGGGAAAGACGCGGATTGGATCGGGGACGATCATTGATCAGGGTTCGGTGATTGTGGATTCTGTCTTGGGCAGGGATGTTTCTATTCAGCCCTATTGTGTGATTGAGGAAAGTCGTATTGCCTCTAGGGCCCATATTGGTCCCTTTGCCCATCTGCGGCCATTGTCCGTTGTGGAAGCCGAGGTCCATATTGGAAATTTTGTTGAACTGAAAAAAACCAGGATTCGTAAAAAGGCCAAGGCCAATCATCTTTCCTATTTGGGAGATGCCGTTATTGGAGAGCGCTCTAATATAGGTGCTGGGACCATTACCTGTAATTATGACGGGCAAAAAAAACACAGGACAATACTAGGCCCCGATGTCTTTGTCGGAAGCGATACCCAGTTTGTGGCCCCTGTGACTATAGGAAGGCAGGCCTATATCGGGGCGGGATCCACCATCACAAAAAATGTCCCGGCTGGGTCCCTGGCCCTCTCACGTGTTGATCAAAAGGTGATCCGTGGCTGGATCCGGCGCCAAAGGAGTTGAGTCCATGTGTGGCATTATCGGATGTGTGGGTGGGCAAGAAGCCTCAGAGATCCTCATCGAGGGGCTGCGTCGCTTGGAGTATCGGGGTTATGACTCGGCAGGGGTGGCCATCATCGATAATGGAATCGTTCAGATACAAAAGGTCAAGGGAAAGATTGCGGATCTGCAAAAAATCCTCAACAAACTGCGTCTTAAAGGGACTATTGGGATTGGTCACACGCGCTGGGCCACCCACGGACGCCCCTCAGAGCTCAATGCCCATCCCCACCATTCTAAGGATATCACCGTCGTTCATAACGGCATCATCGAAAATTATCGTGTCTTGGTCCCGATATTGAAGAAAAAGGGATATGTTTGCAAGTCTGAGACGGATTCGGAGATCATTTGCCACTTGATCCAGATGTATTTGGATCAGGGTTTAAAAATGGAGAAGGCCTTTCCAAAGGCCCTGTGTCAGGTCAGGGGTTCCTATGCCCTGGCTGTTCTTTACGAAAAAGAGCCCCATCGTATCTACGTGGCAAAAAACGCGAGTCCCTTGGTTGTCGGAAAGGGACAGGGGGAGAATTTTGTCGCCTCCGATATTCCCGCGATTTTGAATCAGACGCGCACCATTTTGATCCTAGAGGATCAGGAATGGGGTTTTCTGGAAAAAGACAATATTCGCATTTTTAATCTAAAAGGCCAGCCGATCCGGCGATCTCTCAAGACGATCCAATGGTCCTTGGCAACAACGGAAAAAGACGGGTTTAGGCATTTTATGCTCAAAGAGATCTATGAACAACCCATGGCTGTTCAAAACACCTTGAGCGGACGATTGGGAAATGGGCACCAGCGCATTGATTTGCCGGAATTGGAGCCTCTCTTTCCTCGTAAGAAAAATCCCTTTGAGAGGATTTATATCGTGGCCTGTGGCACATCCTACCATGCCGGAATGGTGGGGAAGTATATGATGGAGTCCATGGCCAGGATTCCCGTGATTGTCGATTTGGCCTCAGAATTTCGCTATCGTCAACCCGTGCTAGATTCCAGGTGTTTGATGGTTGTCATCTCCCAGTCTGGAGAGACGGCGGATACCTTGGCGGTTGTCCAGATGGCGCGCCAGAAAAAGGCCAAGATCGTCTCCATTTGCAATGTCATGGATTCCAGTATCCCGCGGATCTCGGAGGCCACCCTTTATACCCATGCGGGTCCGGAGATCGGGGTGGCCTCGACCAAGGCCTTTACGGCCCAATTGGTGGTCCTCTCTCTCTTTTCCCTGTTTTTGGGAGATCTTACGAAAAACTTAAACCGTAAGGATGTGATCAGTGCCATCGAGTCTTTGTCCAAGATCCCCAGTCAAATGAAAAAGATCCTTAGGCCCGATGCCGTCTATCAGAGGATTGCCAGAAAATATGCCCACTGCCCGAGTCTCCTGTATTTTGCCCGCGGTATCAATGCGCCGATTGCCTTGGAGGGGGCCCTAAAATTGAAGGAGATCTCCTATATTCACGCGGAAGGGTACGCCGCTGGAGAATTGAAGCACGGTCCCATTGCCCTGATTGATGAGGGGGTTCCTGTTGTGGTCCTCATTCCTCAGGATGAACATTATGACAAGACTTATAGCAATATTGAGGAAGTCCAAACGCGAGGGGCCGATCTCATTGCCTTGGCCACTCAGGGCGACAAATTGATTCCCAAGATAGCCAAGGAGACGATCTTTATCCCCAAGACACAGTGGTTTTTATCCCCGCTTCTTTTCTCCATCCCGATTCAGTTGATGGCTTATTATATGGCCGATTACAAAGGGACGGACGTGGATCAGCCTCGTAATCTGGCCAAGAGTGTGACTGTGGAGTAAAAAGGAAGGGATTGTCCTGTGCTCAATTTAAATCCCGAACAAAAGCGGGCCGTGGAACATTGTGAAGGGCCTCTTCTGATCCTGGCAGGGGCAGGGAGTGGAAAGACGAGGGTGATTACTGCCCGTGTGGCCCATTTGATTCATCGGGGGGTACCGCCCTGGAATATTTTGGCGGTGACATTCACCAACAAGGCCGCGGAAGAAATGCGGCATCGCATAGAAGGCATCCTCAATCAACAGAGCCGTTCCATTTGGGTGAGCACATTTCATTCCACCTGCCTTCGCCTATTACGAAAACACATTGAGAAGATAGGTTATTCAAATGATTTTGTCATTTATGACACCATGGATCAAACAAGTTTGATGAAACGATGTCTGGAGGAAAAAAAGATAACAGATCGTGTGATCAAACCCCAGGCGGCACTTTCGCGCATCGATGCCGCTAAAAATTCCCTTGTCATGCCGGAAAAATATTCTCATCATGCCCAGGACACCTTTGAGGAGATTATTGCGGGTCTTTATCAGCTTTATCAAAAGAAACTTCTTGAGAATAATGCCCTTGATTTTGGCGACCTTTTGGTCAAGACCGTCCAGCTTTTTGAAGAACATCCTCTGGTATTGGAATCTTATCGGGATCTTTTTCGCTATATTATGGTGGATGAATATCAAGACACCAATCAGGCTCAATATCGATTCATCAGCCTGTTGTCAAAACCTCGTAATAATATTTGTGTGGTGGGTGATGAAGATCAGTCGATTTACGGATGGCGTGGGGCCAATATTAATAACATATTAAATTTTGAGAATGATTTTTCAGGGACCCTGCTGATAAAACTGGAACAGAATTATCGATCTTCCCAAAAAATTCTCTCGGCGGCCACGAAGGTGATTGAGCACAACAGACATCGAAAAGGGAAGATATTATGGACGGATCGAGGAGAAGGGAAGGCCCCAGTCCTTTATGAGGCCAATGATGATTGGGATGAGGCCCGTTTTATTGTTCAACAGGTACAGGAGCTTAAGGTTTTGGAGGGGCGAAAGTTGTCTGATTTTGCCATTTTTTATAGGACAAACGCCCAATCCAGGAATTTTGAGGATGAATTAAGGAAACACAATATCCCCTACGCTATTTATGGTGGGGTCAAATTCTATGAGCGTCGTGAAATCAAGGATGTCATGGCCTACCTTCGGGTTATTATTAATCCTTGCGACTCCATTAATCTCAAAAGGATTATTAACGTTTCTGCACGCGGCATTGGAGACAAGACGATAGGCGTCTTGGAAGATTATGCCAGCCAACAAAATCTTTCTTTGTATGAAGTGATGGGTCGAGCCGATCAAATCGCAGGGTTAAATCAGGGATTGAAAAAGAAGGTCTTGGATTTTTTTAAAATGATGGAAAGGCTAAAAAAACAGTATAGCGGTTCCCGCGTGACCCTTTTTGTCAAGTCAGTCATGGAAGAGTCGGGTTATATTGATGATCTGAAACAACAAAAGACCTTGGAGGCGGAGAGTCGTCTGGAAAATTTGGACGAACTCTTAAATGTCATCAGCGATTATGAAAGTCGTGAGGAAGAGCCCACTTTGGAACGATTTATAGACCAGGTCTCATTGGTTCAGGACTCCGATGAGATCGATCGGTCGGGGGGTGTTGTGTCCCTGATGACGATTCACTTGGCTAAGGGCCTGGAGTTTCCGGTTGTTTTTATGGGGGGGATGGAAGAGGGACTATTTCCGCACTCCCGCTCTTTGGGGAATGACGGTGAGCTAGAGGAAGAAAGGCGTCTTTGCTATGTCGGCATGACACGGGCCAAGGAGCGACTTTTTTTTACCAGGGCTCATAAAAGACGTCTTTACGGAGGTGAACAATACAATCTCCCCTCCCGTTTTTTGGAAGAGATTCCTCAAGATTATTTGGAATGTGTCGGGAGTCGGTCAATGGAGAAAAAAGAGGCCTTTGATATTGATTTTGACCAACGTCCTTTGGAAGAACGATCTTCATTACGTATCGGCTCTCAAGTGTGTCATCCGACCTTCGGGATGGGAATTGTGAGGAGAAAACAGGGAAAGGCTCCCCATCAAAAGGTGACGGTCTATTTTACGGATGGTCGAGTGAAGACCCTTTCATTGGAACATGCCCGCCTCGAACTCATCAAGTTCTAAGGGGTTGCTACTTCCGGCCAGCCTTTCACCGGAGGTGAAAAATACAATCAAATCTTCCTTTCGCGGTCCCGACAAAGGAGGGACAAGGCCGATTCCAAGAGTTCTGAAAAGGTCTCCTTAAAGATGTCCTGAGATAGCATTTCAACTTTGAATGAGTACTCATGTGCTCATTCAAAGTTAGAAATACTTATGGTTGGTCATTTAAGCTGTACTCACTGAAAGTTAATAAACCATAAAGTGTGTCTATAAGGTCCACAACTGGACGCGGCCGTCCGATGTGGTGACATGGGGGGGATAGCTTTTCAAGCCCCCCTCCACCTCCAGGAGGTAATGAAGAAAGTTTTGCACATTGTTGATGTCATGATAGGGCTTGAGGATGATCGGCAGTTTGTGCAAATCGGTCTTTTGGAGGGGCAATTTTTCGAAATCATAGAAATAACCCGTTGTCATAACGATTTGAACATGGGGATAGAGTTGATGCACTTGGCGCATCAGCTGAAAACCGTCCATGTGGGGCATCACAAGATCGGTAATGAGGACGTCAATGGTAAGGGCCTCCATCATCTCAAGGGCCTCCTCGGCAGAAGGGGTGGTATGGCACTCATAGGCCTCCCCCGCAAGGAGACGCTGCCAGAACTTGAGCATCATCGTATTGTCATCAACAATAAGGATCCTCTGTTTGGACATGGTGGTTCGCCTCTTTTTTCCCTTCTCTAGGATTATCAGAGCAAATTCAATGCCATACCCGCCCATTTGAAAAGATTTGACAAAAAACTTGTAACAATTTGAAATCACAATTGTTTTTTTCAAAGAGAAAAAGGGTCTCATAGGTGGAATGGGGGTGAAAAGGGGTTATTTTTACCCCCCTCCTAGATCGACATAGTGTGGATATGTAAAAATAACAAACAAATTTAAGTAGTTAAAGCAGTCTGAATTTTGACGGTTTAAGGATAGAATTGAATCAGTGGTTCAAAATGACCTTCTTGATCCATGGTGGCCTGGTCCAATCGAGAATCATTTGTTATTTGGGCCACGCAGCCCACCTTAAAGGTGAGGTCTTTTGCGTGGGTCGTGTGTGGGAGATCTTGGGGGGTTAGGGGGCCATACAAGGGGCCTTTTTCGCCCTTCGTCATCAGTTTTGTCGAATAGCAGGGAGGGGAGTTACAGTTTGAGATAATGGCCGGGTCCGCTGTTGTATGAGGGATGTCATCGGGGGCGTCAAAAAAACCGTAAAGATAACGGGGAGTGCCTTTTGGGGTCCATCCCAGTTGCCTTAGGTCATTGGTGTAAGAGCCGTGTTGATTGTAGAAAGAGTGTTCAGCCTCAAGGATTTCCGTAAGAGACTGTCGGCATTCGGCCTGCTTTAGCTGAAGTCGGTGTCTCACAAAACGCGGGATCAAGACGGCAGCAATCGTCGCTAAAATGGCGATGACCACCATGAGTTCTATGAGGGTAAAGCCCAGGAGTTTTTTTTTGTCTTTTTTCGGAAACCCCATCGAAAAAAGGTATCAAAAAAAATAGGGGGGGTCAACCTAGGCTTTTTTGAGATATTTGAGGATGGTGGATTTCATGAGTCTCACATCGGGTCGACGACGGGTCCACAGGTAAAAGGCACGGGCCCCCTGATGGATAAACATGTCGATGCCCGGAATCGTTTTCAACCCATGACGACGGGCTTGCCGCAGTAAAGGCGTGACAAGGGGGGTATAGACCAGGTCATAGACAAAGCTTTTTGGAGGCATATGGGAGAGGGGTAGATTTTTAAACGAGGTGCCATTGAGGCCTATGGGGGAGGCGTTGACCAACAAAAATGTCTCGCCCAATATTTTTTTTAAATCAACTTCCTTCCAAGAAAGGGCTCGTAGAGATGTTTTTGGGAATTTTTTTTGAAAATGGCGGACCAGTCCCTGAGCCGTTTTTTTGTAAAGATCGACAACGATAACAGAACGAGCTTTTTGGAGGCAAAGTCCATAGAGAACGGCGTGGGCTGCTCCACCGGCACCTATAAGGACAACATTCTTGTTTTGAGGATGGCAATGAGATTTTTTTAAGGCCGTTAAAAAACCTTCATAATCCGTGTTATGTCCTTTCCACTGACCCGACCGGATGACAACCGTATTGACGGCACCGATCAGCTTGGCCTCGCAAGAGAGTTGATGACAATAGCGCATGATGCTTTTTTTGTGGGGAATAGTGATATTAAATCCCTTAAGATCCCAGAGGTTGGCATGCTTTACAAAATCGCTAAGTTGTCGTGGCGTGACATGAAAGGGCAAATAAAGGTAATCCATTTTGTACTTTTTAAAGACGGCATTGTGCATCGAAGGAGAGAGGGAATGATGGATCGGATCTCCAATAACGCCTACAAATTTTACCATCGTGTCCGCCTTAGATGGGATTTGGCGATTTCAATATCGGATTGAATTTGATGCGACAAATCCATTGCATTTGAAAAATTGATTTCTTCACGGATTTTTTCTACAAATTCAAGACAAATTTTTTGACCAACAATATTTCTCCTGAAATTGAGAATATGAGATTCGATGGAAAGTGTTTTTCCTCCAAAGGTTGGATTGGTGCCGATGTTGGTGACACTGAAGTGTCGCTTGTGTTTGATTTTGACAAAGGTGGCATAGACTCCATTGGGGGGAATCAGTTCATTGAGGGTTTCTATGTTGGCAGTATGAAAGCCCAGCTTTTTGCCTCCAATGCCGCGCCCGGTCACGACATGTCCTTCGATACAGTAGTGTTTTCCAAGTAAATATGAGGCAGAAGACATTTTTGACTCGGCAATAAGCTGGCGAATTCGCGTGCTCGATACCAGTGTGTTATCCAAAAAGAAGGCAGGGACAATATGAATGCCGATCCCATGGTTTTTCCCAAGCTGTTCTAAGGTTTCAATAGTGCCGCTTCGCTGGCAACCAAATGTAAAATCATAGCCAACATAAATTTCCCGTGCCTGGATTCGGTCGACAATCACTTTTTGAAAAAACTTGTCAGGAGAAAGCTTGGAAAAGACGGGAGTAAAGGCCTCAATAATGAGATAATCCACTTTTTGACGACGAATGGTCTCAATTTTCTGCTCGAGGGTGAGGAGCATGGGAGGACACGCATCAGGGGCCAATTGACGCACCGGATGAGGATTGAAGGTGTAAACAATACTTTTGCCACGATTTTTCTTGGCCTGTTTTTTTATAAGTTCAAAGATGTGTTGATGTCCCCTGTGAACTCCATCAAAGACACCGAGGGTGATGATAGGATTTTTGATGGGGGATTTGAGCTTTTCTGTTCCGAAAATGACGTTCATTTATTGTTTCCAAAGGACCCATTGCTTTTGGGAGATTAACCCCTGGTAATCTTCTGTGAGCACCGTGATTGTATTGGAATCTTTGTGGAGAGGGAAGGTGACGGAAAACTCCCTTGCATTTTGGTTGTCTTCACCCTGAGAATAACTTTTGTAATAGACCTTGCTGTCATCATTAAAAACGATGATGTTTTTGATGGCGATATCGTCTTTGGCTATTCCTTCAAGAGTGGCTTCTGATTTTTTGGTGATCAGTGTTTGGTCTCCCTGAGATATCTCTATATGAGGGGGATAATACCAGGTATTTATAGGCGGCTCATGGGGGACTTCGTTGATGGGCAGATTGAGCTTAAAGGGGAGTGAGTAGCTGGAATCTGCATCAAGAAAAACCAGATTAAATTTCAACTCTTTTTTAATGATATCACCATCGATCTTAAACTTGAGGGAGGCTTTAGCCTCTGATTTGGCAGCAAGGGGTTTGACAGAAACACGTCCGCTATCAATAAAGATGTCTTTTCCCTGTTTATTGACGAGATTGATGACGGTTTCTTTGCTCTCAACCCCCCCCGTGTTTTTGATATTGATAGCCAAGATAATTGTTTCTCCCTGCTGGGCAAGGCCGTCGCCGTTGCCCTTGGAGCCTTCCTCCCCATTGTCGAGGAGGTGATAAGAAAAGGCATAACTGGGTTGTGAGGGTTCGGCGATGCGGAGGGTTGTTGTAAAGGGTGGAGGGGCATGGTCATGGCCCTCCTGAAAATTGATGGTGATGGGTTCATTGCGTTTTATCATGAATCCGGGGACTTTTAGGGGGATTTTCCATGATTTGTTTTTTTCGGCTTCAATACGTCCCAAAATAAACTCCTGATTATTAAAAAAATTGTTTTTGCTTTTAATCACCCCGATGAGTTGTTCAAAGGGGCCTTTTCCGGTATTTTTCACTGTAAGGTGAAGGTGGGCTGTAGAACCTGGTTTTAATTCTTGCAATTTTTCGCCCTGCTCGTTGGTGATCCAAACACTTATTTCGGCCTTTGGCTTTCCCCCTACATTTGAGAGTGACCAATCCACCTCTCTTTTGAGAAGGGCGGCCTTGATCTTCTCGGATTCTTTATTCTCCATTTTTGGGAGGACCTGCTTGGCGGCATTCAGGAGATCAAGGCGGCCGGAGATCATTTCCTTTGTTTGATGGTCTAAAATCTCCTGAGAAAGTAACACGGGAAAATCAAAATCAATATTGACCTGTCCTGTTTCCAGGGTTTCCTCATCTGGAGCGTCTTCAGTGAGATAACTCATTTGGTAGAATGAGTGATTTTTAAAAAGAGGTTCTTCTTTAAAACTCTGTTCCAAATCCTTTTCGCTTCTCATCTCATTTTCAAGAAGATCGACGATTTTTTCGCTAATGATGGCTGGCTGAAGGAGGATGTCAGGCGTAATCCCAATGGATTGTACGGGGATGTCATTGGCGAGCAAATATTTGGCAATGGTGAGTTTTAAGGCGGAACCGTCGCGCAGGTCATAAACTGTCTGGACAGAACCTTTTCCGAACGTCTGATGGCCGATCACCAAGGCGCGCCCATGAATTTGGAGGGCCCCTGCAATGATTTCCGAGGCCGAGGCACTCCCTTCATTGATGAGAACAATCAAAGGCTTTTTTTCTTCCAGATCTCCGGGATTGGCGGATTCAGATTCGCGAAACATCTGATTTTTGCTCACCGTCGAGACAATCACTCCTGAGCTCAAAAAGAGATCCGCAATTTTTTCAGCTTGGTCCAGGAGACCTCCTGGATTGTTACGAAGATCGAGGATCCAGCCTTTGAGATCGGGAGACTGCTGGTTTATTTTATTGATGTATTTTTTAACTTCGGAAAGGGTGTCTTGCTGAAAGGTTTTAATTTTGATCAAACCTGCATTGCTCTTTTTCAGATATTTACCATCCACACTCTTGATCTCGATCAAGGCCCTTGTCAGCGTGAAAGAAAGGGGTTCGGCAGTATTGGCCCTTTGGACGACTATTTGGATTGTGGTGCCTACCTTTCCTCTTAATTTTCCGACGGCCTCCGTGAGTGACATGTTAATAGTCGATTCTCCATCGATTTGTGTGATGTTGTCTTGCGCCTTGAGACCGGCCTTGTGGGCAGGGGTTCCCTCCAGGGCTGAGATGACCGTCAGCCCACGATCGCGGAGACCGATGACAATCCCCAAGCCACCAAAGGTCCCCTTTGTACTGACCTTGAATTCTGAAAAAACCTCGGGGGGGAGAAAATTGGAATGGGGATCTAGGCTTTCGAGGAGGCCTGCGGTGGCGATATGTTCCCTCTCCAGGAGTCCCGTATCCCCGTTGTAGTGATGGTTGATAAAACCCAAAACCTGGCTCATCAAGGTCTTTATTTCAGAGAAGGTGAGGGGTTGAGGAAGATCGAATTGTTCAGTGTTGTTTTGTACCTGAAGCACAAAACCCCTTTTTTTCCATTGGACCAATACAGGGGGCAGACCTTTTTCTAGGGCCTTAAGAGATCCCTTAAGCATTTTTTCTGTATCCACGAGATCAGGATCCACGTAATCGTTTTGGATGTAGAAAAGCGCTTTTCCCAAGATGGTCAAGGGGTATTGGGGTGTCTTGGATCGTCCCGAAGATCCCGGATAGGGGAAGTTGAAAAAAATCGAAATAGCCAGGATCACCAAGGTCAGCCCAAAGATCTTCTTAAATGTCAGGGTCTTATCTTGGCTTTGAGAAAGCACTCTCTACTCCTAAGGTACATGAAGACTGATCAAAAAACAGAATGTTATCGTGAAAGCGGGCTGATATTACTGGAACAAGTGATCTTTTCAAGAATAATTTAGAAAACCCATAATTATCTTTCGAGAGACACTCTCCCTAAGGTATAATTCTTTTTTAACACGCGGCTAAAAATACATATGAGATCCTCCTTCTCGAGACACCTTTCAAAAACATTACGTTTCACATTTATAGGCCTGACCGTGTTTATTGGATTGGCTTTTTCAAATGTCACCCATGCCTCCATGGTTCTCCCGCTTACGTTGCATCAGATGGCTGTGGTGGCCAATCGTGTTTTTGAGGGAGAGTGTTTGGGTCTTCAGGAGGATCTTGATGAGAATGGTTTGGCCGTCACTTATGTGACCTTTTCAGTGTATCGCGTCTTCAAGGGGAGTGTGGGGAAAAGCGTGACGATCAAGCAGTTTGGAGTGAAGCCGAGAGAAGAGGGGGAGGCCTTTTTTGGCATGGGGCCGGGATCCTACATTATACCGGCAACAAAAGGTTTCTCACGGCCCTCATTTCAAAAAGGGGAGAAGGTCATTCTCTTTTTATACGGGGATAGCGATTGGGGTTTTACTTCTCCTGTGGGTTTGGGCCAGGGAAAATTTATTGTTTCTGAAGGTACGGAGGGACAAAGAACGATTTCTAGCGCCTTATCCATACAGGCCCAAGGCATTTATTATGAAAATTTTATTGAGACCCTAAGGCGATTACCAACGATTCGAATCCAAGATTAAATTTTTAACATGGGAATCCGATATTTCATCATTATTGCCGGTTTGTGTTTTTTGCCCCACTTCGTTTGGGCGGCGGGGGCTATCTTGGTCGATTCGAGTTCGACGGGTGAACCGGTCGGTTGGGGGATTCCCAGTGGCAATGGCGTCCTTCAAAACACCATCAATTATAATCCGGAAACCACATCAGGCACGACACAAGTCGGGGGGACTTTGGGGCGACTTTCCAATGCCGAGACCCTGGAATTATTAGAGGAGCTCTTTTCGGGTTGGTCGGTGGTTACCTTAAATGACGGGAGTTCGGATATTAACATCATTGAGTTGACGATCACACAGGGAGAGGGGCTGGGGAATGTGGATGAAGACAATATCGACGATCATTTCACCTATTGTCCCTCCGGCCAGTATTGTTCGAGCACGGACGAGGACCCCTTTGTCTTGGGTTCGGCGCGATCAGGGCAGAGTCCTATCATTTTTGATGAAGATGGTTCCATTGTCGACTTGATTCAGGGAGAAGGGGCGAATCAATCTGTCCTGGGATTTGCCGGTCCTCGAGTCGTGCAGCGTATAGGGAGTGTTCTTTTTATTACAGAGGCTCAAGCTGTTTTAAATGGTCTTTTTATCGATTGCCCTGATGGAGCGGCAAGCAATGATGCTTGTCAGGATCCCGAGGTTTCCATCGATGCCTTTAAGGGGGCCATTTTTCACGAGCTGGGTCATTTTTTGGGGCTCGATCATACCCAGGTCAATTTGGATCTGGTGACGAATGCTGCGGGGGGGGATGAAGTGGCCTTGGCCGGGATTCCCACCATGTTTCCACTCTTTGTCGATGGTGAGGCCCAGCTCTCCCTGCATCATGACGACAAGATCGCCATGGGGCTTCTTTATGGAAATACCAGTTTTGCCAACCGCTTTTGCACGATTCAAGGAACGGTCTTCGAGTCGGATGGGACGACACCCATGCAGGGAGTCAATGTGGTGGCCCGGAGAGTGGAGAATGGGGTTGTAGAGGCCACCAGTTTTGTCTCGGGGGCTCACTATACAGGATCGTCGTCCAATTGCAGTGCCGCCAATGGGGATTATGTTATTCAAGGATTGGTCCCTGGGGTTTCTTATACCCTCGAGGTGGAGCGCATTTCATCGGTTTTTACTGGGGGGTCCAGTATTGAGCCTTGCGATCCCCCGGCGAGCGGTTTTGATGAGGCGATTTTGGAGGGGCGTTTCAGTTGTGATACGGGCGGGCAGGTCATTGCAACAGGGACGGCAGTGACGACCGATATTGTGACCACCAAAAATGCGTCAAGCTCAGGATCCGGTCAATCATCGGGGGGATGTTCCTTAATACCAATTGACAGGTAGAAAAATATATACGATTATTAATTGCGCGGGTTTTTTATGATGAGAAAAAGAGTAAAATTTCTAATTTTAGGAGTTGTTATTTTGGTAGGGTTGCCTTTTTCGTGGGTGGGGGCGATGACAATCGTGCAGCTCAATCTTCTCCAACTCACCGAAATGGCCCCCATTATTTTTCGAGGCTACTGCACATCGGTCGATCGCAAGATTCAAGGGGGTCGGGACGTCCTTGTGGTTTCCTTCAAGGTCGATGAGGTGATTAAGGGATCCGTGGGCTCAACGGTCACTTTTAATCAGTTGGCCCCCCCCGATAAAGATTTGAGGGAAATCGGTTTGGGTTCCGCCTTTGAAGGGATGCCCACTTATAGTGTGGGTGAGGAATGTGTCGTCTTTCTGAGTGAAGAGAGTTCTTTGGGATTGGCGGCCCCCATCGGTTTGGGTCAGGGACGTTTTTGTGTTCGTGAGGATGGTTCGGGACAAAAATTTATTGCCAACGACATCAATAATGCAGGTCTTTTTAGAGATCTTTCCAACTCCCCTGTCTTGAAGGCAAAAACCCTTTCTTCCCAACAATCGTCTATGGTTCACAAGGCGCCCCAACAAATCCGTTATGGCGATTTTGTCCCCTTGGTGAAACAGCTGATGCCCTAGGAGAAGAGTGATGGCACAAAAGAAGGTCCTGTGGCTGGGTATTATTATGATGGTGTGGGTTTCCTCGCCGGTGTGGGCCTTTGGGCCTAATGCGGTGACGAGCGGGGGCAGTATTGTCCGCTGGAGCGGGACGGTGACGGTTCATGTGGAGACCGATCTGGATGTGAGAGGAAAGGATGTCACCTCTTTTGTGTCGGATGCCTTGACGACCTGGACGACGGCGTCGGGGACGAGTCTGAGTGCCAGCGAGGGATCCTTGGGAGTGGCGGTGGATACCTCCAATGTCTGCACCTATTTGTATGATGCCTCGGCCTGTCCTAGTGGTCCCACTTCTGACGGGACTAATCCCATCGTCTTTGACGAAGATGGAAGTATTATTGCCCAATTTTTTGGCACCCCGAATCAATACGCCGTCTTGGGTTTCGCTGGCATCGTGAGTTACAGTTCCACGACGGGGACGGTGGTGAAGGGAGAGGGGGTCTTTAATGCGGCCTGCCTGACAGGTATTGAGAGTGCGGGGTGTGGTTCATTGAGTTTTGGTGATGATGATCTTTCAGCGATTGTGACACACGAGCTGGGCCACTTTTTTGGTGTCAATCACGTACAACTCAATGTCTCCGAGGCCAGTTCCAGTTCCATCGCCTCACGCAGCGTCGTGCCCACCATGTATTCGTTTTTTACCCCGGGGACGGGGGCCTTTATCAAGACACTCAATGTTGATGACCAGGTGGCGATAGCCTTTCTTTATCCCTCGGGTTCTTTTTTGTCCAGCAAGGTCAAGGTGACGGGGACGATCTATGACACGGATGGGGTGACGGAGTTTCAGTGTGCCAACGTGATTGCCAGAAACTCGGATTCCACACTTTCTCGCAGTGATGCCGTGGCCTTTGTCTCGGGGATGCAGTCTCCAGCGGCGAGTTTCGATGGGGATTATGAACTCTATGTTGAGCCCGGACAAACCTACTCCATTGAAGTCGAGGATATTGAGGCCTCCTTTACAGGTTCCTCAGGGATCATCCCCTGTAATGGGGCCAGTGGAAATCCGACGGCCCCGACTTTTGACTCTCAGACTCATGCCCAAACGGTATCGGGCTCTGGGGGAGAGACCGTCTCGGGGATGAATTTCACCCTTACCAGTACCAGTGATAATGTGGGAGGAGATACTGCCACCGCCGACACCGATGGTGATGGTGTCGCCAATGGGAGCGATAATTGTCCCACAACGGCGAATGCCGACCAAGCCGATGATGATAGCGATGGCACAGGGGATGCCTGTGATGATACGGATGACAGTTCTTCGAGTGGTTGTCAATTAAGCCTTCTTCCTCAAGGTGCCGATCCGCACTATATTTTCCAAAAAAACCCTATTCAAAAAATGACCTGGAGTGAATATTGGGTTTATCTCAAGTCTTCGATTCTTCAATGGGTTCAGTAGAACCGTCCTCCATTCCTGCCCTTGCATTCTTCTATTATATGGGCTACATCCTGTTAATAAAAGGAGTCGATTGTGAAGTGGTCCCAGTTCTTTATTCAGACCTTGCGCGAGGCACCCTCCGATGCGGAGGTCGTGAGCCATCAGCTCATGGTGAGGGCCGGTTTTATCCGGAAGGTGGCAGCGGGGATCTATAATTATCTTCCCCTGGGCCTGCGTGTCCTTCGTAAAATCGAAGATATTATCCGTGAAGAGATGAATGCGGCGGGGGCCACCGAGGTCTTGCTGCCCATCATTATGCCCCGTGAACTCTGGGATCAGAGCGGCCGATGGAAGGTTTATGGCAAGGAGCTTTTGCGACTCAAGGATCGCCATGAACGCGATTATTGCGTGGGTCCGACCCACGAGGAGGCCATCACCTCACTTGTGGCTGGGGAATTGAGATCCTATCGCCAACTCCCCTTGAATCTTTATCAAATCCAGACCAAATTTCGCGATGAAATCCGCCCTCGTTTTGGATTGATGAGGGGACGCGAGTTTATCATGAAGGACGCCTACAGTTTTGACGTGAGTGAGGAAAAGGCCATGGAGACCTATCGGCAGATGGAGAAGGCCTATCGGCGCATTTTTGATCGATGTGGCCTGCAGTATCGTTCGGTGGAGGCCCTATCGGGGGCGATTGGAGGCAATGTCTCCCATGAATTTCAGGTCTTGGCCTCTTCCGGGGAGGATGAAATCCTCTCTTGCGATCATTGTGACTATGCGGCCAATGCCGACAAGGCCCAGGTCCGATCAGAGGCCCAGGGTCAGAAGACATCGGAGTTGTTGGTTTGTGAAAAAGTAACCACACCCCAAAAGACATCTGTCGAGGAAGTGGCGCAGTTTCTCAATTTGAAACCCTATCATTTGGTGAAGACCCTTATCTATGTCTTGGAACAGGATCAATCGGCGGTGGCTGTTCTCATTCGCGGCGATCATGAGGTGAGTGAGGGAAAACTGCAGTCCTTGCTAAATGGGGCCACCATGCAGCTCGCTGATGAGAAGACTGTTCAGAAGGTGACGGGAGGTCCTTGTGGTTATTCGGGTCCGATAGGTCTAAAAGGGATTTCACTTTATGCCGATGAATCGGTGCGGTCGATGAAAAATTTTGTCGTCGGGGCCAATGAGGCAGAGGTCCATTGGGTCAATGCCAACTTAGATCGTGATTTTAAGGTGGAAAGATTTGCCGATCTTCGCCGGGTTCAAAAAGGGGATTCCTGTCCCCGTTGTGAGAAGGGACGTTATCAAAGCCACCGTGGGATTGAAGTCGGGCAGGTTTTTTATTTGGGGACCAAGTATTCCACACCCATGGGGGTGCGCTTTCTTGATGAAAATGGCAAAGAAAAGACCGCCTTTATGGGATGTTATGGGATTGGGGTGGGGCGCACAGCAGCTGCGGCCATCGAGCAGAATCACGATGAGCATGGGATCATTTGGCCCCTTCCCATGGCCCCATTTTCCGTGGAAATCCTGTCCCTCCATAAAGGGGAGGATGAAGTCTTAAGGGAGGCCCAAAAGATCTATGAGAAGTTGACAGAAAAGGGTATCGATGTCTTAATAGACGACAGAAACGAAAGCCCGGGTGTCAAGTTTAAGGATGCAGATCTTATTGGGATTCCTTGGGTGATTATCATTGGGGCCAAATCCCTGGCCCGACAAGAAGTCGAAATTAAGGAAAGACGGACGGGTCAAAAACAGACCCTCTCGGTAAAAATGGTCGTCGATAAAATAGTGGAGGTTTTGAATGCGTAGTGAAAAATTAATAGTGGCCCTCGATGTTTCTACAGAAGACGATGCCAAGGAGTTGATTCGCCAGTTGAAGAAGGATGTCACTTTTTTTAAGGTGGGTCTCCAGCTCTTTACTTCTGCAGGTTCGAAGATTATTAGCTATTTACACAAGAGTCATCTGAAAACGTTTTTGGATCTTAAATTTTTTGATGTCCCTGCAACGGTGGGCAAGGCTTGCATGGAGGCGACCAAAAAGGGCGTATCCATGCTCAACGTTCATGCCCTGGGAGGGCGGGAGATGATCGAGCGGGCCGTGGATGCCACGGGAAATATCGCAGAAAAATTGGAGATTCGCAAACCTCTCCTCCTAGCCGTGACTGTTCTCACCAGCTCGAGCAATCTCGGCGAGATTGGACTTGCTGCAGAGACAAAGGATTTGGTGTTGAAATTGGCCTTGATGGCCAAGGAGGCCGGTGCTGATGGAGTGGTATGTTCCCCACAGGAGATTGAGGCGGTCAGGCGTGAATGTGGAGACAACTTTGTCATCGTGACCCCGGGGATTCGCCTCCCCGATCAGGAGCCGGATGATCAAAAACGCATTGCCACCCCAGCGGCTGCCATCAAGGCGGGTGCCGATTATATTGTGGTGGGTCGTCCCATTACTAAGGCGGAAGATCCCTTACGGGTCGTGCAAATCATTAATGCCTCCATTCATGATATGGAAGGGTGGACCCCTCCTGTGAAAGAAGAAGAAGTTTCTGATCAAGTGCTTTCTCAAGGAGAAGGTCTTCAAGAAGAGGGGGGCGACAATGCTGTCTCCTCCCAACAGATGACACCGCAAGATCGACCGATTGAAATTCGGGAGACCCCCGAAATCCCTGTTCCCGAGGGGACTCCTTCGGCATCCCCAGTAGAGACGACTGAGGATTCTGTGACTAAAGAGGAGACGACATTGAAAATAGATGAAAATGGCGAACCCCCTCTCTCCCACTAAGAAAACATCTATGCAGCGCCAGAGTCGTGAAATTAAAATAGGATCCGTGAAGTTGGGGGGACAGAATCCCATCTTGGTCCAGAGTATGGCAGCGACCAGGACGCAGGATATTGAGGGGACCAGGCGTCAAATAGCGATTTTGGAGAAGGCCGGTGCGGATCTCATTCGCATAGCCATTGACAGTCAGAAAGATGTTGAGGCCCTGAAGATATTGAGGGAGGAGGCAAAGACCCCCTTGGTGGTTGATTTGCAGGAAAGTTATCGTTTAGCAGAATTCCTGGCTCCATTAGTCCAAAAAATTCGTTATAATCCCGGACATCTCCATCATCATGAAAAGGGAAAGAGCAAACAAGACAAGGTGGCCTGGATTGTAGAAAAGGTTGCCCCACACAACTGTGCCCTCCGAGTGGGTGTCAATTGCGGGTCCGTGGACCCCGAATGGTTGGAGCGCTATCCCAAGGATCATGAAAAGGCCATTGTCAGTTCTGCCATAGAAAATTGTGAAATATTGGACAAGCTTGGATTTAAAAATTATCTTGTTTCCCTAAAAGATTCGGATCCCAACAGGGTTGTTGCGGTCAATAAACGTTTTCATCTCCTCTGTCCTTCTGTTCCCCTCCATCTGGGTGTGACCGAAGCCGGTTTGCCTCCGGAAGGGGTGATCAAGACACGTGTTGCCTTTGAGCAGCTTCTCTCTCAGGGGATCGGAGATACCGTCCGCGTCTCCTTGACGGTCCCTTTTGAGGAGAAAGGGCAGGAGATTTATGTGGCTCGTGGGATCATCGAGGATATCCAAAATGGGCGTTTTCGATCGGTTTCTTATTATGAGAATGCGGGTCTGAATATTATTTCATGTCCTTCTTGTTCCCGTGTGGAAAATGAGAAGTTTGTTGAATTGGCTCAGAAGGTGAAAGACATGGCTGTTTTTGCCAAAAGTCACAAATTGACCATTGCTATCATGGGATGCCGAGTGAATGGTCCTGGAGAGACAGATGATGCGGATCTGGGTTTGTGGTGTTCCCCTACCTTTGTGAATCTAAAACGCAAGGATGAATTCTTAGGGCGTTTTTCCTACGAGGACATTTTGCCCCGTCTCAAGACCGAAATTAAGCGATTGATCACTTAGTCCTCCCCCTTAATCATGACCCTTGAGTGAGGCGCCACCCCCCCAAAATGGGGTATGGCCCCCCCCAATTTCCCTCAAGCCCTTTTTAAGAGATTTGATAGTTTTTTGTAAATTATCAAATGATTTCAATATATTACAGAGGATGTACTTAAAGAGGGGTTTTGGCAAGGAGTTTGCTTACATCTATTAATGAAGGGGCTTAAACATTATGGATTTCGAAGTTAAAGACTCCATCCTCGAAGAAGAGAAAGAGACCCATATCGTCAAGATTGTTGTTTCGGCGGAGGAGAAGACCCATCACACCAATCTCAAGATGATCATGTTGAATAGTTCCTTAAATCACGCCTATACACAATTAGAATATGAAAAGACGGATTGTCTGATGAAACAAGAGGAATTGTCTATTCGGATGGAGGCCCTTCGGGATGCCTATTTCCATGCCCGAAAGAAATTGTGGAATGAGGCCCCTCAATCTGTTGTAGACATTGAGGCTGATTTAGAGGCGCAAAAAAGAGAATTTTTTCACATCGGACATCACGCTTAATTTTTTTTATTTCCTTCCCTATGCCCCTTTGAGTCCTCATCTGGCTTTAACCGGATGAGGGCTTTTTTTATCCCCTCTTGACGAAAAGGACCTCATCGGCTTTATATAGCATTTCAACTTTTTATTCGTACGGGTAGTGCGGATAAAAAGCCTGCTTATCAATTTTGCAGGTACTTATGGTTGGTTATTTTAAATTGTACTCATTGAAAGTTAATAAACCATAGGATTTATGAAATCTTGGATTGCAGGATATCATCCTGTCCTTGAGGTCCTACGGGCAGGTCGGCGAAAGACCTATCAAATAGCCTTACTAGAGAAGGAGGGGTCAAAGGGGAAGGGGGCGATCGATGGGGAGATTGAAAAATTGGCGGTTAAGGCCAACATCCCACTTCAATGGTATCCGAGGTCTTTTTTCCAGAAGACATCTCCTATTGAGGTCCATCAAGGGGTTATGGCCCAAGTGGATCCCTGTCCTTTACTCGGTCTTGAGGATCTTGCCTCGGCCATCAAGGTTGAAAAAAAGGTCCATTTTATCCTCATATTGGATGAGATCCAAGACCCACAAAATCTCGGGGCCTTGTTACGTTCGGCCTCTTGTTTTGGGGTTCGCTGGGTCATCCTCCCTTCTCAAAGGACCCCACCCCTGGAGGCCTCAGTGGTTAAGGCATCGGCAGGGGCCACCGAATACCTCTCCATCGTTTCTGTCACAAATCTAGCTCAAACCATTGATTTTTTGAAGGAAATAGGATTTTGGATTTATGGATTAGTGCCCCAGGGGGGAGGGGATTTTTCCGAGCAAGAATTCGGAGACCGGGTGGCCCTGGTCGTGGGGAGTGAGGGGAAGGGGATTCGGCGACTTGTTCAGGAAAAATGTGACTTTTTACTTACATTTTCAACGATGGGATGGATTCAGTCACTCAATGCCTCTGTCGCCGGGGCCATTGGAATGTACGAGATCTTTAAGTCCTTAAAACTGTTGGAAAAAATCCACAAACCTTCTTGACAAAACTTATTGACAATTGTTGGGAATGCCATTATATATCCACGGCTTTTTCGATTTTCAAAATTAAAGGGTTTACCAAAGCTCGAAGACTGTAATAATTCCAATGGACTAGGTCGCTGTGATGCAATTTGTTTTTTTAACGATCCGGTCGCGAGGGAAGAGTTTATTTTTTTTCAGGAGGCGGTGCAGTAATTTGGAAAATGATGCACGCCGATGTAGCTCAGTAGGTAGAGCGACTGATTTGTAATCAGTAGGTCCCCGGTTCGATTCCGGGCGTCGGCTCCCAGCTTCCGTTGATTTGCGACGGCTTTACGCCGGCGCAAATCTTACGGAAGCTGGCACCGTTTCGCGGAAGCGAAACGGTGCGTGAATCCGTAATGGTTTTTTCTTCGTTGAACTCGTCGAAACCAAACGGCTTCACGGGACAAAAAAGTTTTTTTAAAAGTTAACTATTAACAGGACCGAAATAATATGGACAGCCCGATAGGGCTAACAGCCGGTCCTGTAATACTGACAGTCCCCAAATGTCTATACAATTTTGAGACTGTTAGTAAGATCTGGTGGGGAGTGATTCGTTTGACTTCCGGGCCCTCAGCCTTCGGCTGAGGACCAGCAGTTCATAAGTTTTGCGTCGATGCAAGATCGCCGCAAAACTAACGAACTGCTGGAGGGATGCCCGAGAGGCCAAAGGGAGCAGACTGTAAATCTGCCGGCGTATGCCTTCGAAGGTTCGAATCCTTCTCCCTCCACCTTATTCCGTAGCCTTGCGACGACTTTACGTCGGCGCAAGGCGTACGGAATAAGGCCCCGTTTCGCGGGAGCGAATCGGTGCCGCGAAGAAGGCCACGCGTCCCACATGCTTGTAATTATGAAGCATGTGGGACGCAAATCCGTAACGGTTTCTTGCTCGGATCAGGGCCTCTGGCCCATCAGGTCCTGAAGTCTCTGACTTCGGGACGCTAGGCTTGCAGAAACCGAACGGATTTGCGGGAGTAGCTCAGTTGGTAGAGCATCAGCCTTCCAAGCTGAGGGTCGCGAGTTCGAACCTCGTCTCCCGCTCCCAGCTTCCGTTGATTTGCGAGGATCCTGCGTCCTCGCAAATCGTACGAGAGCTGGTCCCGTCTCGTTTCACGAGACGGGGCGAGGAGATCAATTTGCGACGGCTTTACGCCGGCGTCCCGCTTTGCGGGACAGTGTAAGGAAGTGGGTATTATAGGGTTCTCCTTCGGAGAACGCACGCAAATCTTACGGAAGCTGGCACCGTTGAACAACCCCAGCACAGAGTGCTGGGACGACTACGTCGAAGCGCCAGCACTTTCGCAGTGCTCAAGTGCATTTGAAGCATCAGAGATGCGATACGAGGCGCGATGGGCGAAACGGTGCGTGAATCCGTAATGGTTTCTTCCTCGTTGAACTCGTCGAAACCAAACGGCTTCACGGGACAGTGTAAGGAAGTGGGTGTTATAGGGTTCTCCTTCGGAGAACGCACGCAAATCGTACGAGAGCTGGTTTCGTCTCGTGAAACGAGATGGGGCAAGGAGATTAATTTGCGCCGACATAGCTCAGTTGGCAGAGCATCTCCATGGTAAGGAGAAGGTCCGCGGTTCGATTCCGCGTGTCGGCTCAGCACTTTTCACACTTGGCGGAGACTGTACGTCGCCGCAAAGTGTAGAAAAGTGCTGTACCAACGAACGATCCCAGCGCAGAGCGCTGAGACCCTGAAGCGCCAGAGGCGCGAAGGGAGCGAGTTGGTACCAAGATAAGAGTTAAGTTTGCGGAGACTGTACGTCGCCGCACCGTTTCGCGGGAGCGAAACGGTGCAGAAAAATAGATTTGGGACGAGATGAAGAATTAAATTATTAACAGGACCGAAATAATATGGACAGCCCAATAGGGCTAACAGCCGGTCCTGTAATACTAACAGTTCCCAAATGTCTATACAATTTCGGGACTGTTAGTAACAATTTAATTTTTAACCCCGATTCGTTTCTTTGAAACGAGTCGGGATAAAAGCCTGTAACGCCTCAAGTCCTTCAACGGACTTGAGACTAACAGGCTCTAAAAGGAGGTTTACCGTGT